>JBJEIU010000047.1:0-4436 GCA_051877355.1 Hominilimicola sp.
ATGTAATCGCCGACGCGCATAAGCACGCCGCAAGCACGGCTGCCGTAATCGGTACACGTATACCGAACGCAGCGTTTCTGTACCGCCTTATATTCTGTTTGTGAACAGACGAAAGGCACTCCGAAAAATTCATATGAAGCGGGTAATAAATATCACCCTCGCTTACCATAAGCGCGGTATCACGCAGCAGAAGAGAATTAAAAGCAATATTCATCCATTCCTCCGCGTTTTTCGCTCCACCGAGAATTTCTTTTGATTTTCCCGAAAACTCTTTAAATTCACAGGAAAACGCGCGTGATTTTATCCGCCTGAAATCCTTTTTGCAAATATCGCGTACCGCGTTAAAATCAAGCGTTGAGCGTTTATTTGCTTTTGCGCAAAGCGCGGGAAACAAAAATTTCAAAATATATTTGAGTCTTGTCTGTCCCTCATCATCCTCCGGCGCGGTTTGTCTGCGCGCTTCAAGTATACTTTCCAGATACCGGCATATTATCTCCTCCCGAGTTGTAACCGCCTTTTTAATGTCCGCGCTTTTTTGAAATACTGTTTCTGACCTGCAATACAACGTCAGCATAAGCGGATTTGTTAAAAGCCGTGCAAGCCCTTCATCATCGGGATAAGCAATGCCGCGCATATTAAGATATTCACATACCTGTCCGCCCTCCAGCGGCATAAGCGACACGGTTGTAAAGTCCTTTAAATAATCCGTCAGAGTATCCGCTCTCGCCGATACCGACACGGTAACGCCCGGCATTTTGCCAAGCTCGTCAATCTCACGGATTATATCACCGTCTGCGGACATTTCATTGAAGCCGTCAAGCATAAGCTGCATAAACGGCTTATTTTCGCTCATAAGCTCCGTAAGCCTTTTAACCGCGTCCGAAACAGTCGATATTCCGCCGCCGAATTTTATTTTTGAAACAATATAACGCTTGATAAAGTCCGTCTTGCCGTCGTATTTATTGAGCGGAACAAAAAAGCTTACAGACTCGTTATGCGAATATATGCTCGTATTTTTATACCAAAGCTGTTTATAAAGCGTTGTCTTTCCTATGCCGCCCTCGCCTGTAAGCACAGTATTTCCGAGCGTGAATATCTGCCGTGATGAAATTATTTTTCCACCTGACGAGATATTATTATCTAAAAGCTCCTTTTCCGACGAGCCGCGCATAATACGGCTTGCCTCCCACAGACTTGCATGGGTAATTCCGATATTATCAAGCCTGTTTTGCAGTTCATAACAGGCGTCAAGTATTTCATATACCGAACTAAATCTCAGCGAAGGTCTTGAACGCAATCCTTTGGCGAGTATTCCCAAAAGACAGCTTACCGCCGTCTGCGGAGCGTCTTTGAGAATTTCTGAGTTTTTAAGTTCATTAAGGTTTAATGCCGCATACACAAAATCCTGTCCGCTTATAAGATACACAAATACCGCGCAGATTGAAAATATGTCTGATGCTTCCGATATATCGTTTTGTCTGCCAAGCTTTATTTCCGGCGCGGAATACTGTGGATTTACGCTCATACACTCGCCGCCGCTGCCGTTAAAATCAATGAGCAATACTCTCTCCTCACCATTTGACTGTGACAAAATAACATTATCGGGACTTATATCAAGATGGAGAATATGATGATTGTGAAACACGCAAACTGCTTTCAGCAGCTTAATTATAACCTGAAGAATTTCCAAAAGATTTTTAAAATCACCGCGTTTTTGCCTGAGCGTACATACAGAATTTAAACCGAGTACGGAATACACCGTATTGTTCTCCTCAAACGAGTCAAAATTAGCGCCGACGCTGTCGGGCTCGCTTTTGAGAATGTCAAGATGCACCTTATTACCGCTTATGAAGCTTTGCTTATGCGCCTCAAAAAAATCCTCTGCGCCATCATAACGGACGCGTCCATCTTCGTCACGATAAACTCCGCCTTTTGGATGAAGCGGAAACAACTCCTTTACAACACATATATGAACTCCGCCGCCGATAAGCGAGTCGCTGTATTCCGCCTTATACACAAGCGCGTTTCCGC
Organism: Hominilimicola sp.; assembly: GCA_051877355.1. Classification (GTDB taxonomy): domain Bacteria; phylum Bacillota; class Clostridia; order UBA1381; family UBA1381; genus Hominilimicola. Next base: position 2,032 of record JBJEIU010000047.1, read on the forward strand.
CGCGTCCGATAAGCTCCGTAACATGCAGATTTATTCCGTTATGCAATATTATTCCGCCATTTTTTATCGGCTCTCTGTTATCGTACATAACTATCCTCCTGTGAATAATACTTATACTCTGCATATCTGATTGAGTAAAAGTATTTTATCATAGAAAAAAATCAGTCCGTCAAATTCCCTTCCGCAAAAATTCTGCTCATAAGTTCCTGCATTTCATCGCGGATTTCCTCCGAGTTGTTCATTTTCACAGCGTACAGCGCCGCCCAGTCAAAGACATTGCGAGGGTCGGGCAGAGCCATTCCGCAGTCGGTAAGCATTATGCAAAGCCTGTCGTAATGCTCGCCGAACCGCTCCGAAGGAGTAAGCTCGTCTCCGATTACGAAATCGTAATTCACTTCGGGAGCAATTCCCTCTGTTATGAGGTAGAGCAGAATAAGCGATTTTCTCGTGACGTCCTCCATGCGGCTTAACATATTTTTTACGCTTGTCGCGGACGGCCAGTATTTTTTAATCATTTTCTGAATATATGTATATTTACTGCTCGCCCTCTCGGACGGCACATTCATACGAAGGTACTTATCGGTTATTTCCTCTACCGAGAATCTCTCCGACTCCGCAGCATCGTTCCCGAGTAAGTCCCGCCGCGATGCGTCAGGATCGCGTAAGCATTGTATAAAGATCGTGAAATACTTATACGCCGTATTATGTAGCACGCCAAGCTTATTTATATTGTCGGCATAAAAGCGTTTAAACTCGTCAACTGTCGATATTTCGTAAAACTCATTATATATCTGCTCGGTATACACGGCTTCTCCGCCGTCTGCTTCGGGCAGCGCGGGCAGAGAATTATATAAATCAACCGCTTCAAAATAACCCATTCCCAACCTCAGCGCAAACGAGTATGTCAGTTCGCGCGGATTTCTGTAATGAAAGCCGCAGTCGGAACAGTAGCATAAAAAATCCTGCGCTTTTTCCTCGCTAAGCTTTAAGGCAAAGCATATTTGCAGATACGTCTCGCGGTCGGATGGCTCGTACTTGCCGCTAAGCCAGCCGCGAACCTTTCTTGAAACACTGTCGCGGCTTGTATTCGGTGAATATTCTAAAAGCGCGTCAGTCAGTATCCTTTTTAAATCCAAACCATCCCCAAACTGCGTCATTACCTCGCCGAAGGTGCGCATTGGCAATGTTTTACTCATGTACTCAAACGCTTCATCCGCCGTCATACAGCTATCGGCTATGTGAGTGTATTCCTCCTGCGACATCAATGTTAAATCCATATAAACCCCCGTTTCCGGATTGTCAGTCATCCACCTGAAATGATATGTTTCAATTCATAGATTGTTATTTAATATAGCATAACATATTTCTGTTAAAATTTCAATCTAAAATAAAATTCAAAATCCACCACTTAAAATAAAGGGAGTACACCTTTAACCCTTCATCACAAAGGAGTGGAACGATGTAAGTATACTAAAGCATTTCTACATTTTGTTAGATAAAGAAACAAAAAATACCACCTACAAAAATTTTTGTAGGTGGTATTGTATATACATTTTTATAATTTTTTAAACCGTCATTCATTTTGCATCACATTTTCTATATTTGATTTGTCTTTATCATATGTATTCTCCTTTATTCACAAATTTGCCATGAGTGGAAAAATCCCACTCAATGGTGCCGTCATCATATAGCGTGACGCAATTAGCATCAAAACACCAACCACTGTCAATGTTTATCATTTTAGCGTCCCCATTTTCATAAGCGTCAAGGCACTTATATCTGCCGCCGTACTTATTATTATAGATTTCTCCGCGCTTTAATACTGCGTGTCTTTTCATAATAAACCTTCTTTCCCATTATGTAATAAAAATTTTTAATTTACGCTGCCTTATATCTGATTTTTGAATTCACGCGCAGTCTGTACTCATCACAAAGCGATCTGAGATAGTCGAACTCCGAATCCATATCGTCAAGCTTTTGCTTCAATATGGTTTCGTATTCGTATCTTTTATCCTCCAGCGTGCGCACCTTATTCAGCCAGCGCGTTAAAATAGCGTTGCTCTCGCTTCCGGATTTAATCAATTTGTCAATGCGTTCCTGATAATCCTGTATCTGCTTCGCCATATCCAGATAAAACTCAACCGCCATCTTTTTGCGCTGCTTCTCATCGTCAGCGACGTACATAGAGTTTATGCTTATCTCTCTGCGGACATTTTTACCGACAGGCTCATACAAATTCATACCGTTAAGCTCTTCCATAAAGTCCTCCAGCAGTTAAATTTTATACATCTGCTGCTTAGGGACAAAGAAGTGGTATCCGCGCGCGGAAATCTTGATCGCGTTAAGCGATGAAACATAGTTTTCCGCAATCGTTTCAATCTGTCTGTTGCCTACGCTGTCAAGAT
>JBJEIU010000048.1:0-19984 GCA_051877355.1 Hominilimicola sp.
ATGGTGAGAACTGAGCCGCACGGTCAATCAGCGGCATGTGAGGATGAGTCAATGAAACGTGGTGGGGAAGATTTATAATATCATCATATTTATGAGAACTGTCAAATTTATTATCCATTATATCCTCCTATGCCTTATGACCGCCAATCTGATTATTGCGTTCAATGGTTGTGGCTCCTTCTTCAAGGTTCATACCCTTCATTATCGCATTTTTACCAAACTTCTTCTTTATATCTAGAATTGCATGCTGCATATTCTTTTCATTTTTGCGCGCCTTTTCCTCGGCTGCGCGTTGCTGCTGCAAGGCATCATAATCCGTAAACAAATCAAGCTGTTCAAATGCGGATTTCTGAGTAATTGCGCTTTCGTCAACAACGTGGTTCGCTACTATATTAACGCGCCTTATAAGCATATCAGGATTGACAATTCTGTCATACAGCTCCATTACGGCTCCGATTATCAATTTTGTGGAAGAAGTTTGCTGACCGAGATTTGCGGTTCCGTGTGCGTGCTTGGGTATTTTACGTCCGTAATAGTCGGTAGTGATCGCACCCTTATATGCCTTGCGTTTTTCGGGGTCATTCAGATTTTCGATATCATACCCTACAGTTAATACAATCTGGTCTGTCACAAGTCCCTTGTCCACCAGATCAAGCACAAGCAAATCGGTCATTTCCCGTATAATCAGCTTTGCCTTATCAAAATCATACGGACAATGCAGTACCTGTCCCGAACCTATACTGTTATTGCTCGGCTTATATGCTTTAATGTTTGCCATAGTGCAGGGTTCCCAGCCCCACGCATGGTCAATCAAAAGTTCTGCATTTATTCCGAACAGCTTATACAGCAAATCTTCATTATAATAATCGGTTTTCCTGCCGATGGAACATCTGGCAATATCTCCCATAGTGAATAAACCGTGCTGTTCTAATTTTTTTGAATATCCTCTGCCGACACGCCAGAAATCTGTTAGTGGCCTGTGATTCCACAGAAGTCTGCGATAGGACATTTCATCCAATTCTGCAATACGTACACCGTCCTTGTCAGGCTCAACGTGCTTCGCGACAATATCCATGGCAATTTTGGCTAAATACATATTTGTGCCTATTCCGGCAGTTGCAGTGATACCCGTAGTTTTCAGCACGTCCTGTATGATTTTCATTGTCAGTTCATGCGCAGAAAGCCTGTATGTATTCAAATAGCCTGTCACGTCAATAAACACCTCGTCTATGGAGTAAACGTGTATATCCTCGGGAGCGATATATTTTAAATAAATATTATAAATCTGAGTACTGTATTTCATATAATGCGCCATGCGCGGCGGAGCGGTGATATATGAAACTGCTAATTCAGGGGTATTTTTTAGTTCTGTGTCGTTATATGAAGAGCCTTTGAGAACACGCCCGGGCACTTTACTTTGCCTGTGACTGTTGACTTCCTTAATTTTTTGCACTACTTCAAACAGTCTGGCGCGTCCCGGTATGCCATAGGATTTCAGCGATGGTGATACTGCAAGGCATATGGTTTTCTCGGTTCTGCTTGAATCAGCAACTACAAGATTGGTGGTTAGCGGGTCAAGTCCTCTTTCCACACACTCAACAGAGGCGTAAAATGATTTTAAATCAATTGCTATATAGGTTTTATTATCCATATCCGTACCTCCGTTTGTTTTCTATATATTTCATTATACATGAAAAAAACATCCAAATCAAGATAAAGAGAAGAATATAAGTTTTATATTAATATATATAATGTACAGAATTTCTTTCATTAATATTACACTTATGTGTCATTGTTGACAGGAAGAAAGTACCTATGGTATAATAACCATACATAAAATGTTATTTTAAGAATAACAGTAAGATGTAATTATTAAGAAAGGAGGATTATAAAATGTCAGATACAGGAATTATAGCTTTGGCTTTAGGCTCGTTGGGTGCTCTTGTAGTAATCAGTATAATCTACTATGTTCTGTTGGTTATAGCTCAGTGGAAACTGTATACAAAGGCAGGAGAAGCAGGATGGAAGTCAATTATACCTATATATAACAGTTACATACTATACAAGATATCATGGAAGCCAATGATGTTCTGGATTACGCTTGTTGTAAGTATCGCTTCATGCATATTCTATTCAATCGGTTCTGATGTGGCAACGGTTATAGGAGCTTTGCTGCTGATTGTTGGTATAGTTATTGAAATTATGCAGATGTACAAGCTTTCAAAGGCATATGGTCACGGAGTTGGTTACACAATAGGTCTTATTTTATTAACCCCGATTTTCATGCTTATCCTTGGACTCGGAAGCTCACAGTATGTGGGTAAGGACCAGAACTAATTAACGGATAAAGAGGCTGTGATAGAATGGCTTCTAAAAAATAGTTTACAAAAAGCTCTTGAAATTAAGCTTTAAACGCTTGATTTCAAGATTTTTTTTGCGTTGGAACGTCAGGATAAAAGCAGGTAAACGATGTGTCAGATACTCTCAATATAACATCTTGCGCAATAATCAATTTTTCTGAACTTAATCACGTAAAATTGTATAATAATATATTTTTAAAATAGTTATAGGATTATTATCTAAATATGTTGATTTTTAAATGGTATAATGTTATAATATAATTAACGAAAGTGTAAGACTTAATCTTGTGAAATCCATTAACAAAGGAGACTGAAATATGAAAAAGTCGGTAATTGCAGTTCTTTCTGCGGCAGCGGTGGCAGTATCCTTAAGCGTCTGCGGAGCAAAGACAGTAAATAAGAGCGGAGTTCTGACAGGTCTTGAGCAGTTTTCGGTAGCTATTACGGCTAATGACGGTACTGTTTACAAGTATTCTATTGACGGAGAAACCAAAATAGACGGCAACGCCGAAAATCTTGGTGATACTGTGGAGATTGTTTCGGCTGAATACAAGGACGGAGTTCACGCGGATGAAATCAAGCTAATTAAGGCTGCAGAAGAAACACCGACGCCTGTAGAGGTTATTTATAAAGCCGTTTCAGAAGATGGCTCGCTGATTGCTTCGGTGATAAATTAGTATAATTTAAGCAGATAAACATAGAAAAGCCGTAAAGTAAAAAATACTTTACGGCTTTTTGAATGTCTGTTAATGAAATGAATATGCGGCAAGGGGCAGTATAATGTGTCCTGCGGCGGTCGTTACAAGAATGGTGTAGAACATGACCTTGCCGAATAAATCAGCTTCAGAGCCGCGTTCGCGGCGGACTTGATTTATGTGCATAATTACAATTGTCGTGATGATTATCGTGTAAATTCCCCATATATTTATAAATTCGAGAAGTCCGGCGTGCAGTGCGTCCGGCACAAGGCTTAAAGGTAACAGTATATTGAGAGTTTTTAATGTCTACATTTTCAAGACTTTCGATATATGTACCGACGGATACGCTGACTGCGTTTTTCATAAGCTGTCTTTCCTCATCGGAATAATCGCATGCTTCTTCAAGATAATCAGTCCAGTCTGACTCGTTCTGCCTTTTGTCAAGATACATATAAAACGATGATATACCGATGAACAATACTGCAAAGCCTATTATAAATATCTGCCAAAACAGAAGTTTTCTTTTTAAACGTAGGTCTAATTTGTTTTTTTTCATAGCTAATATCTTAATAATATTAATTACCTTTTCGGACTATATATTATTTTTCCTCCTCGGTCAGAATACAGGCGCAATATCCTTCCTCGGGCTGAAAACATCTGATACATAAATATTTTCCTATTTCGGGACTGAAACTGCGGATTTCTCTTTGTCCTCCGTTTAAGGCTACATCAGCATAGGTTACAAGCCATTTTTTGTCACCGTTGTCAAACACTTCATAAAATGATTTGTCTATCATTTCCTCAACTGGTACACCCTCTATTACTGCCATTTCCTTATTGCAGTAGCGGAAAATAAAATCAATTCCGCGTCCGTCTTCGTTGAAAACAAGCTCTATTATACAAAAAGCTATGGGCATATCATCAACGCAGGAAAAACGCTCGCGTATATTCTGAGGATATATATACGGCGTATGCAGGGTGGCTTGCAGAACTTTCTGCGCATTTTTCTTGTGCTCTCCCGGGGTTCTGACCCTTCCTTTGAACACTGCGCCGTCTGTCATGATGTAATTTCCGTTTTCTACCTTTGCAATATACCTTTCGTACAGATATATTCCCTTATTTACATTAATAGGCGCTTCACCTGTAAAATCAGTAATCGCATTCACAAGTGTTTTGGATGAAATGTATGTCATAACAGTTCTTCCGCCAAGCAGATGAATAGCTCCTTTTTTGCCCATTCTGTCAATATACATAATATCTTCAAATGATATTCCATTTTTTTTGCAAAAATCTTCACACTTTTTATCCATGCAATTACTCCTTATCATCATGTGTCTGAATGTTTATATAAGTCTATCATTTTTTTGGATAAAAGTCAACATTTGGGTGATAAAAATCTTTTCTTGTGAGTTTAGTCCTGAATAGGGGAGATTTGCAATATGATAATAGTACAGATTTTGTCCTAAAGTAAAAAAATACCACAGACATAGGTCTGTGGTACAGTATACATTTGTTATTCTTCCGCCTGTTCGCGTTCCATATCCACTTTCATAAAGTCGTGATTAGTAAGCATTTCGGTGATGTTGTCACCTTCCTTGCCTTTAATCTTCTTCATTCTTGCCGCGCGCAGCTGCGCAATCGGCGCAACAGAACCCGGACCAGCCATACAGCCACCCTCGCAAGCCATACCCTCGATAATATCCTCAGGCAGCTTGTTCACATTCAGCATTGCAAGCGCAACCTTACATTCCTTAAGACCGCTGCAGCCTTTTGCCTTAATCGGGTCAGTACAGCCCATTTCCGCTACAGCTTTCATAACTGCTTCGCTTACGCCGCCTGCTCCTGAGAAGCGTCTGCCGTAAGAGGTAGCTTCTGTCGGTGTTTCCTGACAGTTTGAGGGGTCAATTCTTCTTGCGTCAAACAGCGCGTTAAGCTCTTCAAATGTCATAACAGCGTCAGGACTTCCCTCAACACCGAATTTTGCTTCTTCCTTTTTTGCCATACATGGACCAATGAATACAATATATGCGCCGGGCATATTTTCTCTAATCCATCTTACGGTTGCAACCATCGGTGAAACTGTATTAGACATCTTATCCACAAGCTTCGGGTAGTGCTTTCGAATAAGAGTTACGAATGCAGGACAGCAGGAGGTTGTCATTTTTTCGCCCTTTTCATGATTTTCGATAAGCTCCTTAGCCTCGTTGTAGGCAACGGCGTCCGCACCGAGAGCAACCTCAACCACATCGTCAAAGCCAAGCTCCTTGAGCGCTGTAATCATTCTGCCGATCGTCGCTTCGGGTCCGAACTGACCCTCAACAGCCGGGGCAGGGATTGCCACAACCTTTGTGTCCTTGTCGTTTATTTTTTCAATAATTGTTGTTATCTGCGACATATCCGAAATAGCTCCGAACGGACAGGCAGCCGCGCAGTGTCCGCAGCTCACACATTTATTCTCATCAATAGTAGCAAGTCTGTCACCGCCGATGGTGATAGCGCCCACATCGCAGCTTCTTTTGCATGGACGCATAAGGTCGGCAATAGCATGATAAGGACAGGCTTCCGCGCATTTTCCACACTCGCGGCACTTTGTTTGGTCTATGTATGCGCCGCGTCCTGTGATTGAAATCGCGCCGAAAGCACAGGCTCTCTGACAGGCTTTAGCCATACATTTCTGACAGTTTTCAGTAACCTGGAAACGGTTAATCGGACATCCCTCGCATGCTGCGGGTATAACCTGAATGGTGTTGTTCTTAACCTCAATATTCTCCACATTGTGCGTGGGAAGCGGAGGCTTGCCCATAGCGAGGCGGACTCTCTGTCTGATAATTTCTCTTTCCTTGTATACGCAGCAGCGGAAACGCGGCGTTGCGGTAGGTATAATTTTGAAAGGAATGTTATCAATAGTTTCGTCTGTGAGATTGTCCTTGAAAGCAAGCTCGGCAACTGCTCTCAAAGCCTCGTATTTCATTTGTCTTGTGTCGGTATTTCGTTCCATATCCGGACCTCCTTTATCGATATATACTTAATATAAATATACACTATTTTATTAAAAAAGTCAATCTCACAAGACAGGAAAATACAACATATTACATTCAATTTACATTACGGAATTTTCTATTGACAGGTGTCACAACTTGGATTTATAATTTTTGTAGTAAATTATGCGGGAGGTGTTATAGAAATGAAGCTGCCTGACAGTGTTATTAATATTTTAAGCAGGCTTAATGAGGGCGGCTTTTCGGCGTTTGTTGCGGGTGGCGCCGTAAGGGATATACTTATGGAAAAAACTCCCCATGACTATGATATTGCCACGAACGCAAGACCCTCCGATATAAAGGGGATTTTTCCACGCACGATTGATACGGGGATAAAGCACGGCACTGTTACCGTGGTGGAAAACAAGACAGGCTATGAGATTACAACATTCCGGCGCGACGGTGAATATACAGATGGCAGACATCCCGGAAGTGTAAGCTTTGTTGATGACGCGCGGGAGGACTGTGCAAGGCGCGACTTTACTATAAATGCAATGATGTACAGTCCTGAAACGGGTATACTTGATTGTTTTGACGGACAAAAAGACATTGAGCGCGGACTAATAAGGTGCGTGGGCGACCCCATGCGTCGTTTTAAGGAGGATGCGCTGAGAATGCTGCGCGCGGTCAGATTCAGCGCAGCGCTTTCGTTTAAAATAGAGGACGGTACATGGAAAGCTATAAAAAAATGCGCGGTCCTTATTAAAAAGGTAAGCAGTGAGAGAATTTTAGAGGAACTGAATAAAATTCTCCTTTCTGAAAATCCTGATTATATAAGGAAGCTGCATGAGTGCGGATTATTGCAGTATATTATGCCGGAGCTTGAACAGTGCTTCGGTGAACCGCAGAGGAACAAATACCACATATACGACGTGGGTGAGCATATAATGAACACAGTAAAAAACACACCGCCCGATATGGTACTGCGGTGGGCTGCGCTTATGCACGATATAGGAAAGCCGTGCTGCTCCAGCACTGATTCAAACGGGATAATTCATTTTTACGGACATCACAGGGAAAGCTGTAAGCTTGCGGTGGATTTGCTCCACAGGCTGCGTATGGATAACGATACAATCCGTGAAGTGGCAGTGCTTGTTGAAAACCATGACGTACGAGTGGAGCCGTCGCAGCCTGCTGTAAAGCGTATGATGGCGCGCACGGGAGAGGCGCTGTTTGAAAAACTTATGCAGCTTCAGACGGCGGATAATATGGCGAAAAAACCTGAGCATTTTGCGGAAAAGAAAAAGCGTATAGACGGCGCATACCAGATTTATAAGGAGATACTTGCGGAAAGACAGCCCTATCTTGTTTCACATCTTGCCGTAAACGGTAAGGACCTTATCCGCCTCGGTTACCGCCCCGGCAGGGAAATAGGAGATACGCTGAAACGGCTTATTGATGAGGTTATAATAAATCCCAATCTGAATAACCGCGAATATCTGCTTAAAATGGCAAAGGAATATAAAAGAAAAAAAAGATATTAAAAAATTCTGCGGATTATTCCGCAGAATTTTTTTCGATCAGTAAAAGCTCCGTATAATATTTTTCCAGCTCGGGATATTCAAGAAGTCCCTTGCGCCCCTCGGTGGTTATGGCGTACACGCCCTTTTTCACCTTTTTAAACCATCCGAAAACATTGCGCGAAAGTATAAGCTGCGCATTGTCCGCGCCGCCCTTGTCACGCACCTGCTTCGGCGACATTTCGCCGTACATATCCAGAATACATGCGATATGTATACACTTCTCGGTATAGGCGGTGACAATCTTTGTGCCTGTAACTCCGCCTGTGTTGGTGTCAATCGTTCTGCCGTTTATTTCCTCTATGATTTCCCTGCGCTTGCGGGTGTTTTTATAGGTGGATTTATAGGGCTTTGGTTCAAAAACTATCTCGGCAAAGGAATGTTCACCGCGAAGCGATACAAATATAAGTCCCAGTTCCAGCTTTTTTATTACGGAAAATGTGGAGCGGAATTTGTTAAAGGAATACTGCTTCGGCTTCGGTACGGCGACGTAAACGTCCGCGCCTGTCCGCTGGCGTTTCAGCCCCTGCGCAAGCAGCGCAACGGATAAATTTTTCTTTAATTCAACTATTATAAATTCCTCGTCCATGACAGCTGTCATGTCGCAATCCTTAACCTCAGCGTTGACCTTGTATCCGCGCTTTTCAAACAGGTCATGCACAGGGGGATAAAGCTCTTTTTCCGTCATATTTCTTTTAATTCTCCCGACTTGATTTCGTAATGCTCACCATTAACCTCAATCCATACGGGTATGGCACTTGGGTTATAAACCTTGTCGCCTTTAGCGGTGTATTTCAGATTTTTTGCGGCGTTCATGTAGTCTACGATTTCAATATTTGTGGCGTACCATATGTCATCTCTGCCGCCGATAAATTCGCAAAATTCTTCAATCTTGTCCCAAATGTTGTCGCGGTCAAATTCATAGCTGTGTCCCCATACATACATCATGTAAAGGTACTGTGTTTTATGTAGGTCGGCAAATCGATGCGCGTTCTCCATAAGGTTGTGGCTGTGGTGGCAGGTTGACGTCCATTCAAGAAAGTTTTCGGGAAATGCAAAATCGTCAGTGTTGCCAACAACGCGACAGTATTCAATGCCGCATGCAGGCAGAAGATTTATAATGTCCTTGTTGTATGAACCGTTGGGATAGCTCATACCGCGCACAGGATAGCCGATTGCGTCCTCAAGCGCCTTCCTGTCCTTGATTACCTGCTGTACGACCTGATCCAATGGACAGCGAGCAATTGTCGGGTGAGTGGAGGTGTGGCAGGAAACCTCATGTCCCTTATAAAGCTCTTTCATTTCTTCGGGCTGTATTCTTTCATCATCTACTCCCATAAGTCCGGAATTGAGGTGGAATGTACCTTTAATTCCATACTTGTTGAAAATTGCGATAAGCTGACGGTCGAATATTTTGCCGTCGTCATAACTCATTGTGAGTACCTTGTGCCTGCCGCCGGGGAAGCAGGTGTAAATAGTTTTAAGAGGTCTTTTGTTTTCCATAATTATTTCTCCTTTTGTGAATTTAAAGTTATAACCGTCAATTCGGGACGATTGAATAATCTTGGTATAATCATAGGATTTCCTATTCCGCGGTTTACAATCATTTCGGTGCGCGGCGCGCGGTAGTGACCTGCCACATACCGCGGGAAAAATACGGGTGTTTTGCTTGCCCAGCTTGATTTCGGCGAAACTATCCCCTGACCTGTGGGCAGTCTGAACTGACCGCCGTGCATATGTCCCGCAAGGATAAGGTCGAAGCCGTGATATTTAAGCTGGTCGAAAAGATTTGCTCTGTGGAAAAGCAGTATATCGTATCCGTCATAATGCGCAAGCTTAGAAAGAGAAGCCTGTATATTCTCCGCAATCTTCACAGCATTACGCGCAAAGGGGTCGTCTATGCCCGAAAGACCGATTTCGCCGCTGCCGTGCTTTAAAATAACGCGCTCGTTGTGCAGCGTTATAACGCCTATGTCCGAGATTTCCTTTTCAAATTTCTCATAATCACTGCGCCATAAATCATGGTTGCCCGTTACGGCATATACTGGCGCGATGTCTATAAGGTGCTCACACAGACGTACAGCGGGAAAATAATCTCCCTTGTCGTCCGCAAGGTCGCCGGTGGAAACTATCAAATCAGGATTTTCGTTTTTTATTTCTGTTATAAGTCCCGGCACACTGTCACAGTGATAATCCGACACCTGTACGATTTTGAAGCCGTCAAAGGCGGAAGGTATTTTTTCGGATGAGATGTTGTAATGCGTGACTTCAAGCCTGTTGTCAATACCCTTTATGATGAATAATGCTCCGCCCGTTAGCGCGGCGGCTTTTAAAAGCTTTTTCACAATAATCTGTCCTTTCAGATAATTCTTTCTTTATTATACCACTAATTCTTCATAAAAACCACATATTTCATTGAAAAAATTAAAATATAATGGTATAATTATAATATTGATTTGAAAGGAGTTAATTAACATGATAAGACATATAGTAATGTGGAGAATGGCACCGTGTGAGGATAAGCTGGAAAAGGCTAAGGAAATAAAAGAAAACCTTGAAGCGCTCAAGGATAAAATAGATGTTTTGGTGGATATAGAGGTAGGACTTAACTTTGAGGGCTCAGACGCGGCGTCGGACGTGGTGCTTGTCTCAACCTTTAAAACGGTTGAGGATTTGAACGAATACCAGAATCACCCTGCCCACAAGGCCGCAGGCGCAGCGTATGTGCGCCCGTATGTGGCTGAAAGACGCGTATGCGACTATGAATTTTAATGTTGTATTATGCCGAAAAATATGATACAATAAGTAAGATTTAAAATTTAGGAGAAATGTAAATGGCAAAACTTATTACAAAAGAGCAGATGGCTTTGCAGCAGAGTTTCATAATGAAGCTCAAGGAGGAAAACATGCGCTATGCCGCACAGAACGGACACGCAAGGCTTGCTCTTACTGAAACCTACGGCTGTCAGCAGAATGAAAATGACACCGAGCGTATCCGCGGAATGTTAAGAGAGGCAGGCTTTGAATTTACCGACGACAGTCACAAGGCGGATGTTGTTATTTATAACACCTGCGCCGTGCGTGAAAACGCTGAACAGAAGGTGTTCGGCAGACTGGGAATACTGAAACACATAAAGGAAAGCCGTCCCGATATGATTATAGCCGTATGCGGCTGTATGGTGCAGCAGGAGCATATCACGGAAAAAATAAAGAGCGTGCATGAGCATGTTGACCTTGTTTTCGGAACGCATGCGCTGTATAAAATGCCCGAGCTTTTATATAAGGCGATGCACGAAAAAAAGACCGTTGTGGATATAAATCCAAGCGACGGCGCAATCGCAGAGGATATACCGATTATGCGAGACGATACAAAAAAAGCATGGGTATCGGTTATGTATGGCTGTAATAATTTCTGTTCATACTGTATAGTGCCTTATGTGCGCGGACGCGAAAGAAGCCGCACACCGGAGGCTGTTTTAACAGAGGTTAAGGAGCTTGTGGCAAATGGATGCAGCGAGATTGCGCTTCTTGGTCAGAATGTAAATTCTTACGGCAAGGATTTGGATATTGAGATTGACTTTGCAGATCTTATGCGCATGGTAAACGATATTGAGGGTGTGGAGCGTATACGCTTTATGACATCGCACCCGAAGGATTTGAGCGATAAGCTTATACACACGATTGCGGAGTGTGATAAGGTGTGCAAGCAACTGCATCTTCCTGTACAATCAGGCTCAGACAATATTCTTAAGCAGATGAACAGAAAATATACAAAGGCTGATTACCTTGCAAAGATTGAAAAGGTAAAGAAAGAAATTCCGAATATTTCGCTTTCCACTGATGTCATTGTAGGTTTTCCGACGGAAACAAACGAAGATTTTGAGGAAACGCTTGACGTATTGAGAAAGGTGGAATTTGATAATATTTTCTCATTTATATATTCAAGACGTGAGGGAACGCCTGCGGCAAAGCTTGATTTTGTGCTGACAGAGGAGGAAATTCACGCGAATTTCAACAGACTTCTTGAGGTGCAGAACGAAATTTCAAAACGCAAGAACGACGCATATGTGGGACGCATTGAAAGAGTGCTTGTTGACGGCGTAAGCAAGAACGACGAAACAACTCTTTCAGGCAGATGTGACAGTTCAAAGATAGTGAACTTTAAGGGAGACAAATCCCTTATAGGAAAATATATTAACGTAAAAATTACGGAAGCTCACACATGGAGCTTAAACGGTGAAATAGTCTAAAATCGCCCATATAACCATCTGCATGATATTGGAGTATGCGTGCTGCTGACGCTGCACCGATACATCGGCGTGTGCTTAGGCGGCAATCTGAACGCTTTTAAAATTTAAGAGAGGAATTAAAAAAGATGAACGAAATAATTGAAAAAACAAGAGAGCTTGGAGAAATGATTCAGGCAAGCGATGAAATGAAGAATGTGAAGAATATGGAAATCCTTCAGGAAAACGACGATAATGCTCAGGAGCTTTTAAAGGAATTCAATATGCAGAGAATGAACCTTGCGCGCGATATGCAGAGCAATAAGATTACACGCGAGGAAGCAATAAAGAAGAATAATGAAGCCTTTGACGATATGATTTCAAAATCTGAAACGATAAAGAATTATATAGAGGCAAAGAAGGAATTTGACGCGCTTGTAAATCAGGTAAATCAGATTTTGAATTTCTACATCACAGGACAGGACCCGAACTGTACGCATGATTGTAGTTCGTGTTCCGGATGTCACTAAAAAGCTCATAATTTGCACCTATCGAATTTTTCGTCTGCACTTGCGTACCAACGTACGCGGCGGCAGCCGAGAAAATCCGATATGCACTAAATTCTTAGCTTTTTAATAAACTAACTTTACAAATAAAGGAGAAAACCGAAATGCCAAAAGAGCAGATGACTCCCATGATGACACAATATCTGAAAACCAAAGACGAATATCCCGACAGTATTTTATTTTACCGTCTGGGCGATTTTTATGAGATGTTTTTTGACGATGCAGTAAAGGTGTCAAAGGAGCTTGAAATAACTCTTACAGGTAAAGACTGCGGACTTAAGGAACGTGCGCCAATGTGCGGCGTTCCTTTTCACAGCGCCTCCGTTTATATTGCCAAGCTTATTGAAAAGGGCTACAAGGTTGCAATCTGCGAGCAGGTGGAGGACCCCAAAACGGCAAAGGGAATTGTTAAGCGTGAGGTGATAAGGGTTGTAACACCGGGAACAGTCATTGACGAGGAACTCCTTGACGAAAAAACGAACAATTATTTAGCCGTAATTTATAGTCAAAAGGACGTTTACGGCTTTGCGGTGTCGGATATTTCCACAGGTGAGATATACACCACGGAAATCAAAGGCGCAGACGAGGCGCTCAATGAAATAGCACGGTATGAGCCGAAGGAAATACTTGTGAACTCTGCTGCGGCTCAAAAGCTTGCGGGACAGGTGGAGCTTCGCTTTCACATAACTCCCGATGAGTGTACTGACGAGTTTTTTGAAAACTCCTGTTTTGAGGAAAAGATACTGCGCCAGTTTAACAAGCGGTCGCTTGCAGAAATAGACCTTGCGGACAAGAAGTATGCCGTATACGCAGTGGGAGCGTTGATAGCCTACCTTGAGCATACGCAGAAGATGAGCCTTACATACCTGAATACGATAAATACATATGAGGTTAACCAGTACATGGACCTTGACGTGAACACAAGGCGCAATCTTGAAATCACGGAAACCATGCGCGACAAGACAAAGAAAGGTTCGCTTTTGTGGGTGCTGGACAACACGCAGACATCAATGGGCGCGCGCCTTTTGAAGCAGTGGGTTGAAAAACCGTTAATAAATCCCTTGGAAATCAATAAACGTTTGTACTCCGTAAAGGAATTGACGGACAATGTTATGCTCCGCGATGAAATGGCGTCGGTGCTTTCGGGAACGTATGATATATCAAGAATTATAAGTCGTATTTCGCTGGGAACGGTTACGCCGAGAGATTTAATCGCACTTAAAATGACGCTGTTGAAGCTGCCCGAGCTGGAGTATACGCTAAGCAGCGTCAAGTCGCCTATGCTCAGCGATATGCGCAAGGATTTTGATCTGCTTGATGATGTGGCTGGATTTTTGGAAAGGGCGATAAATGACGAACCGCCGGCGCTTTTGCGTGACGGAAACGTTATCAAAGAGGGCTTTAACGAGGAGATAGACAAGCTGCGCATTGCAATGCGTGACGGCAAGAAGTGGCTTGCGGCGGTCGAGAGCGAGGAACGTGAAAAAACGGGAATTGCAAAGCTTAAGGTCGGCTTTAATAAGGTGTTCGGCTATTATATAGAGGTTACAAACTCCTTTAAAAAGAATGTGCCTGATTACTACATAAGAAAGCAGACGCTTGCGAATGCGGAGAGGTATATAACGCCCAAGCTTAAGGAAATTGAAAACACAATCCTTGGCGCGTCAGAAAGAGTTTTATCACTGGAAAGCCATGTTTATGAGCAGGTAAGACAGACTGTTGAAAAAGAAATTGAGAGATTGAAGCGCATCGCCGATATAATCGCAAAAACGGACGTGCTTTTATCGCTTGCGCAGACTGCCTGCAAAAATAACTTTACAATGCCCGAAATATCTGACAACGGCAAGATTGAAATTATTGACGGCAGACACCCCGTTGTGGAAAAGATGTCGCGCAAGACTATGTTTGTGCCTAATGACACACATTTAAATACCGATGAGGACAGAATGCTTATAATCACAGGACCTAATATGGCAGGTAAATCCACCTATATGCGTCAGGTGGCGCTGATAACGCTAATGGCGCAGATTGGCAGCTTTGTGCCTGCGGCTTCGGCGCAGATTGGTATTGTGGATAAGATTTTTACGAGAGTCGGCGCGTCTGATGACATTGCTTCGGGACAGAGCACCTTTATGCTTGAAATGAACGAGGTCAGTCACATTCTGAAAAACGCGACCTCAAAATCGCTGATTATCCTTGATGAAATAGGCAGAGGTACAAGCACCTTTGACGGTCTGTCCATTGCGTGGGCAGTGGTGGAGTATATCCACAACAAGCATAAAATCGGCGCAAAGACGCTTTTTGCAACCCACTACCACGAGCTTACGGAGCTTGAGGAGGAGCTTGAGGGCGTGAAGAATTATCGTATTGCCGTCAAAAAGCGCGGTGATGATATTACATTTCTGCGTAAAATTGTACGCGGCGGCGCGGACGACAGCTACGGTATTGAGGTTGCGGCGCTTGCGGGAGTGCCGAAAGAAGTAATAAGCAGCGCAAAGAAGATTTTGAAAAAGATAGAAAATGATGAAATTACGGTCGAGCATAAGGAAAAGACAGCTGAGCCGATAAATCAGGTGGGTTTTGGCGACACAATAGCAAACTCAATCGCGGACGAGCTTAAAAATATGGACGTAACAACATTTACACCGATTGAGGCGATGAACAAGCTGTTTGAGCTGTCACAAAAGGCAAAAGAGATATAGAAGGGACACTAAACCAATGGGAAAAATTCATGTACTAAGTACCGAGGTTTCCAACAAAATAGCGGCGGGCGAGGTCGTGGAGCGTCCCGCAAGCGTAATAAAGGAGCTTGTGGAGAACAGTATTGACGCGGGCGCAAACCTTATTACTGTCGAAATAAAAAAGGGCGGCAGTGTGTATATGCGCGTAAGCGACAACGGAAGCGGCATGGGCGAAGAGGACGCAAAGATATGTTTTCTGCGTCATGCCACCAGCAAAATACAGACAAGCGAGGATCTTGACGCAATCTATACGCTTGGTTTCCGCGGCGAGGCGCTGTCCAGTATCGGCGCGGTAGCGGAAGTGGAATTATACACAAAGCGTAAGGAGGACGAAACTGGTGTATGCGTTACCTGCCGCGGTGGTGAAATACTTGCATCAGAGGAGGCAGGCGTGCCGAACGGCACGTCTATTTCGGTTGAAAATCTGTTTTTTAATACCCCTGCAAGACGTAAATTTTTAAAAAAGGACGCGACAGAATCAGGATACATAACTGATATAATGACGCATTTTATTTTTGCACACCCTGAAATTTCCTTTAAACTGATAATAGACGGCAAGGAAAAACTGTTTTCACCCGGAGACAGCTCGCTGAAAAATGCCGTTTACACCGCCTACGGCAAGGATTATGCCAACGGAACTATTCCCGTAGAATACGAGTTTGAGGGCATAAAAATTACCGGACTTATCGGAAAGGGAACACTGTCGAGACCAAAGCGCAATTATCAGAGCTTTTTTGTGAATAAAAGATATATCACAAGCACGACCATAATCGCCGCACTTGAAAACGCATATAAAAATCAGATTATGATAGGCAAATTCCCTATGGCTGTGCTGAATATTGAAATAAATCCATCGCTGATTGATATAAATGTGCACCCGACCAAATTGGAAGTAAAGTTTTCAAATGAAAAGGCGGTTTATAACGCAGTATATTACGGCGTGAAAAATGCTCTGTATGCAATTCCGAACGTGCCTAAAATTGAACGCGCAGAGAGTGGGGACACTAAAAATAAATTTATCTCAGAGGAATTTAAGCGTGACGTACCTAAGGAGCAGTTAAAGCTTTCCGATATGGTTGACGCTCTCCCGAAGAATATGACAAAGCGTCCCGAAACGCCGTCATACAATCCGAGGGAAAATCATTTTCTTAAAAATAACGGGGACACTAAAAATAATATATCGCAGAATCTTGAAAATACAAAAACAATCGTGTCAGGAAAGCCTGATTTTATTATAAAGAAAAATCCGGAAAAGGAATACACAATTCCGAGAAACGTTACAATGGCATCACCCAAACAGGAAATCAAACCTATTATTCCTGTAAACAATGGGGACGCTAAAATGGAAGAAAAACAGACAGAAGAAGTATATAAGCAATCAGCGGAATTCCCGACAGAAAAAGCGGCTGAAAACGCAGCGGAATTCCCGACAAAAAAAGCGGTTGATATTGTATCGGAAAATAAAGCAGAAGAAACTGTCTTCGTAGACGAATATTTTGAAATAGTCGGTCAGGTTTTTGATTCATATATCATAGCCGAAAAGGGTGATGAAATGATGATAATCGACCAGCACGCCGCCCATGAAAGGCTTAAATATGAGGAACTGAAAGCGGAGATTGCGTCAAAGCAGGTTGTTTCGCAGATGCTAATAGAGCCTGTCATTGTTGATTTGACGGGAAGTGAAATGACGGCATACCGCGACAATAAACAGCTTTTTGATGATATAGGCTTTGAGTCGGAGGAATTTGGAGATGACGCGGTAATTATAAGAAGCGTGCCGGGCGAGGTTGAAATGGGCGAGGTAGAGCCTCTGTTCCTTGAGCTTGCCGCGCAGGGCGAACAGTTGAAAAAGGAGCTTATAACGGAAAAGCACGAGAGACTTCTTTATACAATAGCCTGTAAGTCGGCTGTTAAGGCTAACATGAAAATGGGCATGGCAGAAATGGAAACGCTTGTGAGGAACGTGTTAAGACTGAAAAATATCAATACCTGTCCCCATGGCAGACCGATTATTATCACAATGAGCAAAAAGGAAATCGAAAAGGAGTTTAAGAGAATTGTCTAAGATACCTCTTATAGTTGTGGCAGGTCCGACAGCGTCGGGCAAGACAGGACTTGCCATAGATATTGCGGATTATGTCGGCGGGGAAATTGTCAGCGCGGACAGTATGCAGATTTATAAGTACATGGATATAGGCTCAGCCAAGCCGACAAAGGAAGAGAGAGGACAGGCTGTGCATCATATGATAGATTTCCTTGAACCGGATGCGGAATTTAGCGTTGCAGACTATACGCAGATGGCGCATAAAGTTATTGCCGACATATACGGCAGAGGAAAAATACCCGTTATGGCGGGAGGAACGGGACTTTATATAAATTCCGTGGTTAATGACGTAACCTTTGGCGAGATGGATACTGATTATGCTTTGCGTGATGAGCTGCAAAAAACTGCTGAGGAAAAGGGAAGTGAATATCTTCTTGGAATGCTTGCGGAGTTTGACGAGGTATCGGCAAAGAAACTGCATCCCAATAATCTGCGACGTATTATCCGCGCCATTGAGTTTTATAAAATAACGGGAAAACCAATTTCCGAGCATCAGGAGGAAACCAAGAAAACGGAAAGCAGATATAATCCCCTTATGTTCTGTATCAACTGGGACAGGGAAAAGCTTTATGACAGGATAAATCTCCGTGTTGATTTAATGATGAATGAGGGACTTCTTGACGAGGTAAAGCGGCTGATGGACATGGGGTACACAAAGGATTTAAACTCCATGCAGGGTATCGGCTACAAAGAGGTCATGGACTATTTTGACGGAAAAACGAGCCTTGAGGAAACTATGGAGATAATAAAGCAAAGCTCGCGCCGATATGCGAAACGTCAGCTTACATGGTTTAGGCGTGATGAACGCATACATTATGTGAGCAGTGAAAATCCGTTCGGGGAAGCAAAAAGGCTGATAGATGATTTTTTAAAACAATAAAATACCGCAGGTTGTTTCTGCCTGCCATATTCAAGTAAAAACGGCATGGATTAAATCCATGCCGTTTGGGTTTATATAATTATTTTCTGTATCTTGAATTAGAACTCTTTGTTTCGCGGTCAACGCGTTCCGTGCGTGACGCGTTTCTGTCAGGCGTGCGCGTGCCTGTTTCGTTATCGGGATAACCCTTCTGTCTGTTACGCTTTAGCTGCTGAATACGCTTCTGCCTTTCGATTTTCTTCTTCTTATGTCTTGCATACATTATAATCAGTATAAGAATTATAGCAGGAATGAAGAAGAACGGACTTGTTATAACTCTAATTATAAGGTGGAACACGTGCAGAAGATTGTTTCGTTCAACGTCGTTTGTGGCAACAAGATTGGCTTCGCCTACGGGAACGTCCTGATATGTGTAGGTCACAGTACCAAGCACGTCGCCCTTTTTGATAGGCGCTGCAAGCTTTTCGGGCATATTAATGTTTGTTTTAATAAGGTCTGCGCTGCCCTCCTTGTTTGAAATGAGCGCCGAAACGTCGTTGTCTACCGTAACGGCAACACGCATATCATTCTTTGCCTCGTAAACCTTTGAATCGGAAACTATGTCGCCGACCTTTGCAAGGGGCTGATGAATGTAGTTGTCAAAGCCGAAGTCATACAGCGCCTTTGAGTCGATATACGAATATGCCTGTTCCTTTGTGTCAACATTTTTGCAGTTCATTACTATAGCAAGAAGCTCTGTATCGTTGTAGGACGCTGCGGAAACAAGGCAATAGCCTGCCTGTGAGGTATGACCTGTCTTGATACCGATTGCAGGCGGATAGTAGTAGTAGGTTGAACGCGAGGTTCCGAGGAAAAGATTTGTGTTTACAAGAATACGCTCGCTTGTATATTTATTTGTAGCGGGTATTTTGTAAATGGGCATCTTTACGATTTCGCGGAACTGCTCGTTTTTCATTGCGTACTTGGAAAGTATAGCAAGGTCGCGGGCGGTTGTGTAGTGATTGTCGTCATGAGAACCGCAGGGGTTTACAAAGTGTGTGCCTGTCATGCCAAGCTCCTGCGCCTTTTGGTTCATAAGCTCCACAAATGCGTCTATTGAGCCTGCAATCTGAATTGCAATTACGTTTGCCGCATCGTTTGCACTGTATACAAGCATACCCTTTACAAGCTGATCCATTGTAAGCTCCTCGCCTGCGAGAATACCCATATGCGAATCTTCAAGGGTTATTGTCTTAAGAGCTTCATACGTGGCTGTTACCGTGTCGTCCATGTTACCCATTTCAAGAGCAAGGATACCTGTCATAATCTTTGTGGTGCTTGCGGGGTAAACACGGTCGTCAAGGTTCTTGCTGTAAAGAACTCGTCCTGATTCCATGTCCATAAGAAGCGCGGACTGCGCGTATGAAATCGTTGGAGGAGTAAGAGATGGATCCTCCATTGTTATGCCTGCTTCAAGCTGCGGCGCTGCTGTGGTCTGCGCTGTTTCTTCGGAAGCCCGGGCTGTGGCTGTGGGAGACGGTGTCTCTTCTGCATCTTCCTCATCATCGGAAGCGGAAGATGAGGCGGTTGCCTTCGGAGAAGGACTTGTAATGGTGTCTCCGTTGGAATCAACCGTTTTTGTAGTGCCGTCGGGCGAGGTTACTGTTGATGTCGAATTATCGGGTGTGGGTGAGGGTGCTGCCAATGAATATGACAGCGGTGCGAGTGTAACAAATGCTGCGAGAATTAAAGAAATAATCCTTTTTTTGTTCATTATAAAATCATTGCCTCCATTTAAAATATTTTTGCACAATATATCTCAATATACTATTATACCGAAATAATGATTACAATGCAATGAAAATTTCTTTA
>JBJEIU010000049.1:0-4401 GCA_051877355.1 Hominilimicola sp.
CATCTTGTAAAGCTTGCTGAGCAGGACTAATTCAGATAACTCAAATAGCTGTCGCATTGCGGCAGCTATTTTTTTATATTTTCATTCGAATTACTTGTAAAAATTAAAATTATGTGGTAAAATAAATTTGCAACACAAATGTAAATAATTACACTATAGTATACTTTTTTATTATTATGATAAAAACGCATACTCTTTTTAGTGTACTATTCGTAGTTATACATTTGTGTTGCAGCAAAATAGGAGTATGTGTTTTTACGCACTGCTCCGGCAGTGCGTTTTTTAATTGCACTGAGATTATACAAGAAAGGAGAAATTGAAAATGGACATATGTGAAAAAATGTATTACAGTGAAATTCAATCATCTGAGATAGAATCAAAAGCCTCTATAATTTGTTCCCGCGAAAAAAACCGCATAAAACAGTTTTATAAAACTCTAAAAAATACCCTATCGGATGATGAATTAAAGACCTTGGATAAACTGATAAAATGCGAAGAAACAATTATTGCAAGCGAAACTATGCGTCTTTTCATGAACGGTCTTAGAGTAGGGATGTCATTCTCTATTGAGACATTGAATTAGCAAAAAAATAAGGCTTCCTATAACGAAAGCCTTATTTTTTTAATCATCCAGTTTCAGTACCGACATAAACGCCTCTTGCGGCACTTCTACGCTGCCCACTTGACGCATACGCTTTTTACCCTCTTTCTGCTTTTCAAGCAGCTTCTTCTTACGGGTAATATCACCACCGTAGCACTTGGCAAGCACGTCCTTGCGCATTGCGCGCACCGTTTCACGTGCAATGATTTTTGAACCGATTGCCGCCTGGATAGGCACTTCAAAAAGCTGACGTGGAATTGCTTCCTTAAGCTTTTCAGCCATTTTTCTGCCGCGTGAATATGCGTTGTCCTTGTGTACGATAAATGAAAGCGCGTCAACCATTTCGCCGTTAAGCAATATATCAAGCTTTACAAGGTTAGAACGGCTATAGCCACAGAGTTCATAGTCAAATGAGGCATAACCCTTTGTCCTTGATTTCAGAGCGTCAAAGAAGTCATAGATAATCTCGTTAAGCGGCAATTCATAGAAAATCTCTGCTCTTGTTTCGTCCATATATGTCATATCCTTATATATGCCTCGTCTCTCCTGACAAAGCTCCATGACGTTGCCAACATAATCCTTTGGAACCATTATAGTAGCCTTTACCATAGGTTCCTCCATATAATCAATCTCTGCACCATCAGGAAGGTTTGTGGGATTATCTACCCACACCATTTCTCCGTTTGTCTTGTACACTTTATATATAACACTCGGCGCTGTTGTTACAAGGTCAAGATTGTATTCTCTTTCCAGTCGTTCCTGTATAATTTCCATATGAAGAAGTCCAAGAAATCCGCATCTAAAACCAAAGCCAAGCGCCACAGAGGTTTCAGGCTCAAACATAAGCGCCGCGTCATTAAGCTGCAATTTCGATAGCGCTTCTTTTAAATCCTCATATTGCGCGCCGTCCGCAGGATATATACCGCAGTAAACCATAGGATTTACCTTTTTGTATCCCGGAAGCAGCTCTTTGGCAGGGTTTTTAACCGTTGTAACCGTATCACCGACGCGCGTATCCTGAATATTCTTGATACTTGCCGCAATATATCCAACATCGCCTGCCGACAACTGCTTTGTCGGAATAAGACCTGACGGGTGCATACAGCCGACCTCAACCACGTCAAATTCCGCACCTGTAGCCATCATCTTTATTCTGTCGCCGACCTTTACAGAGCCTTCCTTAATTCTTACATATACAATTACGCCCTTGTAGCTGTCGTAATATGAGTCAAATATAAGAGCCTGCAAGGGTGCGTTTTCATCACCGGACGGTGATGGTATATTATTTACAATTTCCTCCAGAACAGCCTCCACATTAAGACCTGTTTTAGCCGAAACCTGCGGCGCGTCCTCCGCCGGTATTCCTATTACATCCTCAATTTCATGTATCACCACATCAGGCTGCGCGGACGGCAAATCAATCTTATTGATTACGGGAACAACCTCAAGGTCGTGGTCAATCGCAAGATATGTGTTCGCCAACGTCTGCGCCTCAATGCCCTGCGATGCGTCCACGATAAGTATTGCTCCCTCGCATGCTGCAAGTGAGCGCGACACCTCATAATTGAAGTCCACATGCCCCGGAGTATCTATAAGATTAAGCGTGTACACTTCCCCGTCATCACGCTTATATTTAAGCGTAACAGCATGAGCCTTTATAGTTATGCCTCTTTCACGTTCCAAATCCATGTTATCGAGAAGCTGCTCCTCCATATCACGCTTTTCAACTTCTCCTGTAAGTTCCAGCAGTCTGTCCGCAAGCGTGGATTTGCCATGGTCAATATGCGCTATAATACAAAAATTTCTGATTTTTTCCTGTCGTTCATTTGACATGTCTTTCTCTCCTAATTTATCCGATAATTATCTATTATGTATTATAGCATAAATTAACCTCAAAAGTAAAGTACTATTCAAAAATTACCCTGCTTTAAGCACAGCAGCTATTGCCCGCGCAACATCTCTGCCACCTGCTTTCGCCTGCTCAAGCGTATTTCCGTTGCTTCCTACCTCAAGTATAAGGCTTCCCTTTGTCATATGCTCGTTAAATCTTTCTGTTCTTAAATTTATCGGGCGCATGAGTCCCGGATACATTATCTCGGCAGCATTCTGTATTTTTGCCGCAAATTTCAGATTTTCCCTCCAGTTATCGTGCCACAGCCCCATACTGTCCGTACCGGCAACTATCATAACCTGCGCAGTTGACTCGCCGTTTTCCTCGCATGTCACCTTAAGCTTTGAGCCGTCGGGATATATAAAAGCGTCTCTATGTACATCAAGCACAACCTTTATTGATGGGTTATTCTTAAGCTGCGTATCTATTGTTGTCAGCGCTCTTGTATATGACCCCTGATATGACGGATAATCGTGATATGTAGTATCATGTATAGTCTTTATGCCGTTTTCCTCCAGCACAGTGCATATCTCGTTCCCTACGGCTACCACATTGACCGAATCATCTGTGTTCCGCTCCGTTTCCCCGTTCATTTCATCACCGTCATAGCACTCGGTTGTGTGCGTGTGTATCACAAGTACCTGCGGTTCAGCGCCGTCCGCATGGATTGACAGTTCTTCGGCACACATGTCACTAACATCCACGCTGTATTCCGTTGCGTTATTCAGTTGTAATCCGACAGACGAGCAAATCTGCGCTTTATCCGGCAGCGGCGGCTGTGTCACCTCCGTTTCAGATGTAGCTGTGTCGCCGGCATTTTTAGTTATTTCCGTTTCATTGATATTATCCTCCGCGCTAAAATCCTCCTCATAGTTTGTCCCGTCAAAAGCAGCAGAGTATTCACTTATAATCGTTTCAGGCTCATCGATATTAAATCCAAGAAGCTTGTTTATCCATTTCTTTATATCAAAGCTTTTTTCACTGTTGTCAGGCAGTCCCTGAGAGAGAATTTCTTCATATGTCCTGTCCTGCATGCTGAATACGCTTATTCTCCTTTTGGGAGTCAGCGCACCCACAGCGGCACAAATCACAGCGCATACAACTAATGCCGCAAGTATAAATATTTTTTTCTTTGTAACAACTATTGCCTTAAATTTCATAATTTTGTCCCTCTCTATCAGTGCTATATTATAAATACGCACCAAAGTCTTAAATATGTTGAAAAAATTTCAAAAAAATACTTGCAATTTATATTTTCCTGTGGTATAATTTTGTAGTTATTACGGATAGTCCTCTGCCTCGGTCGGCACGAATGTCCCAGATTATAAGGAGGAATTAATGATGAATTCACAAGAAATCATTAACGCTTTGACAAAAGACCAAATCAGAACTGATTTACCTGAACTTGTAGTTGGTAACAACGTAAAGGTTTACCAGAAAATCGTCGAGGGTTCACGTACAAGAACTCAGATGTTTGAAGGCACAATCATCAAGGTACAGGGCGGCGGCATCGCTAAGACTTTCACAGTAAGACGTATTTCTTACGGTGTAGGTGTAGAAAAGACATGGCCGGTAAACTCACCTAACATTGAGAAGATTGAAGTTTCAAGAAAAGGTAAGGTTAGACGTGCCAGACTTTATTACCTGCGTGACAGAGTCGGTAAAGCAGCAAAGGTTAAGGAAAGAATATAAATTCCTTACACATATAAAAGGGACATGTCATGTGTCCCTTTTTTATCTTTGAAAATTAATATTTTGTTCATTATAAATTAACATATACATAGTATAATGATTATATCTAAATTAGCTGGGAGGAAAGACAATGAGTGAGCAGGAAGAAACAAAAGAAGGCATGAATAAAAATTCCAAGAATGAGAAGGCGTTCAGTTTGGCAAGAGAAATTTGGGAA
>JBJEIU010000050.1:0-4353 GCA_051877355.1 Hominilimicola sp.
TTTTGCGGTGTCACCGAGCATTTCACGCGAGGCAAGGTCATTGACCTTTATAACAGCGCCGTCGATATCAAAGGACAGATTTCCTCTTTCCTCGCCTATTTCCATTACTCGTTCATATGCCTGTTCAATAGTGCTGTATGATTTTTTATCAAGAATTGTTTTAAACCCCTGTTCGTGCAAAAATTCAAGTCCCTGGGTGTGAGTTTTAATTTCAACACCCTGAATTTGCTGTATATTGAAAATGAATATATCAAGATTTCTCTTTGCCGCAATTTTAGGATCAAGCTGTCTTAGAGAGCCTGCTGCGGCATTTCGCGGATTAGCAAATAACGGCAGAGAAGTCGCTTCAAGCAGCGCATTTATTTTTTCAAAATTTACCCTTGACATAAACACCTCGCCGCGAACCTCAAGGTACGGTATTTTATCCTTAAGTGAAAGCGGAATTGTGCGTATGGTTTTCAGATTTTCCGTTACGTCCTCGCCTGTAATACCATCGCCGCGCGTTGAACCGCGCGTAAATTCGCCGTCTACGTATTCAAGGGATACAGACAGACCATCAATCTTCTGCTCTACAACATACTGAGCATCAGGCACTACCGCCTTTACACGTCTGTCGAAATCAAGTATCTCCTCCTTTGAAAATGCCTTTTGCTGACTCAGCATAGGCACATCATGACGCACTTCGGCAAATTCTTTGACAGCCTCGCCTCCGACGCGAACCGTTGGTGAATTCGACTTTTTTAACTCGGGATATTTTTCTTCAAGCTGTTCAAGCTCCGTAAGTAACGCATCAAACTCAAAATCGGATATTTCTGGAGCGTCCTCCACGTAATATTTATGATTATGATAGTTTAGTTTTTCTATTAGCTCCTCAATACGTTTTTCAATATCGTTCATCAATCTAAAATCCTTTCTGTTACCGGATATTCATGCTGTTTCGCTTTTAAAATTATATCATATTATATGTATTTTGTCCATATATCTTATTTCGTTGAAAATTATCCTTTGTAATTAATACTAACTCTTGTAAACGTAAAATATTCCCTCGACAAAAGCCGAAGGAATATTTACATTTAATTTGTACAGTTTTTATCCTCATATTTTTTTCTTTCAACAAACCTTCCCATGATAAACGCAATTATGCCAACGCCTATTCCCGTCTGCACGCAGAAAAACAGGCTTTCCATCTCGCCCGGCAGTTCGCCGCCGATTGCCGTTTCCAGCACAGGCTCAAACCATGGCTCACTTTCTTCTCCTGTTATTTCGGAAATCATTTCGCTTCCAGCATCATCTGAACCGCCGAATTCCGCGCCTTTCAATATAAACAGCGGAACGATTGCAATCAGTATTGCAATAATTATTAAAATTATAGCGTTTCTTGCTCTTTTAGTCATTTATTTCGCCTCCTTAAAGTAACCAATATCTGTAATTTCCTGCTTAGCGTATGTTTCAAGCGCCATAACTATAAGCACAGTCAGCACGCCCTCAAGAACCGCCAACGGCAGCTGTGTCGGCGCGAATACGCTCAAAAATTTCACAGTCGAAGCCGCTATACCGCCTGTTTCTGACGGATATGCCAACGCAAGCTGTATGCTTGTCACGCAGTATGTAAATAAGTCGCCGATAAACGAAGCGATAAATACACTTACAAGCTTATTAACCTTAAGCTTCGGCAAAAGCTTATAAAGTCCGTATGACACAAACGGTCCTGCGATTGCCATAGAAAACGTGTTTGCTCCGAGAGTTGTCAGACCTCCGTGCGCAAGCAATATTGCCTGAAATATAAGAACGATAATTCCCAGAATACTTGTAGCGCATGGACCGAACAAAATCGCTCCCAAACCCGTACCCGTCATGTGTGAACAGCTTCCTGTAACCGAGGGAATTTTAAGTGATGAAATTACGAAAATAAACGCTCCTGCCATAGCAAGAAGTGTTATTGATTTTCTGCTTTTTGTAACCGTCTTTTTAATTGAGAAAAAGCCGGTGATTAAAAACGGCAGGCATATAACTCCCCATGATATACAATAGGTTGCGGGGAGATAGCCCTCCATGATGTGCATTGCTCCCGCGCTTGTAATTACGCCGAACATCACCGCGAACACGGCGGACAGCAACACTATTTTTTTCTGTGTGTGAGTCATTTAAACTCCTCCTTTAAATTTTATTTATTGCAACTGCTTACACAGCTTCAATCAGTTTTTTTAATTCGCTGACCGACCTCGGATATTCCACTTGGGAAATCAGTCTTTTTTTGCAAAGCGTTTCGTAAATCTCCAATATTGCAGGACGGCGAAGCCTTGCTCTTTTTACCGCGTCATTATTTCTGAACACGTTTATGGGCGTATCGTCAGCAATTATTTCACCGTCCGAGAAAACAACCGCCCTGTCCGCCCATCTGTATGCAAAATCCACATCATGCGTGGATAGCAGTATTGTCTTGCCCTCCTTATTGAGCCTGTCCAAGGCATCCTCCAACATTTTTGCGTTAATCGGATCAAGTCCCTCGGTAGGCTCGTCAAAAATAATAACTTTTGGTTTCATTGCGATTATATCTGCTATGCTGACGCATTTTTTTTCTCCGCCGCTCAGGTAATGCGGCGGTCTGTCCTTAAGATGCGTGATATTCATATATTCCATCGCTTCTTCGCATCTTGATTTGACCTCATCGCGCGGCAACTTCATATTAATCGGTCCGAACGATACCTCCGCAAGAACAGTTGACGCGATAATCTGGTTATCTGCGTTCTGAAAAACTATTCCTACATTTTTTCTTAACTCTATAAGACTCTTTTTGTCAATCGGATTACCCTCAAAAATTATCTCTCCGCCGTCTGGAGTTAAAACACCGTTAAGGTTCAGAAAAAAGGTTGATTTTCCCGCACCGTTTGAGCCGATTACCGCAATACGTTCGCCGCAGTGTATATCAAGGCTTATCCCATTTAATGCCTTTTTATTCTCATTATAGCTGTAGCTTAAATTTTTAACACTTAAAACCGTTTCCATATTTACCTCACAAAAAACATTACCGCGCCCATGCACACAAAATATATAACACCAATAATAATCTGATTTTTTCTGATGGGCTTTTCCTCCTCCAGAAACAACAGCTCGCCCGTATAGCAGCGTGATTCCATTGCATCATAATACGCGTTTGCTTTTTTGAGCGAGATTATAAGCAAGCTCGCTGCCGATATTCCAAATGTATAGCATGAGGTTTTAAAATCACAATAGCCAAGTCTTGATTTCGCAGAGGTTTTAATACTGTGCTGCACCTCGGCAAGAATAAAGATAAATCTGTAAATCATGTTCATAAGTTCGATAATAAGCTTCGGAATATGGATTTTTCTCATTGCTGACACAATTTCATTTACGGGAGTTGAAAGCGTCATCATATAAAGTGAGCTTACCGAACCAAGTGCTTTAAGAGCAGCCTTTAACGCTTTAAAGATTTCGACGTTTGTTGTATATATGTAAAAGAATTTTAAATTCAGATTATATTGCCCGACAGGCTCTTTTACAAAGCCTGCTGCTATTGCGACAGTTCCCAGAATTATAAATGTAAATGGGATAGTCATAAGCTTTAAATATCTTCCGCAGTTCACTCCGCCTATCCCGATACTTATCACAGCCATTGCCGCGATAACAAACAGAGATACGAATATATTTCCCGACACAATACACGCTGTCAGCGAGAACAGGGCAAACATCATTTTAAATTCGCTGTTCCAGTGTTTTATTTTTGAATTGTACGCTATCGTGTCAATCGAATACACGTTTTTCTCTTTATGCTTCATTTTTCTCCCCAAAAAAATATACCGATTCGGAAACTCCCGAACCGGCATAACAAAAACAGGTCTCAAAAAATACATTTTTGAAAACCAAAACTGCCTCCGGTCATCGTTCGTAACCTGTGCATTACCTTACAAAAAGGCAGGTCTCCTGACTAAGGTTCATCGGCACAACTTGTCTTCCCGGTTTCCCAGTGACATAAAATAAGCCTGCCTCACCGACACAGTGGCGTGACCGTAAGGGATTTTCACCCTTTTCCCTATTATCCTGTAACCAGTGTTTTCACTGTACAGGCACCTTTTTGTACTAAATTTTAAATATTAATTGTATTATAGGCTTTTTTTCGCTGAAAGTCAACATCTTTAGGAAAATTTATATTATTTTTAAATCTGATATAAAGAAAGAGTATATCGCTGTCTCGAAAACGATATACTCATACGGTTGTTTTATATGTTTCATATCATTCAGCGGTAGCGGCAATATTTCCGCTGCCGTAATAATACGGCGTATCGCCAACAATAATCGTTTCTGTCAAGAGTGTAGATGTTTTAACTGTTTCTG
>JBJEIU010000051.1:0-4348 GCA_051877355.1 Hominilimicola sp.
TGTACTTCTATTCTACACCATGATGAGGGTTTACACAATACTTGAAATAGACTCCGTATATCTCTTTTTTGTATTCGAACACTTTACTGAAAAAATTGAAATCCTCATCGTCTTTTACAATCATGCTTTCTAACATCGTAGCAAGTAGCTTTTTCACCTCGGGACTATGTTCCGGTGGTTTTTTTGCGGATTTCTTACATTTGTCGTTCATTATCAAAAAACTTCTCCATGTCTTAATAGCTAAATTCGCGAGTATCGCCTGAAAAAAGCAAACAATCGCCATTTTGTTGGGATAAATGTATATCTTATGAATTAAAATTCGGAGCAGTTTGTCCCTCATTTCAGGGTTTCCTGCGTCGCCTATAAATCCATTTAAAAATCTCCGGACTTGATACGATGTTAAATGAAACTGATTTCTGTTCTTCAATAATAGCATCGTTTAACATGTTCTTTTCATTTTCAAGCACATTCATACGTTCCGCAGCCGTAGAATTGATAACGCCCGCCTCGATTACTTTCATTATGTTAGCCAGTTTATCTTCAACATCTTTCGGCTTAGCTTTTAGCGAAATCTCATAAGCCTTATTAAAATTATCATATCAAGTTTTTCTTACATGTAGAACAAATTTAACTCGCTACGCTCGTTTCGGGTGTAATAAGGATAACTTGTATGAATCCATTGAGTATCGAAGACTTAATGAATATCGGACAGCAGGAGGTAAGAAAACTTGAGCAACAATTCCAACGCAAAATCACGGTAGATTATAATGTAATTTTAGACCTTGCGAATAAAGCCGCTAAAAAGGGACTTGGCACGGGATGGCTGAAAGCACAGCTAAAACAATTAGATTGACAGCTTGCCATATGACAATCCTAACATCGACAGCTTTACCATTGATTTTAATACTCTTGACGCTGATGAAAACAGTCAGACAGCTTTTATGGAATAATGCGGCGAGAAAATTCAAGAGCTGCACCTCATATTAAAGCGCGGCTCTCTACACTGTATTATTCTTCAAAAGCTGTGTTTTTAAGTAAATCATATATACACACGTTAAGCACCTGCGCCAATAGCATAAGCTCAAAGTCTGCTACTACGCGATCTCCCGATTCTATCCGGCTTATTGCCTTTTGATTAAGCGGCAACCCCTTGAGCTGAAGACGGGCGGCCAGCTTTTCCTGCGACAGTTTTGCCTGCTCCCGCAATCGGCGTATATTTTCACCAGCAACATTGCACTTGCCGTTGTATTTATATATTTTCATAGACTGTACCTCCCTTATCCATCTTTGGAATAATATATATTGACAATAACATGTTTAATGTGATATAATTATGCCAAAGATGACTAATTTATTTTTGTCACAAGATTAAATTTTTAAAACGGAGGTAGTAGAAAATGTTTAGAAAAGACCAAATCAAGGGTTTCATAATCGGCGTTATTGCGGCAGTCAGCGCGGGCACAATGGTGACCGCTCTTGCGGAGCCTGTGGAACAGGCAATCAGCGTAGTTTTTGATAACTACCGAATTATCATTGACGGTGCAGACAAATCCAACGCGCCCGATGACAGTAAACCATTTATTTATAACGGACGCACCTATGTTCCGCTTCGCTACATCGGCGAATCAATGGGCAAAAAGGTGCTGTGGGACGGCGACACCAAGTCGATTTATATAAATGACGAGGGCACGCAGAGAGAAGATGTGTATTTTTCGGCGATTGGATATGATAAGATAGACACGGACAGATATACGGATAATGAAAATAGTGCCGGTCATATCTATTTAGATAACGAAACAAAAACGGTATATCTGTCAAGCACAAACCATCACAGCCAACATATAAAGTCCGATTGGCGGTATTCGAGTTCGATTATATATAATTTGAACGGAATTGCGAAAAATGTGATGGGTTCAGTAGATATGAGCGGAACGGACGAGGCAGCCACAGAAGGAAAGGTTGTTTTCTATGACCAGAACGACAGGATTCTGTGTGAAATGCCGACGATGCGTAACTCGACAGAGCCCACACCGTTTGAATTTGATGTCTCGGGTGTCTTACAGCTTCGTGTTGAATTTATAAGCTCTGGAGATGGCAGTTATAATAGTACTAATAAAATAAACATAAAAGATTTCAGATATTCAAAATAAAACTATAAATCTAGAAACGAATGCAGCGGCGGCGATGACAGTTGTAATCAACGCGTTTCTGTGAAACAATCATAAAAGAGCCTTTCATATTTTGATGGCTCTTTTATGCTTATATATCAAGAACGCACACTTACAGGCATAAATCTGGCGAAAAAAATTTTTTTGAAAAATTTTTGAATTTATGCAACCAACCTCTTTTCCAATTCGTTATAAGGATGTAAGCGCCTTAAAACGAACGCGAAAGGATTGATAGATATGCTTGATAAGCTTATCAAACGGATTATCGTAGTGGCTGTTGAGTCGTTTCCAATCAATGAAGCGAAGAAAAAGGAGCTGCTGCGAAGTATTATGGAAAAAATATTGGGGAGGTAGATAACAATGTACTGTAGATATTGCGGAAAGAGCCTGTCGGACAATAACGCATTCTGTACACACTGCGGAAAGCCAACAGGCATACAGCAAGACGATCTTGCCTATTGGGTGGCTTTGGCGCGTGAGGGCAATCAGCAGGCGGTATCAACGCTGTATGAGAAAACCTATAGCAAGGTTTTTTATACTATAAAGTCTATGATTAAGGACGAGGACGCGGTATTGGATATTTTGCAGGATACTTACATAAAGGCGTTCATGCATCTTGACACATTCGAGGGAAACGAAAAGTTTCTACCATGGGTAAAGCAAATTGCCAAGAATGCGGCGCGTGACTGGCTGAAAAAGAAAAAGCCTACGCTATTCACGGAGATGTCTTTAAGTGAGGAGCAAGACACGCCGGCAGAGGAGCTTTTTGCAGATGAACGAAGCGCTTACATACCCGAACAGGTCATTGACCAGAACGAGACGAAACGGCTTATCCGCGAGATAATCGATGACCTGCCGGACGACCAGCGTGCCGTAATAGGTATGTACTATTATGAGGA
Organism: Hominilimicola sp.; assembly: GCA_051877355.1. Lineage (GTDB taxonomy): Bacteria > Bacillota > Clostridia > UBA1381 > UBA1381 > Hominilimicola. The sequence continues at coordinate 3,068 of JBJEIU010000051.1, forward strand.
GATGTCAGTGAAGGAAATTGCCGAAGCTATGGAATCCACCGAAAGCGCAGTCAAAAGCAGGCTGATGTATGGTCGGAAAAAGATTGAAAAGAAGGTGCGCGAACTGGAAAAGAGAGGTACAAAGCTATACGGTCTTTCACCAATTCCATTCCTGCTGCTGCTATTCCACAATCAGGATGCATCCGCATCCGAGCTTGCAAACGGTCAGATACTCCAAAGAGTGCTGGAAAATACTCCGAATATCGGCAAAGCGGCATCCTCGGCGGCAGGAACGTCAGCCGGAACGCAGGCAGGAACAACGGTCGCTGGCACTCTTGGAACGGCAAAGGTTGTGTTAATCTCAATAATTGCCGCAGTGGTTATAGGGGCAGGCATTTTTGGAGTGACGCGGCTTGTTTCAGATAGCAATAATCAGACCGATAATGCTGTGACGGAAGCAGTCGTGGAAACAGTTGAACCTACGGCGGAGCCCTCGTCGGTTGATGATGCGCTAAAACAGTACCGCACCATTATAAGTAATGCGCCGTCATACCAATATGACCCTTACGGCAGCGTAGATGCCAGCGGAAAATACAGATACGCGCTTGTGCAGATGTATTCCGATGATACAGTACCCACGCTTCTTTTGGAGCAGGAAACAACCGACCATATGTATTATATGCGCGCGTTTAAATACGATCCGGATACAAAAACGGTGCATCAGCCAACAGATAGTCTGATGGAAGGCGTAGCGAAGACAGGCGGTTATCGCGGCAGTATTGATATGGCTGGTGACGGAAGAGGTATTATAATGATGGAAGGCTCCAGCCGCGGCTCTGCAACAATCTACCGCGTAACGCTGGAAGGTGATTCTCTCATTCAGACTAAGGAATGGGAAGGCAATATATTCGAATCATCTGATAATATTCCGACTGTAGCAATCGAATGGCATGACATAGGAGATTTATCCGCCCTTGATGGCTGGACACCTTCGCCGGCGACTGCGGCGGACACACAAGCGACAGCTGTACCTACGGCGCTTCCTACCGACGGTAACCGGATTGTGCTTACAGGAACGGTAGGCACATACAGCTATGATGGCGTTCTCGCATTGCAGGGAATTTCAGACCCGAACCCCGGTTATTCTTCAACCAAAAACGCACCTATCCGCCTGATTGTGCTTGACACACCGCAAACGCTGTCTTTGCGCGGCGAGGAGGAGTTTAGAAGCGGTTATGTGACGATTATTGATGTAAGCTATACCGACAGCTTAACGCAGTATGAAGGGCAGCATATAACATT
>JBJEIU010000052.1:0-4338 GCA_051877355.1 Hominilimicola sp.
ATCCGCGCAGGTAAAGGCTGTACAATCCGTCCTGTTCGTTAATCATATCAACCAAACCATTTGCAAGCGGCTGTACAATCACAACGCCGTAATCTCCTCCGTTTTCCTTGTTAAGTCTGTCAATCATCCAATCCACAAATCCGCGCAGGAAATTGCCCTCTCCAAACTGAAGCACACGCTCCGTAAGGGAGCATTTTTCAGTTCTCTTTAATCTTTCCATCTTTACATTCCTCCGTTTATTCTCATAATGCGAAATATTTGACTGCATTGTTATAGCATATATCCTCGACAATTTTTCCAAGTGTGTCCATATCGCGCGGAAATTCGCCGTTTTCCACCCATGTACCGATAAGATTGCACAGAATTCTTCTGAAATACTCGTGTCTTGTGTATGACAGGAAGCTTCTTGAGTCTGTCAGCATACCCACGAATTTACTCAGCGCACCAAGATTTGCAAGCGCCTTCATCTGCTCCGTCATACCGTCGCGCTGGTCATTAAACCACCAACCTGAGCCAAACTGTATTTTACCCGGAATACCGCCACCCTGAAAGTTTCCGAGCATTGCTGCAAGCACATAATTATCCTTGGGGTTAAGCGTGTAAAGAATTGTCTTTGGCAGCATATCTTTACTTTCAAGCGTATTAAGCAGCTTTGAAAGCGGATATGCAATACAGTAATCACTGATTGAGTCAAATCCCGTATCTGCACCAAGCTTTGCAAACATTCGTGAATTGTTGTTTCTGAGCGCGCCGATATGCAACTGCATTGCCCAGTTCAGCTCATTATACTTTTCGCCCAGTTTCATAAGAGTGTATGACTTATACGCGTCAATTTGCTGCTGCGAAAGCTTTTCGCCTTTTATTGCGGCAGTGAAAATTGCATTAACCTCTGCATCGTTCGTTTCAACAAAAGGTACACTGTCAAGGGCATGGTCGCTTATTCTGCATCCCGTTTTATGGAAAAATTCTATTCTCTTGTATGCCGCCGCTATAAGATCGCAATAACATTCTATTTTCATACCTGCCGCCGCAGAAAGCTTTTCTATATACGGTGCAAACGTTTCCTTATCAATATTTATCATAAAATCAGGACGGAACGCTGGCAAAACCTTTGCGTTCACATGTCCCCTTTCGGCAATTTTCCTGTGCATCTCAAGATTATCCGCAGGGTCGTCTGTAGTGCAGATAATTGCCACATTTGAACGGTTGATAAGCTTTGCGGGACTCATATGCGTTTCCTTGATAACCTTATTCGCCTTTTTCCATATTTCCTCCGCCGTGTCCTCTCTTACTACAGTATCAATGCCGAAATATCTCTGAAGCTCCAGGTGTGTCCAGTGATAAAGCGGATTGCCTATGGCATATTGAAGGCATGAGCAGAACGCCTTAAACTTTTCCTCATCACTCCTGCTTCCCGTTATGTATTCCTCATCAATACCGCAGGAACGCATGTAACGCCATTTGTAATGGTCGCCGCCAAGAAAAATCTGCGTTATGTTATCAAACGGCTTGTCCTCGTAAATCATCTGCGGACTTAGATGACAGTGATAGTCAAAAATAGGCATTTCTTTCGCATGCTCCTTATAAAGCTCCTTTGCAGTTTCATTTGTAAGCATAAAATCTTCATCTAAAAACTGTTTCATAATATTTCTCCCTTTTCTTATCTGATAATAACTATATCTTATATTATACATCATATCCTCTGTTTTGGCTACTGTTTTTTGATTTAAATCGGCTGTGGCTTTAAATGTTGATAAAAACTGTTGACAAAAATACTCTCAGGGTGTAGTATATAAATAACAGAATAAATATCTTCGGGGTATGTGAAATTCATAATCGACGGTGATTGACATTTGTCATAAGTCCGTGAGCCAAACGGCTGATTCGGTGTAAATCCGAAACCGACGGTAAAGTCCGGATGGGAGAAGATGTACGCGCTTTTTGTGCTATGAAAATTTTGACCGCCCCCGAAGTAAATCGGAGGTGGTTTTTTAATGTATAAATATATGCGCCGCGCAATTGAGCTTGCAAAGGGCGGTATTGGTTTCGTAAACCCCAATCCGCTTGTGGGCGCGGTAATCGTAAAGGACGGTAAAATCATAGGCGAGGGCTTCCATGAACGCTACGGACAATTACACGCGGAGCGCAACGCTTTGAAAAACTGCTCCGAAAGCTGCGAGGGCGCGGATATGTTCGTGACCCTTGAACCCTGCTGCCATTACGGTAAAAATCCGCCTTGTACCGAGGCGGTTATAGAAAGCGGCGTAAAGCGCGTTTTTGTGGGCTCCTTTGACCCAAACCCCCTTGTGGCAGGCAAAGGAATTTCCATTCTGCGTGAGCACGGAATTGAGGTTGTGGAGAATTTTCTGCGCGAGGAATGTGACGCGTTAAACGATATATTTTTTCACTACATCACCACGAAAACACCCTACGTCATAATGAAAACCGCAGTAACGGCGGACGGCAAAATTGCCGCCGCAACAGGCGACTCAAAATGGATAACAAACGAAAAATCCCGCGCGCACACCCACGAAACGCGCAAAAGAGTATCGGCACTCCTTGTGGGAGTGAACACAGTTATCGCGGACGACCCAATGCTTAACTGCCGCGCGGAAAATCCGTCAAACCCTATACGGATTGTGTGCGACAGCCATCTGCGTATTCCGCTCACGTCAAAGATAGTGCAGACCGCAAGGGATATTCCCACATATATTGCATGTATCGGCGGCAATACGGAAAAGATAACTGCGCTTGAAAATGTGGGCGCGCATATAATAAAAACGCAGTCAAAGGACGGTCACACGGATTTAGCGGAGCTTATGAAAAAGCTCGGTGAAATGCAGATTGACAGCGTGCTTATCGAGGGCGGCGGCGAAATACACGCAAGCGCCTTAAAGAGCGGCATTGTGAACAAGGTGCAACTGTATATTGCTCCGAAGATAATCGGCGGCGACGGCAAAAACGCTGTTGCGTCGCTGGGCATTACGCTTATGCGCGACGCAGTTCAGCTTAAAAATCCGCAGATAAGCCGTTTTGATAGTGACATTTTAATCGAATACGAGGTGATGTGATTTGTTCACGGGAATAATTGAGGAAATCGGCGAAATTGCCGCAATCAAGCGCGGCGCAAAATCCTGCTCTCTTGTTATAAAGGGCGATGTTATTTTCAACGACCTGAAAATCGGCGACAGTGTAGCCGTAAACGGCGTGTGCCTTACGGCTACCACGATTAACGGCAACACCTTTACCGCGGATGTTATGGCGGAAACAATGCGCCGCAGCGGTCTTGGAACGCTGCAAAAGAGTTCAAGGGTAAACCTTGAACGCGCAATGGCGGCACAGGGACGCTTCGGAGGGCATATCGTTTCGGGACATATTGACGGTGTGGGCTTTGTGCAGTCGCTTGTGAGAGAGGATAACGCCGTTTGGGTCACGGTTACGGCGGACGAAAGCATTATGAGGTATATCGTTGAAAAAGGTTCAATCGCAATTGACGGAATAAGCCTTACTGTCGCAAAGGTCTTTAAGGACGCGTTTTCTGTTTCAATTATACCGCACACAGGTTCAGAAACAACGCTTTTAACGCGTAAATCGGGCGACAGAGTGAATTTGGAATGTGACATAATAGGAAAATACGTTGAAAAGTTAGTCGGAAAGTCAGACGGCATAACCGAAGATTTTCTAAAAAAATATGATTTTTAGGAGGGTGACAAAATGTTTGAATTTGACAAGGTTGAAAAAGCCCTTGAGGATTTGAAAAACGGCAGGGTCATTCTTGTTACGGACGACCCTGACCGCGAAAACGAGGGCGACCTTATCTGCGCGGCGCAGTACGCCACAACGGAAAATGTGAATTTTATGGCGACATACGCAAAGGGTCTTATATGTATGCCCATGAGCAGCGAATACATCACAAAGCTGGGACTTCGTCCCATGGTTGCCAACAATACCGACAACCACTGCACGGCGTTTACGGAGTCCATTGACTATATTTCCACCACAACAGGCATTTCCGCCGAGGAGCGCGGACTTACGGCGCGTATGTGCGCTGAGCCGACAGTGGTACCGCAGGATTTCCGCCGTCCGGGACATATGTTCCCTCTTGAAGCAAAGTCGGGCGGAGTTTTGGAGCGCAACGGTCATACGGAAGCAACGGTGGATTTGTTGCGTCTTGCCGGAATGGCTGCGGTAGGCTTGTGCTGTGAAATCATGGCGGAGGACGGAACAATGATGCGCCGTGAGGAGCTGATTGAATTTGCAAAGGAGCATGACCTTACCTTTATAACAATAAAGGATTTGCAGACCTACCGCCGTCAGCATGACAAGTTCATGGTGCGC
>JBJEIU010000053.1:0-4334 GCA_051877355.1 Hominilimicola sp.
CGTATACAGCGATTTTTCGTCTGTATCGCCCGGAAGTCCCGTCATCATCTGTAAGCCAAGCGTAAACGGATATTCGCGGATAAGTTTTACGGCTTTTTTCACATCATCGCTTGTATGTCCTCTGTTTGAGGCTTTTAAAACAGTGTCCTCCATAGATTGTACGCCAAGTTCTATCGTTGTCACGCCGTACTTTTTAAGATTATCCAGTATCGCTTTGTCTATATAGTCGGGACGTGTGGATAAACGTATTCCGTCTATAAGCCCTTTGTCAAGATATTCGCTTGCCGCCGATAAAAGTCCACTCTGTTCCTCTATTGGTATTCCCGTAAAGCTTCCGCCGAAAAAAGCGGCTTCAACATATCTGTTTTCCTTTGGAAGTGTCGTTAAATGCTCTTCAATAATTCTCCTCACATCATCGGCTGCAACCTCTTTTTGTGTCCCTGTTATTCTTTTCTGATTGCAGAAAACACAGTCAAATGGACAGCCTCTGTGGGGTACAAATATCGGTATATTATACGTTTTCATACTATTTACCGATATTTCTAAGCGCCGTATGAGCCGCGTCCTGCTCGGCTTCCTTTTTGCTGCGACCCTTGCCCTTATTCTGCGGAACATCGTCCACAAGCACTTCTACCTCAAACATCTTATTGTGGTCCTGACCTGTTTCGGAAACGGTTCTGTATGTCACCTTGCCCTTTGTTCCTCTCTGGAGCGCCTCCTGGAGCATGGTCTTATAATCATTATATCTGTGTCCCATTACCACATCATCAATTGCGTCCCGCATAAGGACAATAACCCATTTTCTTGCGACCTCCATACCACCGTCAAGATAAATTGCCGCCAGAACTGCCTCAAATGCATCAGAAACAATTGATGGTCTTTCTCTGCCGCCTGTCATTTCCTCACCCTTGCCAAGCAAAATAAATTTGCTCAGCGATATTTTCTTTGAAATCTCGTAGAGCGACTGCTCACATACAAGCGTTGCCCTGTATTTTGAAAGCCAGCCCTCAGCCACATTAGGCAAGCGTCTGTATATATAATCGCTTATTATAAGGCTCAGAACAGAGTCGCCCAAAAATTCAAGACGCTCGTTGCTTTCCTTTTTGCTCTCATTGGCATATGAGCTGTGCGTCAGCGCGTTTTCCAAAAGTCTTGTGTTCTTAAAGGTATATCCTATTCTTTCTTCAACGTTTTTCATAATATATTACCTCTTTTACCGTATGTGACCTTCTCTAAAGAGTGAATTTTTCATTTTTTAGAGCAAACCACATAAATGAATTTTAGAGGGTGCCTCAAAAGAGGCATCCTCTATCTTTCTGATTTTATTAAATTAATCCTCGTACTTTTTCAGCACAATCGTCGCATTATGTCCACCGAAGCCAAGCGAGTTTGACATTGCAACCTTAACCTCCTGATTTCTGCCCTCATTGGGAACAATATCCAAATCACAGTCAGGGTCAGGATTCTGATAGTTAATAGTAGCAGGAATGTATCCATCCTGTATTGCAAGCGCGCAGACGATTGCTTCAACTCCTCCTGCCGCGCCGAGAAGATGTCCCGTCATAGACTTTGTTGAACTTACCGCAACAGTCTTTGCCGCATCACCAAGCACGTTCTTTATTGCTTCAGTTTCAAACTGGTCGTTATACTTTGTTGATGTGCCGTGGGCATTGATATATGTTATATCCTCACCCTTAAGACCTGCATCCTTAATTGCAAGCTCCATTGCCTTTGCGCCGCCTTCACCGCCTGGGATAGGGCTTGTGATGTGATAAGCATCATCTGTTGCGCCGTAGCCGACAAGCTCACAGTAAATATGCGCGCCTCTGTTCTTTGCATGCTCAAGTTCTTCAAGAATTACAAATCCGGCGCCTTCGCTCAGCACAAATCCGTCACGCTCCGCGTCAAACGGTCTCGAAGCTGTTTTTGGATCGTCATTTCTTGTTGACATAGCTTTCATACTGCAAAAGCCTGCAAATGCAAGGTCATTTACAGCCGCCTCTGCGCCGCCTGCGATTATAACGTCATTATGTCCGTACTGAATATGTCTCAGAGCATCACCTATGGCATTTGTGCTTGACGCGCACGCTGTCACGATATTTTCATTAATACCTCTCGCCTTAAACTTAATAGCGATCTGAGCCGCGCCCATATTACCAATCATCATTGGAATGAAGAACGGGCTGACACGACCCGGTCCCCTGTCAAGAAGCGCCTTATGCTGTTCCTCAAGAGTATTGATACCGCCAATGCCTGAACCTGTTATAACGCCCACCTTCCACGGGTCTTCCTTTTCCATGTCAAGACCCGAATCAGCTACCGCCTCACTTGCAGCCACAACAGCAAGCTGGGTAAATCTGTCCATCTTACGGGCTTCCTTTTTTTCTATATAGTCAGTAGGCTCAAAATCCTTTACCTCGCCCGCTATTTGTGTCTTAAAGCCTGACGCATCAAAATGTGTTACTGTATCTATACCGCACTTTCCGGACTTAATTCCATTCCAGAAAGACTCTACATTATTTCCGATAGGGGTAACTGCGCCCAGACCGGTTACAACAACTCTTCTCATTTATTTGCCTCCTGTTTTATCTTTTTATATATAAATTAAATATAGCTTTTCTCAATAAAAAAGTTTCGTGCCTTGCATCAAATTACATTTGGTGCAAGGCGCTACACTCTATCTTACGCATGACTCTTGATATATTCAACTGCGTCGCCTACTGTGCTGATCTTTTCAGCATCCTCATCAGGGATTTCGATATCAAATTCTGTCTCAAGACCCATGATAAGTTCAACAACGTCCAATGAATCTGCGCCCAAATCGTCAACAAATGACGCTTCCATTGTTACTTCATCAGCATCAACACTAAGCTGGTCAACGATGACGTTTTTTACTCTTTCAAATTCCTCCATTATCCTCTTGCACCCCCTTTCAGTGTGGTTATATATAAATCATAAAAGAATTATATAGCTATTATGAATATTATCACATTACAAGTCCGCCGTCAACATTTATTACCTGACCTGTCACATATTTTGACATATCTGATGCCAAAAATGCCACAACATCCGCAATATTGTCTGTTTCGCCGAATTTTCCAAGTGGAATAGCGTCCAAATACTGCTTCTTCACATCATCTGTAAGCACATCTGTCATTGCTGAACGGATAAATCCCGGCGCAACAGCGTTACATCTGATACCTCTTGACGCAAATTCCTTTGCAGTTGTCTTTGTAAGACCTATAAGACCAGCCTTTGAAGCAACATAGTTTGCCTGACCTGGATTACCCATAACGCCTACAATTGACGCAATATTAACAATCGCGCCGCTTCTCTGCTTCATCATAGGTCTTGCAACCGCCTTTATGCAGTTGAATGCGCCTTTCAGGTTTATATCCATTACAAGGTCCCAGTCCTCCTCTGACATTCTGATCATAAGACCGTCTCTTGTAATACCCGCGTTATTAACAAATATGTCTATTTTTCCGCATTTATCCATAGTTTCGGATATAAGTCTGTCAACATCATCTTTTTTTCTTACGTCACCCTTCACAACGATACTATCCACGCCGAGAGCTTTGATTTCCTCACAGGTTTCATCTGCATAGTCCGATGATGGAATATCATTGATTACAATATTTGCGCCGTATGACGCAAGCTTTAATGCAATTGCCTTGCCTATTCCTCTGCCTGAGCCTGTTATAATTGCTGTTTTTCCCTTTAACATTTCATTTACTCCCTTCTTTTATGCGTTAAGACCCTCAAGAGTCTTTTCAAGTGAAGCCATATCCTCCACGTTAAATACCTTTACGTCTCTCGAAACCTTCTTTATAAATCCGCTCAGCGCCTTACCGGGGCCGACCTCAACGAATGTGTCCACACCGTCAGCTATCATTTTTCTGATAGTATCCTCCCATTTTACAGATGATGAAACCTGTTTTATAAGAAGCGGCTTTATATCCTCCTTTGAAGATACATAATCTGCCGTTACATTTGTTATAACGGGAATCTGCATATCCTTTACTTCTACATTTTCAAGTTCCTTTGCAAGCTTTTCACCTGCGCCGATAAGCATAGAGCAGTGGAACGGAGCAGAAACAGGGAGCTTCATAGCTCTCTTTGCGCCCTTTTCCTTTGCGATTTCACAGCACTTTTCAACGGCTGCCACTTCACCCGATACAACAATCTGACCAGGGCAGTTAAAGTTTGCCGGTGAGCATACGCCTATCTTTGACGCTTCCTCACAGCAGGTGATAACATCCTCCGCGCTAAGCGCAATTATAGCCGCCATTGCGCCCTCGCCTACGGGAACCTCCTCCTGCATATACTTTCCG
>JBJEIU010000054.1:0-4334 GCA_051877355.1 Hominilimicola sp.
ATAAGTCCGTAGCCAAGGCGAGCAGCTTTTTCCAGAAGCGACGGGTAGAGCTCGGTATCGCCAAAGGATTGGAATGGTGTGTTGAGTGCAGATTCCAGTAATCCCTCATCACGGATTTCAGGCGAACCGCCCGACTCTGCAATCAGCATTTCATGGAGCTTTAATACCTGCTGTTTTGATAATATCTTCATTTTGCAAGCTCCTCATAGACTGCTTTGTTACGCTCCATAAGCTTCTTGGAAACTGCAAGAACATCGTCATCAGCAGCGACTTGCAGCTCATCTGCCTGTGCAAAATCAATGATCAGATAACGGGGGGTGTTATTCTTCAGGACAACAGCAGAGCCGTACTGATCTACCAGACGGGCAACTTTTGAAAAATTCTGGTTGGCTTCGGTCATAGAAACCATCGTGTTAGTGTTGATATTCATATACCTCACTCCCTTCACTTATATTATACCACAAATTATAGGATGAAGTCAACCTAAAACTTCGTATTATTCAATATAAAGATAAGTGATGATGCTCCGGCTGAGTATATGAAAGAAGTATATAAACAGATTGATACCAAGCAGCCGATGTAAGGCGGTATAGTAGCACTTAATGACGTCAAAACTGTGTTCCTGACGGCTTTGAAAATATGAATATTAATGATTATCAAACATTTCTTGAAAAGCGCCGTATACTTATGGCACAAAAATTAAGGATTATTATTTTTCATTGTAATGAACTGATACACTTATGGAGAACATCAGCATAAATTCACATTCTCCTCTCTCGCGGTTTAGTAGACAGCTTAGGCTTTTCTGCAGAGGAATATAAAAAGCATAATGCATTTGCACATTCGTTTTATTGGTTCCTTTTAATGATCATCATTCCATTATTCATTTATGGATCTTATAAAATTTTAAAAAACATCAAAGCGCTCGATGCAAATACATATCAATCAGTAAAGGCAAGTAACCTTTCGTAATTTCTGGACTAACATAAATAATGTTTCCGCCGTCACCCATTGCTGCATATCCGTTATCTTGCTCATTAACCCACCACAAATACCCGTATGGTAAATTACGCTGTTCCCATCGGCTTTGTTCGGATGTATTTTCATCAATCCATTTTTCGGAGACTATACGTTTTCCGTTCCAGATACCGCCATTCAAAAACAGTTGTCCGATTTTAGCCATATTCATTGGCGAAAGAGTAAGTCCCCAACCTGCTGTATTTACACCTGTCGGACTTGCTACCCAGCCGCTTACATCCGTTGCTTTATAAAAAGCCATTTGTTCTTCCTTATTGTGAAAAGTGATATTTTTCTTAACAGTAATGAATAATGGAGCAAATAAATTTTCCTTTGCAAAATCAAATACCGATTGTCCTGTTGCTTTTACAAGGATACCCGACAATCGGAGCATATCTAAATTCTCCTATATTCCCTTTTCCACCTAATAAATCAAGCGAATACTTTACCCAATCTTTACTTGTAAAATATTTTGTATAAGGATTGTACTTGTATTTATAAGGCGCAGTCATTGTGAGCATATCTCTAATTGTAATATTCTGGATCGTTCTTTCGCCTTTTTTGACGTTATATTCTGGATAAAATTCTAATACTTTCTGGTCAATGCTGTTTATACAGCCCTTATCTATTGCAATCCCGAACAGTATAGAAATAATGCTTTTTGTTACTGAAAAAATGTGGATACGGTTAGCTTCCGCGAAACCATTATAATAGTTTTCATAAACAACGCTGCTGTCTTTTAATATAACCATGCCTGCCATATTGGAATATTCTTTTCTGATTGTATTTTCAATCTCTGCTATTTTTTCTTTGTTCATCTGTTTTATCCTTTCTAAAGCTCACTCATAATACAAACCCTATATGAAATCTTCTTTCTGAATTGCCTCTAAAGCCTGTTCAACCTGCTGTTTTTCCTCAAAAGAAAGCCATTGTTTTCTTTTCGATAAGGCTTTATACAACAGTTGCTCACTTTCTCTGTTAAAAAAATTGTCGTTAGGATATTTAGAAAGCAGAACACCAAACACTGAAAGAGGCAGATTATTTATTAAGAGTTCATAGTCCTCATCATAAAGTTCTGTATCAGACAATATATCTAACAAATCAGCAAGAGAGTGGACTTCATTCAAAATAAACGGTATTTTCTCATCACTGCTGTCCGTCTGCAAGATTTTATCAACCAGTTTTTGATATTTTCTATTATCCATTTGCTCTCCGTAGTCAAATGAAATCTTCATTTCCTGCTCCGGATAGACCGGAACAAGAAATACCTTATCAAGCGTTTCTGTTTTGACTGCGTTACTTATAATAGGAACAAACGTCTGCAATGTTAGCGATAAATACTGTCTGGTCGATTTAGGCAACAGCCCCTGTTGGTTTAACATATGCACTGCTTTTTCCAAACATCTTAAAATTTCCCCGTCTGATCTGCCGAAAAAAAGAGAGTACAAGTTCTCAACATCTTTTTTGGACAGGTTAAGCTTTTTAGGATTGCAATTTAGCAAAGTAAGCCCTAATGCGGATAACATCACATACTCAAAAAGGTTCATGGGAACACTTCGATAATCCTGTGTGAGTCCGCATAACAAGCGGTGTATATCTTGTGAGCAAAATTGCACGCAAAATGCGTTTTCCGCTTCAATACAGCGAAGGTATTGCTCAATAAATTCAATTCCGTCTGATTCCGGTCTTCCTGCAAAAACAGGATAGTCGGCGGTAATATGTATCTCATGTGCTGAAAACTGAGGACGATATAATTTGAAAAAGCCATTGCTCCCATCCACTATAGTGGAACGGTAGTAAACATTTGGTGTGTCAAATAAATTATCCACAATTCGTTTTTGCAAATATCTGGCGACAGCTATTTTTCGGCGCACTATTTGCAATCCTCTTTCAAAAAGCGATTTTAGTTGCTCAGATTTTAACATCTCAACTGCTTGTTCCGGCGATTGGCAGGATTTTAATTTTACGCTGATAACGAACAGTATCGAGGTCATCATTTCCTGTGCTATTTCAGTTGGAACAGAGCTGCTTTCACCGTGACTCCATTTGTCACATTGCTCAGCAAGTATTACTAATAAATCAGATTGGATTTTGGAAACAGCTTTATCTGATAATAAATGGCAGGATAACGCTTGTTGTATCAGCGACTCTGTGTAATATCGGGGATGTAACTGTTTCACATCTATTAGATGCAATGTATCAAGAGCTTCTCCCATCTCATTCCTCCTTCAGGCTAAATGTATCGATCTTCTTGCCACAATGGATATGTTCAGCGAGCTGCATAGATTTTCCAGTCAGCAAATCCATTGAACCGTGACAACAACCATTAAAAGCCGTTTTAATAAAATCAATCAAATCATTATCTGATATTCTGTCCCAGGTATTATTCTTAAGCTCGTAAAAGAGAGTAATCAATTCATGCAGAATATCCTCATATATTTCCTGTGTAATATACGGGGAGTCACACACCGCTATAATCAGCTTATCAACAATTCCGTTACCGAACTCAATGCGCTTGTTTTCTATCAGAGATGTCGTTCGAGTTTTTGCCAACGCAGAAGCCTGACGTTCCGTTAGGCTCAATCCGTATTTTTTTGTTTCCTCATTGCAAAGAAGTATCTTATCTGTCAACTGCTTTTCAGCAAGAGCATTATTGATTGATACGAGTGCAAAGCTTGTGCAATTATTATTCATATATTTCCTTTCATAAATAAAAGCAGAACCAATCTCCGTATTAATGGATTATCAGCTCTGCGTCTTTGCGTCCGGCTCTGTTACAAAGGTAATTTTCAGATTTTTAACATCAATCAGTGTTGTATGTTTACACTTCGGGCAAAACAACGGATAGTTAATCAATACCGTATCCTCACGAATTTGATTACGGGTTTTTCCACCGCATAAAGGACAAATAATCCAAGTATTGTTTTTCATCTCAAATCCTCACCTCCAAAATAGAATTGATGATTTGCTTAAAGCCATAATCCAGAAAATCATTTTCTGAGATAAAAAATTGACTGCAAATGAATTGTCCTTTTGTATCAGCAAGTGTCAATAAGGCAGTAATGCTTGACCACAAAACATAAACGGTCAGCATTGGCACTATATCTTTCCGTACAATTCCGTTTTCCTTTCCGGTTTCAATAAATGATGCAAGAATTGTGTTTATTTCTTTTCCCAAAAGCAAAATACTCCTTACAGCATCGGAGACATCAGAAAAGTCAAGGTTTGCAGGATTTACACTATTCACGTTATCAACTGAATAGGGATATTCTCTTTGAAATTTGCTCATTGCCATACATATGGCTTTATATCTTCCA
>JBJEIU010000055.1:0-4329 GCA_051877355.1 Hominilimicola sp.
AACTTCTTTCGAATTTTTATTAGTATTATAGCCAACACTTCCTATTACTCTGTCGTTATCATCTAATGCAATCCAAAACATATCACCTTTATCAAAATAGTTTGACTTAATATCAAGTAAGTCCGGATTAAGTCCGGGGACTCTCCCTAAAGCATTTTTTGCTTCAAGTATCATAAAAATCAAATCATCTCGATATTTACTTTTAAAAGAAATTATTTTCATCTCGGTACCTGCCCATTGTTATATCCCTAAAATGTCCTTATGATGTCCCACATCAAGCAATAAAATTATAATGTCATTGTCGTACCGCCACAAAATCCGTATATTCATATTTACGCTCATTTCAAATACGTTTTCAATCCCCTGAACTTTTTTGTTCGCAGTGACGGATAGAACGGATTTTGAATAAGCAGCTGTAATTTCTGCGCAACGGATTTTTGCTCTTTAGGGGATAGTTTTTTGAGGTTTTTCTCAAACGTCTTTGTAAATTTTAACTTATACATTGTCTATATCTATCCCCATATCAGCAAACATATCACCTACATTTTCATAGGCTTTTTGATTTGCTATATCGCTTTCTGACTCCTTTATCAGCTTTGCGATTTTTGCAATCTTATCTTTGGGGTACACTACAACAGGGCAGAGAAAAATACCGCCGTCCTTTTCCACAATATCAAATTTATCGCCTTCGGAAATACCCATCTTTTTTACAATCTCTGCCGGAATGGTAATCTGTGAACGTCCTCTTATTTCAGCCAACATAAAAATCACTCCTTATTCGGATTTTCTGAATTTCTTACACTTATATTATATGTTTCTTTCAGAAAAAAATCAAGTATTTTTAAATAAAGAGTTTGTTAATTTTTATGTATTTAATTGATGTCAACTGTATCATCTTCGGAGTAAATATTGTCCTCGTTTACGACTTCTTCGTCGTCCTCAAAGTCAAAGTCCTCCAAATCGTCCGCCTGCTCCAGCTTCTTTTTGGGGATAACGACCTTTACATAATAACCGCCGATTACTGCCGCCGCAATAGCCGCAAGTATCAGAATAAGCATTGTACTTGAAACAGGCGCCTTTGTCTGTTTCTGTTCTGCGTCTGCTTTTTCCTGTTCTCCCGGTTCAGGTGAGGCAGAAGCTGACGGTGCAGGCGTCACCGCTGCCGCTGATGAAGAAGTCAGCGTATTATCCTTTGCCAATGCTTCAAGGTCGGATATATCAACCTTATTCAGAAAGTAAACATTATCGTTTGTATTCTGCTTGTCAATGACTACAAAAAATACGCTGCCGTCCTTTGCCGTAACGCTTATAAACTGCAAATTATCGCTGTCTGTGATATTGTCAACAACGTGTCCGGTTCCCTCGGTTGAAATCGTCCTTGATGGTTTCGGTGTTGCTGTAGGCGTTGCCGCTCCTGATACGGTGATATTGTTGAGAGCGGAATAGCCGGAATAATCCTCACTCGGCGCACCGCTTGAATTTGCATACGCCGACGTTCCGAAAATGAGAACAGCCACCGCTGCCAATATTGCAAATATCTTACTCTTCATCTTCGCTGCCCTCCGTTTCTTTAACATCTGTTCCGCTTGCCGCTTCAAGCTCCGCCTTGTATTCTTCGGGCAGCTCAATATCACCCTTTGCATAGGCTTTGAGGAATACGGTAAGCGTTGCGTTATCCATTTTGACAGCCCTCACAAGGTTTATGACCTCCAGACTTTCAGCTTCCTTTCTCTGCATTTCAAGCGTGCGGAGCTTTTTCTGCATCTCCGCAATCTTTTCTTTTGTCCTTATAATATCCTTTTCAATTTTTTCAACTGTTGCCATAGTTAAATCGTCCTTTCTTTTTATAAAATTTTTTGAGTTTAATTCAAACGTCCAAAAGCGTAAAAATGACTGCTCCAGTATGAGCTGTCAATACTTGCGTACTGTATCGGATTTCCGCAATGTATCATCATTCCGTCACCGACATAAATTCCGACGTGCGTGACGGGCTCGCCGGCGTTATATGTACCCGTAAAGAAAATAATATCACCGGGCTTTGCGTCCGCTCTTGATACAACGGCGCATTGATTGAAAATACCCTGTGCAGTTGTACGCTCCAAAGGATATACGCCGGAGTTTTTGAATACCCAGCATACAAAACCGCTGCAATCAAAACTTGTTGACGGACTGCTGCCGCCCCAGACATACGGATAACCCAAATACCGTTCGGCTTCCGTTATGAGTGTTCTGAAAGTCGCATCGCTCAACGCTTCACCGGGAATAGTGTAGCTCGGCGGCGTAACGACATTTGAATAAATATCGTCCGCAAACAGATAATCACGGTTACCCTTTGTTTCAAGGTATATTCCGTATAATTCCCGCTGGTCGTCCGTAAGATTTGTGTTTGCAAGCATATTCAGATTATTATTCACAAGCTCAACATGGAGAATATAATAATCGTACTCGTTGCCCTCATCGTCAATCCTTGTTTCAACTTCCTCGGTAAGCGTTAAAATATATTGCTGCTCAAAGAGGGTGTCAAGCTCTGTTGCAATATCCGCAAAGGTAAAGCACTCATATTTTGCGGTGAGGTAAGAAATAAGCTCATAGGGATTATGACCTATCTGCGCCAAGCTGTAATTGTATTCATCATAGCCGGAGTAATCCGTTTCGATATTATCTATCTCGGATTGTAAATCAGCTTCAAGTCCGGCATAGTAGCCCTCCGCCATATAAATATCCTCGTCCTCTGCAAAATACGAGGAAGTCATAATTGAATTTATCCCTGACGTTCCCATAACCGAGCAAGATGAAATTATGGTTGCAAGCCAGCATACAACAAGAGCAATTATGAGGATAACGGCAAACACCTTTTTATGCCGCCATATGAATTTTGCAATCTTCTCGGTTGCTTTTACAGCTGCTTTAGCGGTTTTTTTCGCCGTCTTTGCGTTCTGCTCCGCACGTTTCATTTGCTGATACTTTTTCTTTATCCGCTGTTTCTGACGGAATTTTTTTAATACCGACTTTTTAAGTTCGGGATTTTCCGCAAGCGTTTTTTTATAGGCAGCGTTTATTTCAGCCTTTTCCGCCTTAAAGCGTAGTCTTTGCGCCCGTTTATACGGCGCGGCTTTTCTGTTCTGACGTATATAATTAGTTGTTCGCGCACTGTAACGTACAAGTGTTTCTGCCTTTTGCTCAGCTTTATGAACTCCCTCAACCGCTGAATTATCGCACTCGACCTCGCTGACTTTGGAATGTGCCTTATTCGCAAGCTGTACGCCTATTTCCGACGCTGCCGTTTTTATCGGAGTACAGTGGTACAAATCCTTTTGAGGCTTTACCTCTTTTTCAAACTTCAAGCGCGTTTTCGGTTTCTGTTTTTCCTCGTCATAAAGACGCTGACGCTTGATTTTCTTTTTGCGGGGTAATTTTTCATCTGCCTTATCAGCCTTATCACGCGCCTTTTGTGCCTTAAATTCAGCTTGTTCAGCACGCTTAAACTGAAAATCCTTTGAGCGATTTTCGGACTTCTCCTTATCGAGAGTGTCCCTTGCTGTTCCCGATGAAGCGGTATCGTCCGTCTGTAAATGCTGTTTCTGCTGTAAGCGTTTATTTTTCTTCCGTTTGACTTCCGGCTTCTTATCCGCTGCGGTATCAGCAGTACGCTCAAAAGCGGTATCGGAATTTTCAACGGCTTCACGGATATTGTAATCCTCGTCCGACTCCGCTGCGGACTCTTTTTGAGTATCTGCATTATCAGCCGTTTGTGAATTACTGTCTGCTTTATGCTCCGCACGCTCAAAAGGCTTATCGGATTTTTCAGCATTGAAATTATAATCCGTGTCCTTTGTTGTGTCGGAAATATCAAAATCCGCATTTTTCAGTAAATGCGGATTTTGACGGCGGTAATATTTTTTATGTAATTTTTTCGGCGGCTCCGATTTTGGAGTATTGCCATCAAAGTGATTTTGAACGCTGTCTGCCGTATCTTCGGCAGAGTTTTCCGACTGTTCGGAGATATTAGGGGAGTACGGCTCCGGCGCGTCCGTAAAACTGTAATCCGCCGTCTGATTTTCCTTTGTGAAATCATAATCGGCTCGTTTCTGTGCAAACTGCGTGTGCCGCTGATAAGTACGGTTTTTGCGATGCGCCGACTGTTGCATATCTGCATTTTCCTCACGGAAAACCGCGTCCGATTTGCTCATTTGCAAATCGGATTTTACGGTATTGCTGTTCTGATGAACGCTATCAACATTTTGTATGCTGTATTCCTGTTGCTCTGAAACGGAGGTGTCAATTTCCATATCTGCAGGATATGGCGTGTCGACGGTGATTGTTACATTG
>JBJEIU010000056.1:0-4304 GCA_051877355.1 Hominilimicola sp.
AAACCCATTGAGCCTGACGCGATATGCGCCGTATATTCTCCAAGACTCAGTCCTGCAACAACGTCAGGTTTTATGCCCTTTTCCTGCAACACTCTAAGCGCCGCAACACTCATTGTAACGATTGTCGGCTGCGTGTTCTCCGTAATCATAAGAGTTTCGCTGTCGCCGTTCCAGATCATGTCCTTTATATCAAAGCCAAGCGCTTCGGTTGCCTCGTCAAAAGCCTTGTCGGCAACAGGAAAATTTTCTGCAAGCTCTTTGCCCATACCTACAGCCTGTGCGCCCTGTCCTGCAAATACAAATGCTAATTTACCCATTCTTTAATACTCCTTATTTCAGTTTTGAGTTGATTTCTTCTATTACAGCTTCTGTTCCGTCAAAATAGCTCTTTATAATATCAGCACAAGGCTCAATCTTATTTACCATAGCCGCCGACTGACCTGCCATAAGCGAACCCATCTGCACGTCGCCCTCCTGGAAAGCCTTTCTCAGACCGCCCACACCAAGCTGTTCGATTTCTTCAAATGATGCGCCTGCCTTTTCAAGTTTTTCATACTCGCGTGTAAGCTTGTTTTTAAGCGCTCTTACAGGCGCGCCTGTGCTTCTGCCAGTTACAACCGCATCTCTGTCCTTAGCCTTAAGTACCGCATGCTTATAGTTATCATGCGCTATACACTCCGTTGAACAAATAAAACGTGTTCCAACCTGTATACCGTCTGCACCCAGTGCGAATGCCGCAACTGCACCGCGGCTGTCTGCAATGCCGCCTGCGGCTACAACGGGAACTGATACAGCATCAACAACCTGCGGAATAAGTACCATAGTTGTAAGCTCGCCGATATGTCCGCCGGCTTCCGTACCCTCTGCGATAATTGCGTCAGCGCCTGCCTTTTCCATCTTCATTGCCATTGCAACGCTTGCGATAACAGGCATTACCTTTATGCCTGCTTCCTTAAGTGCAGGTATGTATTTACCGGGATTACCTGCGCCTGTTGCAACAACAGCAGGCTTTTCCTCAACAATAACCTGCATAACCTCTTCAACAAACGGTGACATCATCATAACATTTACGCCGAAAGGCTTATCCGTAAGAGATTTTGCCTTCTTAATCTGCTCCCTTACAACTTCCGCCGGAGCGTTGCCAGCCGCGATAAGACCTATACCGCCGCCGTTTGAAACAGCCGCCGCAAGCTCAGCAGTGGCAACCCATGCCATACCGCCCTGAATAATAGGGTACTCAATTCCAAGTAGTTCGCATAATCTTGTTTTCATCTTCTTGTCCTTTCCGTGCAAAGCACTTTCATATATTTAAACCCAGTTTTTTACCACTCAATCAGCGCGGCACCCCAGGTAAGTCCGCCGCCGAAGCCTACAAGCACTATCTTATCGCCTTTTTTTATTCTGCCTGATTCTACTGCCTGCGAAAGTGCGACAGGAATACATGACGCTGATGTGTTTCCGTACTTTTCAAGGTTCAGAAATACCTTTTCCTTTTCGATGCCCATACGCTTTATGGCACTGTCCACTATTCTGTAGTTTGCCTGATGAGGAACAACAAGGTCTATATCTTCCCATGTAAGTCCGGCTTCTTTGATAACCTTTGCGCTGGCATCTGCCATCGCTTTTACGGCGAACTTCATAACTGCCTGTCCTGCCATCCAGATTGTATCCTTTCTGTGGCTGACTCTCTTTTCAGTTTCCTCCGCGTCCTCTCTGTAGGCAAGGCTTGTTATTGCCATTCCGCTTGCGCCGTCTGCGCCAATATCTGTTGCAATAATACCCTTTTCCTCGCTCGCTGATACAACAGCCGCGCCTGCCGCGTCGCCGAACAGCACGCAGGTCGCTCTGTCGTTATAGTCAACCGCCTTGCTTAGCGCATCCGCGCACACAACAAGCACATTCTTATATGTTCCCGTCTGTATAAATTGTCTTGCTATTGTAAGTCCCGTTACAAATCCCGAACAAGCCGCATTATAGTCAAACGCCGCAGCGTTCACCGCACCCAGATTACTCTGTACTATACATGAGCTTGCAGGAGTGAAATAATCCGGAGTAACCGTCGCAAGAAGTATAAGGTCTATATCCTCCGCGGTAAGTCCCGCGTTCTCAATAGCTCTCTTTCCTGCAATTGTCGCCATATCAGTTGTGTACTCATCATCAGCGGCAATATGTCTTTCCTTTATTCCCGTACGTCTTACAATCCATTCGTCTGTTGTGTCAACGATACTCTCCATATATGCGTTGTCATAAACCTTTTCTGGTATATATCCGCCGACTCCGGTTATTTTTGCATTAATCATTTGATTTATCCTCCATACAGTTTATATTATTTACTATATCATCAATTACACTTGTTTCCACAAATTTCTTTGCCTGGTATATGGCAGAAAATACCGCCTTGGCATCTGACGAGCCGTGTCCCTTTATAACAGGCTTTTTCGTACCCAAAAGCGGCGCGCCGCCGTATTCACGGTAATCCATTGCCTGTTTGAATTCATTAAGCCCATTCATAACGAACAATGCGCCTATCTTCGTGAAAAATCCCTTTGTGAAGATACCCTTTACCTTTTGGCTGACAACATGTCCCATACCCTCAACGGTTTTCAGTATGACATTTCCAACAAAGCCGTCGCAGGTTATAACGTCTGCGTTGCCCTCCATAACATCGCGTCCCTCTATATTTCCTATAAAGTTAATCGGCGCACTCTTGAGAAGCGGAAAGGTTTCCTTTGTAAGTTCATCACCCTTGCCCTCTTCCTCGCCGTTTGACATAAGTCCTACGGTCGGACTTTCAATGCCGAGTACATTTTTCATGTATATGCTTCCCATAATTGCGAATTGGACAAGATTTTCTTTCTTGCAATTTGTATTTGCGCCAGCATCTATAAGCATCTTCGGGCCCTTTGCGCTTGGCAGAAGTGTCGCAAGAGCAGGTCTTAAAACACCCTTTATTCTGCCTACTATAAGCAGTCCCGATGCAAGCAGCGCGCCCGTATTGCCCATAGAAAGCATTGCATCCCCCTCGCCGTTTTTCAGCATATTCGCCGCGACAACTACAGATGCGTTTTTTTTACTCCTTACCGCCTTTGCCGGCTCCTCATGGTTTGAGATAATCTCATCCGCATGAGCTATACTGATTTTATCCTTATCATAATCATATTGGGAAAGCTCTTTTTCTACCACATCGATTTTGCCGACAAGTATTATTTCAACTCCCAGTTCACTAACCGCTTTCACTGCCGCCTTAACAGGCGCCTGCGGCGCATGGTCACCGCCCATAGCATCAATTATAATCTTCATTTTTCCTCCGAACCTTCCCCGTCTGCAACAAGCAGGCTGAATTTACCTCTGAAAACCTCATTCATGTTCGCCTTTATAACAACGCGGACTATGAATTCCTCATCTTTCACCCTCATAACATCAGACTTTGCAATAAGTCTTTCGCCTGCATGAGCCTCATGCACATACTTCACATTGGCTATCTTCACGAGCGCCGCCTTGGCATCTATTACGCTCAGAGCAAGATTTTCGGCAAAAGCGTAAATGTACTGTCCCTTAACTATGTCCGTGCCGTCAAACACCATCGTCTTATCGGTTTTGAGAACGGATATTCCGTCATGAAAAAGATTAAGGTCAAGCACCTCACCCGCACGAACCACAGATGAGCTCATACCCTCCTCAGCCGCCGACTTTACTCTTTCTCGATACTCGGCTATGCCAAGCTCCGCCCTGTCAAAGCGTATGGTAGAAACGCTCACGTTGCATGCCTCTGCAAGCTCCTCATCTTTCAGAAACGGATTTTGTTTTATCTGTCTGAGTAAAAATTCGTGACGCTGTTTTTTCATAACAGTTCTCGCCATAAAGAGCGCTCCTTTCCGCCATTTTGACATTTTATCAATTATTATTAGTAGCTGGTACTAAATCACTAACATTATTGATTATATACTATAGATTAGCCTATTGCAATATTTTATTTGAAATTCCCGCAAACATTGTTGAATTTGTTTAAATATAAAACCCCAAATATGGTTATTTTTACTTCAATAGATACAAAATATGGTGTCGATACACAGTTTTATAACCAGGTATTAATACCATGTTGCAAACGCAAAAAAAACATCAGAGCACTATACCCTGATGTTTTTTTCTTAATTATGTTCCTCGTTACATTTATAGCAGCAGCCGTCGCAGCCCTTTTCCACAGGCGTTTCACCTCTGCGCTGCTTATAATCGTTTATTGCCGACTGAATTGCCTCCTCGGCAAGAACAGAGCAGTGTATTTTTTCTTTCGGAAGTCCGTCAAG
>JBJEIU010000057.1:0-19315 GCA_051877355.1 Hominilimicola sp.
GCATGACTGTTAATCATGATGTCGCTGGTTCGAGCCCAGCTGGAGGAGCCATTAGAAACCGCTTAAACATTAAGTTTAAGTGGTTTTTTTATAGATGTATAAAAACAAATCATTACTTCAGGTGACGATTGTAAATCATGCCCATTGTATTTCTGATAAAAAGGTGCTAAAATCAAGTACAGACATTGTAATATATTATCGGGAGGAAGTATAATGCAATTTGTCAGAAAATTGAAATTGAACGATGTTATAATTGCTACCGCATTGATAATTTTGGGATTGTGTGTAACTATTTTATTTGCGTGTGGTTTTATAAAGATACAGTCGGAATCACAATGTTATGATTCTCTGAAAAATGCAACCGAACAGATTAGATATGAGATATGCAGTAATATTTCCAGTGACACAGAACAGCTTGAGATAATCGCGAATATAATATCAAATTTTGATGTTGTCGATTCTGAGGAAACAAAGATGCTTATAACAAATTTTGAAGGAAGCAGAATGTTTACGCATCTTGAAATGCTGCTGCCAGACGACCGAGTTATAACCAGTAACGGCAGATTTGTACCATCTGCCTATAGCTTTCAGACAGAAGTGGCAAAGGGAAAATATCTTTCCGACATTACGTATGACATGAGCCACGGCAACAAAAAGGTTTTGAGGAACAGTGTTCCTGTAATTAAAAATGGAAAAACACAAGCTATACTTTACGGAGTCATTGAGCTTGAAAAATTGCCCGAGTGCTATCAGACCGAAATATACATGGGTAATTCCAGCATGTATATTATCGATGGCACAAGCGGTGATTTTATTATGGATACATGGCACAATTCACTGAGTAACATTGACGAACTGGAAGAACGCAATGCTAAACGCGGTTACAATACAAAGACTATGAACGAGGATCTAAGAAATGGCAGGAGCGGATATACAGCCTTTAAATCCAATATAATCGGCGAATATTTATACGCGTATTATACTCCTGTGGGGGTCAACAATTGGATGATTATGCTTACAGTTCCCGAAAGCGCTGTATTTGGTGCAGCATATCAGGCGCAGGGTGTACTGTACATCATGGCGGCGATTATGATACTTATCATGAGTGTGTATTTTATATGGCTGCTTGGTCGTGAAAAACGTGAAAAAAAGCGTGTGAAGTATATGCTTGCAGTGGAAAAGAAGCTGTTCAGCGCCCACAGAAAACAAAAAAATATTAATGACGCTCTATATGTTGTTGCAGAAACTTTATATGCTGAAAGCGCATTTTTTGCGGAATTTGATAATGACCTGATAAGACACATAAGCATGTGGACGGAAAAGGCGGGACTTGATTTTGTAGCCTTTGAGGGCAGAACGGTAACAGACGTAATTCCTAGCTTTACGGAAATGTTTGAAGCTGAAACCAGTAAGATAAAATACGGCAGGGATATATTTGTTCTTGACAAAAATACTGCCGGAATAGAATATAGAATTAACAGCTATATGCTTGTGGCCGTTAAAGATGCGGACGATATGATAGTGGGAATTCTCGGGGTGACAAACCTGAAAAAGAAATGGAAAGACGCAAGATTGCTTGAAAACGTTGCTCTGACTTTCTCTGTGGCTGTCTATAATCTTCAGAAATATAATATAATTAAGGGAATGGGCATCAGAGATTCGCTTACAGACCTGTTGAACAGAAACGCCTTTGAAAATTTAATAGAAAAAAGCGGGCATACTGCGCATAAGAATTTGACCTGTGCATATATTGACGTAAACGGTCTGCATGACCTGAACAATAGCCAGGGACATGAAGAGGGAGACTGCATGCTCAAAATCGTCGCTGATTCGCTTAAGAGCGAAATAGACACAGATAATTTGTACCGTATCGGTGGCGATGAATTTCTTGCCTTTATTGAAAATAAGGATAAAAAGCAAGCGTATACCATGATTGACAGTGCTGAAAGACTTATCAAAAAAAACGGCTACAGTGTCGCGGTTGGAATTGTATACAGCGTGGAAGAACATAATGTAAGCGCTATGGTTAAGCGCGCCGAAGGCAAAATGCTTGAGGCAAAATATAATCATTATCGTGACAAAACAAATAACAGCGATGGTGAAAGCGATGTTACAGAGTGGAATTCAGATACTATCCTATCAATTATCGAACCTGATTTAAAGGTAGCGTATATTATAAATCTTGACAGTGACAAAATGATGAATATATTTCTTCCGTTATCATTCAGATATGATTTTGTGCCGTCCGGAAATAAGTTCAGCGCGGATATGGAGGTATATATCAAAAACAATGTCTCTAAGGAGGATTGGGAAAAGGTATTGGGTCTTTTAGATTATGAAAAGCTTGATGCAGCTCTGAATATAGATAATATTGTAAAAATGGAATATAGGAAAAAGGATGGAAAATTGATAAAGGCGAGAATATATAAATCACCCGATTATCAGAGTTGCAGCCGTGAAACTGTATGGGTATTTGAGAATTAAGATATGGACTGACACTAATGTGTCAGTCCTGTTTTTATAGACGTTGGTTATGACTGCCACCCTTGACACCTGTTATTGAAAATGCTATAATTAAAATTAGATTAGTATGTATAAAACAAGGTGTTTTTTATATGGAGGAAATTATGGTACATTTAAATTCCGCAGTTAAGCTTTTGGACAGAGCGGCTGAAAAATACAAGGATAAAACGGCAATTTCGGACGAATGGGGAGAGATAAGCTTTCTTGAATTGCAGAAAAAGGGAAAGGCAGTGGGAACAGCTCTTACAAAATCCACTCCCGATGGGTATATGCCATCTCCCGTAATGGTGTATCTGAAAAAGAGTTTGTCATGTATTGTGTGCTTCATGGGCGCGATGTACAGCGCAAATCCGTATGTGCCTACGGCATACGACATGCCGGCAAACAGAATACAGAAGATTGTTGACTCTCTTGAGGGCAGAGGTCATATTATAACCGACGCACAGGGTATGGAAACGCTTAAGACTATGAACATTCCCGAAACAATGAGCGTCCATATTTACGAGGAAATCGTAAACACCGAAACGGACGAAGCGCTAATAGAAAAAACGCTTTCCTCCGCCATTGACACAGACCCGATTTATATAATGTTTACGTCCGGCTCGACAGGCGCGCCAAAGGGTGTTACTGTACCGCATAGGGGTGTTATAGACTACGCAATTTGGGTTGCGAAAACCTTTAATATAGATGAAAATTCCATACTCGGCAATCAGGCGCCGTTTTACTTTGACAACTCCATATTTGACATATATAGTTGCCTGCTTACAGGCGCGAAGATGATTATAATTCCAGAAACGCTGTTCATGTTCCCCGTCAAGTTGCCGGAGTTTGTACGTGACAACGACATCACCACAATTTTCTGGGTTCCAACCGTTATGATTAATGTGGCAAATTCGGGTGTGCTTTCGGAAATTGAGCTGCCGAAGCTGAAAAACGTTGTATTCTGCGGTGAGGTAATGCCCAATACTCAGCTTAACATATGGCGCAAGGCGCAGCCGCACTGCACATATGCAAATTTGTATGGCCCTACGGAAATATCGGACGTATGCACATATTATATTGTGGACAGACCCTTTAAGGACAGCGACCCGCTGCCCATAGGCAAGGCATGCGAGAACATGCGCATAATAATACTTAACGAAAAGAACGAAATTGCCAAGACGAACGAGCAGGGTGAGATATGCGTAATAGGCACAGGCGTTTCGCTGGGCTACTGGAATAACCCTGAAATCACCGCAAAGGCATTTACGCAAAATCCTGCAAATACGTACTATGACGAGCGTATCTACCGCACGGGCGACCTTGCGTATGTGAATGACGAGGGACTTATCATTTACATAGGACGTATGGATAATCAGGTCAAGGTCAAGGGCAACAGAATTGAGCTTGGCGAGATTGAAAACGCGGCAATGTGCGTCGGCGGTGTAAAGGGCGCGTGCGCTGTGTTTGATGATAAAAACCAGAAAATCGTGCTGTTTATAGAAAGCTGCGAGGCATTCAAGCTGAGAAAGCTAAATCTTGAGCTTAAGAAATATATACCTAATTATATGCTGCCGGGCGACCTTGTCGTTATGGACAATTTCCCGCATACGGCGAATGACAAGATTGACCGTGTGACCTTGAAAAAGTCGCTTCAATCTGAATAAACCAGCCGTAATTTGCCGAAGATGAAAGGATAAAAATGAATTATATGATGCAAAGCGCCGTGTGCCTTTTGGAGAAGGCGGCGGAAAGATTCAAAAATAAAATAGTGTTCGAGGACAAGGACGGTGTAATTTCCTTTGAGGATTTGCGGACAAAAAGTCGTATTGTCGGAAGTGAACTGCTTGAAAGGGTGGAAACAGGCAGAAAAAGTCCTATTATTGTGTACCTGCCAAAGAGCATAAATTCAATTATCAGCTTTATGGGCTCACTTTACAGCGCGTCTCCCTATGTGCCGATTGATTATGCCATTCCCATGGCGCGTATGGAAAAGACGGTTGAAAATCTCCGTCCGACAGCGATTATCACCGACAACGAGGGTAGGGAAAAGCTTGCGCTCCTTAACCTTGATATAACTATACTTATATTTGACGAGCTTGTAAACGGACAGCTTGATAATGATGCGGTTGACAAGGCGCTTGACAGCGTGTGCGACCTCGACCCGGCGTACATCATGTACACGTCAGGCTCAACGGGCGTACCCAAGGGAGTTACCATTTCCAACAGAGCTGTGCTTGACTATATCGAATGGATTGTTGACACGTTCCCGATTGATGAAAACAGCGTAATCGGTATGCAGTCGGCGTTTCATTTTGATAATTCAGTGTTCGATATGTACACCGCCTTTTACACGGGCGCAAAGACAATGATTATCCCCGAAATACTGTTCATGTACCCCGAAAAGCTTATGGACTACATGGCGGAAAGCAGAATTTCGGTTATCTTCTGGGTGCCGACGGTTATGATAAGCGTGGCAAACGGAGGAGTTCTTGAAAAGCCTCTGCCCGATTTAAAGCTGATACTTTTCGCGGGCGAGGTTATGCCCAATACTCAGCTTAATATATGGAGAAAGTACCTGCCCGACTGTATGTACGTCAATATGTACGGCCCTACCGAGGCAACGGACATTGCAACGTATTATGTGGTTGACAGGGAATATGAAAACCACGAAACGCTTCCTATCGGTAAGGTGTGCGACAATATGCGCGCGCTGATTTTGAATGACGAGGACAAGCAGTGCAAGGTTGGCGAGCAGGGCGAGCTTTGCATAAGCGGAACAGGCATTGCATTGGGTTACTGGAACGCTCCCGAAATTACCGCGAAAGCGTTTGTGCAAAATCCGCTGAATACAAAGTATCACGACAGGATTTACCGCACGGGCGACCTTGTGTACGAAAATGAGGAGGGCAATATCATTTTTATCGGCAGAAAGGACAGCCAGATTAAGCTGCGCGGCAACAGAATTGAGCTTGGCGACTTAGAAAGCGCGGCGGCGGCGATTGAAAACGTTGACAGCGCCTGTGCGCTGTTTGACGCGGACAAGCAGGAGATTGTGCTGTTTATAGAAACTACGGCGGAAATCGTTGCAAGAAAGTTTAAAATAGAGCTTAAAAAATATGTTCCCGCATACATGGTACCTGCGAGAATTGTCACAATGGAAAAATTTCCGCACACACCAAGCGGAAAGATTGACAGAGTTGGTTTAAGAAATACTTATATAAAAGGAGAATAATTAAAATGGACGAGATTAAGGACACACTAAGAGCATTTATACAGGAGAAATTTGAAATAGACGACGACCCGGATTTTACAGATGATGTGCATCTGTTCAACGAGGGCTTTGTGGATTCATTCGGTGCTGTTGAGATAATCCACTTTATCGAACAGACATATAATATTGAAATAACTCAAAAGGATATTACGCTTTATCCGATGAACACAATCGAGGAAATCGCAGAGGTTGTGGACAGTAAATTATCATAAAGGGGTAAAATATGTGGTATCTTCAGACAGACGTACTGCTGCGGCTTTTAATCGCAACAGGCATTATGATACTTATATCTGGACTTTCGCGTCTTATTTTCAAAAAAGATTTTTCGCCTAAGGTTCTGATATTCGCGGATATAGCCGTAATAGCCTATGTATCGTGGCAGCTTGCATTATTCAGTATCGGCTACACGCTTATAACATTTATTTTTGCGCGGATACTGAAACCGCTTAAGAAATCGCGGCGGTTTTTCTTCGTATTTTTCAGTATTTTGTGTACGGTACCGTTCTTCTACGGCAGAATGACGGAGTTTTTTCCGCAGATCCCTGTGATAATCACTTTTGTGGGAATTGCGTATCATATGCTCAAAGCTGTGGACGCGATGTATTTTGTGTACTACGCCGATATGAAAATTCCGTTTCTGACGTATGTGAATTATATGCTGTTTTTCCCGACGTTTACGTCGGGCCCGATTTTCCGCTACAGGGATTTCCAAAAGGTGTTTAATAAGCCAGTACCCCTTACGGCGGACAGATTTATAATGTGCGTCAAGCGGTTTATCAAGGGTATGTTCAAGAAAATGGTTGTGCTGTATTTCGTCAGCACGTTTTTCGCGTTTCTTGTGGGACTTGAAAAGCACTGGTATATAAGCCTTTCGATAGTGGTGTTCAGCTACCTGTTTTTATTTTTCGATTTGTCGGGATACAGCGATATTGCGATTGCTGTCGGCTCGGTTATGGGCTACACCGTTCCCGAAAATTTCAGAAAGCCTTGGGCGGCGGCTTCATTTACGCAGTTTTGGCGTAACTGGCATATCACGCTGTCCGATTGGGTGAGAGAACATATTTTTGTGGTGCTGAACGGAAAAAGGCTCGGCAGACTTGCATCGGCCGGCATGGGATTTCTCGTCATGTTCGTCATGGAGATGTGGCACGGGTTCTCATTGCCGTATATTGTGGGCGGCGTGTATAACGGCTTGTGCCTCGGACTTGAAAATCTGTTCGGACTGACTACGGTGGACAAGCGCAAGATGAACAAGGCGGTTTACGTTATACGCTGTATTATAGTAAACGCGCTGTTTGCGTTTAACACGCTGCTGTTTACAGTGACAACGGAGCAGTTTTTCGAGATACTTAAAGGATTTATAAGACTATAAAGGAAAAAGTCTGAATAAAATCGCCCATATCACCGCTTTTTGCCGAGGGCAGTATAAACATACGGCACCTCGGCTGCAAAGCGGCAATCTGAACGATTTTCTTTCAGCCTTGGTTATGCGAAAGGATTTAATAGTTATAACTATGAAAAAAATTGCAGCAATAATTGCGGTTGTGCTTGCAATCGCAGTCGGCGATTTAGCGCTGACGTATAACAATTTCATAGCGGACAGCGATTATTTTGTAAAGAATGATTTCGAGATAACGCAATGTAAGCACCCCGAAAAGGTGTGGGATAAGGTGTTCTTCGGCAACAGCGTGGTCATTTCCTCATACATAGAGGAGCAGAGCGCGTCGGGATATATCAATCTCGGTCTTGATTACGGCGTTGTGACGGATTTGTGGGAAATGATTGAAAAGCGTCATATCAATATTGGCTCGGAGCTGGTAATCGGTCTTAATTATCTGACGCTGTATGACGAGTTTGAAACGAACCCGACATATATATGGCACAAGGAATTATATGTGCCGTACGCGTATTTTGAGCGTGACCGTTTTTACCCGATTATAACGGACGGCTTTGATAAGCTACTAAAGGGTCAGAACCCTCTGCCTTATAAATATCTTCCCCAGGAAAAGCATGTTTACCATGGTGCAATGTCAGACGCGGCGCTTGCGGACGCTATGGAAAGGTATGAGGAATTATACTTCAGTCTACCCACGGAGAAGTTTCAGAAAAACATAGCGGCTCTTGAAAAGGTAATCAATTACTGTAATGAAAATAATATCCGAGTAAGAGCGGTGTGGATGCCATGGAATCCGAAGTATGAGCAGCCCGCGCTTTTAGGCGAGGTGCGCACAATGGCGGACGCTGTGTTTAATAAATACGGCGTAGAGGTGCTTGACTTGGAAAATGAGCTTCCGGCGGAGTATTTTTACGATACGGGGCATCTTAATTATGATGTAGGCTCACCGAGGTTTACTGAGATAATAGATGAGTGGCTATAACGGAGGATAATTTAATGAAAGTTTTAAAACATATAGGAGTATTCCTTTTGTATCTGGCAATGTTCATTCTTGTATGCATATTCTTCACAGGTCACGGAACATTTATATATGAGGCATTTTGATTTGTAAGGAGAAAATAAATGAAAAAGCTGATACCACTGTTTATTCTTGCGCTGTGCCTGACGGGCTGTGCCGGAAAAATCCAGGTAGAAAATCCCGATACACTCAGCGCGGCTGTGCTTTCATCGGTCGACAGCGTGACAGCGAAAAATACCTATAACACGCTCAATGAATCCACTGTCGCGACGCTCAGAGCCGACAAAGCTGACGCGTCCAGAATGGGAAATTTGTCCGGTTATGACGTGATTTATGTTGACCGGAGCGTTACAGAAGTACCGGGTTTTGACGCAAAAGCACTGCAGGACTATGTGCTTGGCGGCGGAAGCGTTTTCCTTGACAATGATACCTACAGCATATTTGACAAGGATTTTATAGGCGCGGCAGATTTTGTACCGATTGAGGGCTGTCCTATTGAAATGAATTATCCTGATGTAACGGATAAGGGAATACAGAAAATCCAGTCTTTAATTTGGGATTTCTGTGATTTGTACAAAAACTATGCAAATTATGAAGAAACGCTTTCAAAGCAAAGCTACGGAGTCGGCGTTATTCCGTCAACTGCTCAATGCGTGACGGAAAAGGACGGAGTCGGAATATATACGATAAACCAATACGGTGACGGTTATGTGTTCTTCACAAATCCGATGCTGCCGAACGTTTTTTCCGTAAACAACCTTTCGCCGCAGGATTCGGGTGAATACCTTTCCGCAACGACTGTTGGAGCGAATAAGCTTATACGTGATTACTTTGCGGAATTTGTTTCGCTTAAAAAGTACGGCTATGCGGTAGAGCATGTGCTGGGAAGCTACGCAAAGCCAGTTGCCGCATGGGAGCTTCATTATGAGGATATCACAGGCATGGAAAACGGCAGCGCGGAAATTTTTGAGGAAATGTGCGAGCGTTACGGACAAGTT
This sequence comes from Hominilimicola sp., assembly GCA_051877355.1. GTDB lineage: Bacteria > Bacillota > Clostridia > UBA1381 > UBA1381 > Hominilimicola. Next base: position 9,189 of record JBJEIU010000057.1, read on the forward strand.
CCGTCATTCACGCTGGCAAGAAATCCGTATATATGGTTCAGACGCGCGGAAAGTGTGACATACGCGCTTAGTGATAACGGTCAGTTTGCAATGGACCCATATGAGAACGCTTATTCCTCGGGAACACATTTTGTTTCGGCAAAGAAGTGGCTGTCGCTTGATTATGATGATGACACAATAAGCTATTTTGAAGAAAGCACTGATTATACAAAGCGCGCATATCCGTGTCCGACGGACTTTAACGGTGACGGAAATATGGATTTGATATGCGGAAGCGCGGACGGAAAGCTGTACTATTACGAGGGCAGCGGCATGAAAACAAATTATGAGTTTGGCGTTTCCACGGTGTTTACCGATGCTGACGGCAACCCAATTTCCGTGGGCGCGTATTCGTCGCCTGATTTGGCGGATATAAACCTTGACGGTGAGGACGAGATAATCTGCGGCGCGGAGGACGGCACAGTTCATTGCTTCAAGAGTGTCGGCGGAATGGTGCTTGAGGACTTAGGTATTATTATGGACACAGGCATTGTGGACGCAATGGTTGCCGCGGGCGATTTAAACGGTGACGGAGTTACAGATATTGCGGTCGGTTCACGTACAGGTGAGCTTAGGATTTATTACGGAGATGTGGGCTTGTACAGCGTTGTATTCAGCGGCTATGAGAGCGTTGACAGCGGTCAGAGCTGGTGCGCTCCGTGTATTGCGGACGTGAACGGCGACGGTGCTGACGAGCTTTATGCCGGTACGTTTGACGGATATATCGCAGGATATGATAACAATGTTTTTGTCGGTTATCTTGAGGGAAATGAGTGTAACTATAAAGGAAATATCCATATGAAGTTCGGTACAAACTGTGTGCCGAGGTTTTACGATATTGACAATGACGGAAGCCTTGACCTCATAGCGGGTTCTCTTGAATACGGTATGGCTGTGCCGATTGACAGCGAGTATTTCCCGTACCGCGAGAAATTGCAGCATCAGCTTGACGGCTTTAAGAACAGGGGCATTTATGTGGGCGTGCATGCTCTTTCCCATGAGTATGCCGATATGTTCCATGATGAAAGGGAACTGGAGTACCAGAAAAGAGCCTTTGAGTCCTACGGACTTGACTTTGTAGGCAGCGGCGCAAATCAGCATACATGGCGCACGAGTAAGATTGGTTATGACACGCATTATGATAATATGCGCGGCTATGACGGCACGTACCGCGCCCAGATGGAGGCGGGTCTTTACTGGAACAGCGGCTCGCAGACACCCGATTCAACAGCGGTGCCGGAGGTGAGTGCGGAAAATTCAATTCTCGTTCCGTTCTACCTTGATAACGGTCAGCTTATGTTCCAGCCGTCAAATACCCCGAACGGCAACGGCGCTTATTCGTATATTTCGGCGAAGTATGAGGTTCCGCTTCTGTTCTATAATCACTGCGATTACGTTTACCGTGAACAGGCAAGCGAGGAGGAAAAAATAAAAAAGGTTGATACGCTTGTAAATGACTACGGCTATAATTTCGTTCAGGAAAACCAGCTTGCGAAGATGACCGCGGCGGCATATAATACGAGGGTAAACGCCGTATGGGAAAATGACGGACTTTCGCTTTCCGCCGAGACCAAGAGCAAGGATATTCCGCTTTATGACGAGGATTACCAGAACGCTGTGGGCGTTAAGGTGATTTTTGCCGATGATGTCGTGGCAGATGAATTTAACGTGGACGCGAGCGTTTACTATAAAAAGGATAACTGCATTTATGTGTCCCTTGACAAGGGCGCGCGGATTTCCAAGAACGGCAAAAATAATGATATAAATCTGACGTCGGTTAATCTTCCGGCGAAAATCAGCAGGGACGAGGACGGCGCAACGGTGAAATTTCTTGACGGCGGCATGATGACCGCCGAGGTAAAGGGTAACGCTAAAACCACCTCAAAGGGCTGGGAAACAACCCAGCAGGATGGAGTTACCGTTTTCCGCAAGTACGGAAAGGCGGAAACGCTGAAAATTGTAAAATAAAAAATACAGGCAAGCCAAATGGCTTGCCTGTTTGCTTGTATAATTAGTTGTTGATTGTAACGGTATGCGTGTCGCCGTCCCATTCCACGTCCGCGCCGAAGCTTTCCGCAACGGCTCTCACGGGAACAAGCGTTCTGCCGTCAACAAGCTGCGCCGGAACGTCAAGCTCGCTTGCCTCGCCGTTTTTATAAAGAATGTTTGAGCCAATCTGCATTTCAACGGTGATATTATCCTTTGTTGAAGTAATCGTCTGCGTGTTGCCGTCCCAGTCAACAGCCGCGTCAAGCGCTTCAAATATGGCGCGCAGCGGAACCATTGTTCTGCCGTCTATAATCTGTGCCGGAACGTCAAGGGTTGTTTCTGTGCCGTTGTTTGAAAGCTTATCCGAGCCAATCTGAAGAACTATTTTTTTCTCTGCTTTTGCCGCTGTTATATGTGGCTCTGAATTCTGCGCAACACTTTCAAGCATGGGCTTTGTTCCGTAAAAAGCTATACTGTAGCTTTCAACGTCGCTGCCCGTCATGTGAAGCATTCCGTCCGATGTTCTGTAAAGTATGTTCTGCCAGCCAATTGCCGCGTCTGTCACATTGTCGGCAACTTTATATATTTTTCCCGTTTCCTCATACGGCGTTTTTGACCAGCCGAGTCCGAACTGTCCCCAAAGATTATCACCTGCGGCATATAATTCGCCGTTTCCCGTAATATAAATCGAGTCGTCTTTATAAGTTGCAGCGCTTTTAACTCCGCTGTCAATAACCTTTTGCAATGATATTGCTATATCGCCCGTTGTGCCGTTTAAAAGCTGACCGTAGGTATTTGAGCCGCAGCTCCACAGCGCGCCGCTGTTGTCAACAACAAGCGTATTGTATGCGCCGCACGATACGGTTTTTACATTATCCATAACGTAATTAAAGCCTGGTGTATCAATACTTGCAGTCTGTGCCTGTGCCAAGCTATCCGTTAGTGCCGTTTCCGGCGGTGTAAAGCTTATCGTCCGAGGTGATAAGCGCGCAGTGCTGCGCTCCGCAGGAGAAGTAACGGACATTGTCGTAAATCTTTACGGGAGTTTTGATTTTGCTGCCTGATTCCTGACCGAAAAACATCGGATCGCCCCAACCCCAAAGCGTGCCATCGGATTTCAGCGCGAGAGCATATTCGCTGCCCGCTCCAACAAGAACAACGTCCTCCATAATTTTCACAGGCGTGGTTTTATCCTCGTTTGTTCCGTCGCCCAAGGCATAACAGTAGTTTCTGCCGCTGCCGTATAATGTTCCGTCCTTTTTGAGTATGTATGAGGAGGAATATGTGCCGAATGTGATTTGTTTTACATCCTCCGCGGTTTTCTCAAATTCCACTGTTGTTCCGTAGTCAGGAATAAAAGTCGTTCCATTGCCGAATTCGCCGTATTCGTTTTTTCCCCACATCATAAGCGTGCCGTCTGTGCTAACAGCTCCCGCAATGTCGTCCCCTACGTCAAATGAAGTTGTAGTGCTGTTTGCCGATACAGCCGCCGCTGATGCAAGCACTGATAACAGCGCAATAAATGAAATTAGCCTTTTTATTAAAAATCACTCCTATGATATTTGTTGTAACAATTATATCATAGGAGTGATAATATCGGCAATTAGTATAAATCACGAAAAAAACTTACTGATGTTATGAACAATATTATATTTCAGTTTCCCATACAGCACGCAGATGTTCGCAGTACATATTCTGTATTTCTTCAATTTCACCAAGTCCCGTAAAGTCACATTCGACATCAAAGCCGTTTTTTTCAAATTCCTCTTTCCATTCAACCGCCATATCGTTTCGCGCATGGTCGCCCGACACGAGCATGAGCGGTCTTAAAATGACGTTTCTGATACCGTTTTCCTTTGCTCTGTTAATAACCGTGCCAAGGTCTGGAAAACCCTCAACCGTACCCACATACACGTTAGTCATACCGGCATTTTTAAAATGATAGTCAAGCGCGCTGTACAGGGAGTTTGCAAAATGCTCGCTGCCGTGTCCCATGAAGATGTACAGACACTTTTTATTGGTGAGCTTTTTTGAAAATATATTCACTATTTCAAAATAATCCTCAGTTAAGGAAATGAGCGGACGCGAAACTCTGATGTTCATTTCTTCCTTAAACTCATTAATCATTCCGCACGCCTTGTCATATTCTGCTCCGTTCATTATATGCGTAGGGACACAAAAAATATCTGTGTAACCCTGCGCGTATAGTTTTTCAAGGGCAGTTTTTACGGTGTCAATTTCTATTCCGTCACGCTCGCGGAGCTTGTTTATAATAACAGAGCTTGTAAAGGCACGGAAAACCTCAGTTTTAAATTCCCGTTTAAGTTTTCTTTCCACAGCGCCGATTGTTTTTTCGAGCGTGTCCGTGTAGCTTGTTCCGAAGCTTATGGTGAGTATTGCTTTTTTCATAATTTCTCCTTTATTTTTTGTTCAAAAAGCGTTATGTCCCCGCGGGCAATTTCAAGCATTTTATCTGAAATAAGATATTCAAGTAGTTCTTTTTTAGTGTCCCTATCTTCTGCAATTATTTGTTGTCTGTACTTTTCCAGTATCGGTAATATTAAATTGTACAATGCTAAATCCTCCGATTTGACATCGCATAGCTTTTTCGAAAGTAATGGAAATTTACCGCCTGTGGAAACGGACAGCGTTATATCGCCTGCTGCGGCGGAAGCGGGGGACATAAAATCCGACGCGCCTGCGTCATCTGCGAGGGATACTAAAATATTCAATGCTTTAGCGTCCGCTGCAATCTGTTTGTTGAGCGCGCTGTCATTTGTCGCGGCAATGACAAGAAAGGCGTTTTTAATATCCTCTGTGGTGTAATGTTTCTGAATTGTTTTTATACCGTCAAAGCCTGTGATGAATTTAGGCGCAACCGCCGTGACAGTGCCGCCGTGTTCTTTGAGTTTTTTCGCCTTTCGCAGCGCGACCTTGCCTCCGCCGATTACGGTACATTGTCTGCCCTCTATATTCAGCATTATGGGGTACATTATTCTTCCTCCAGCCATTTTGCGGCTTCGATCGCGTAATATGTAATCAGCATTTTTGCGCCTGCGCGCTTCATTGCCGTAAGGCTTTCCATAACGATTGATTTTTCATCAATCCAGCCATTTAGCGCAGCAGCCTTAATCATTGAATATTCGCCGCTGACGTGGTATATCGCAAGGGGGACACTAAAAGTATCGTTTATTGTTTTTGCGATGTCAAGATATGGCATGCCCGGCTTTACCATTATAATGTCCGCGCCCTCGTCTATATCAAGCTGTGTTTCAATAATCGCTTCCTTTTTATTACGGAAATCCATCTGATAGCTTTTTCTGTCCCCGAATGCGGGCGCGCTGTCTGCCGCGTCACGGAAAGGACCGTAAAATGAGGACGAATATTTTACGCTGTACGCCATAATAAGCACATCTTCAAGGCCGTTTTCGTCAAGCGCGTTTCTGATTGCGCCAACCCTGCCGTCCATCATGTCGGACGGCGCGACTATGTTAGCACCTGCCTTTGCACATGAAACTGCCGCCTTTGCAAGCAGCGGCAGCGTCTTGTCATTACATACGTGGTCATGCTCAATAACGCCGCAGTGACCGTGGGAGGTGTACTCGCACAGACAAATGTCAGCGATTACGATTAAATCGGGGTGTAGCTCCTTTGTGAGTCGGATTGCGCGCTGAACAATGCCGTTGTCGTTATACGCCTGAGAGCCGAAAGCGTCCTTTTCCTTTGGTATGCCGAAGTAAAGAACTGCTTTTACTCCCGAAGCTACAACCTCCTCCAATGCGGAGGGCAAATCCGTCAGCGAATATCTTTTTATCTTCGGCATGGACGGTATGTCCTCCGTCTCGCCGTCTATAACAAACATGGGATATATCAAATCCGTTTTGTCTATCGATGTTTCGTGTACCATGTCGCGTATCTGCTTTGTCGCGCGCAAACGTCTTGGACGTTTTATCATTTCATATCCCTCCTGATGCAATCAATAATCCCCTCGGCGGTTGCATTTTCTGCGGTTTTGTAAATTTCAATACCGCAGTTTTGTGCCGCTCTGGTGGTTTCGTTTCCTATTGAAATAAATTTTGCGTTTGTGTCACACTCCGACAGCTTTGAAAATGCCTTTGCCGCGCTGCCGCTTGAAAGAATTATATAGTCCATATCGGGGACACATAAATTTAATAATTCTTGTTTTGAAAAATCCGTTTCCGTGCGATACAATTTCAAATCGGTAAACCGTATATTACTTTCCGATAATATATCGGGTATTGTGTCCGCGCCGTTTTCTGCGCGTACAAGAAGAATGTTTTTACAATCCGCGCCGCATAACAGCTTTGCAAGCTCGCTGCCGCAGTGCTTTTGCGGAACTATGTCGGCAAATATTCCTCTTTCTTCAAGTGCGAGCGCGGTCTTTTTTCCCACAACGGCAAATTTAGTGTCCCCTAAAACTCGTATGTCTGTTTTTGACTTTTTCAGATAGTCAAAGAAAATATCTACGCCGTTTGCGCTTGTGAATACAATGTGCGAAAATTGATTTAAATCGGTTTTAGAAAACAGTTCAAAATTAATCGGAACGGTCTTTATAAGTGAAATTTCTGTAACCGCCGTTTTGCCTGACGCATTTCTGATTTGTTCGTTCATTAATTTTGTGCCGGTGATGAGGATTTTTTTGCCAGACGGCTTAAACCAGTCCTGCTGTAGATTTACCACATCGCCTACCAATATAACAGCGGGGGAGGACATTTTTTTTGCCATTTCGGGAATATCTTTTAGTGTCCCTGTTACACACTTCTGATTTTCCGTTGTTCCGCTTGAAATAATAGCGGCAGGAGTTGTTTCCGCTTTGCCGTTTTCCATAAGTTTTGCGGCGATGTTTTCTGCGAATGCAAGTCCCATAAGAAATACAAGCGTCCCTTTGAGTTTTGCAAGCGCGCCGTAATCAACCGTTTCATTGCCGCTCTTTTCGTGTCCCGTTATAACGTGGAACGAGGTGGCAACGCCTCTGTGCGTTACAGGAATTCCGCAGTATTCCGCGGCGCTGTAGCAGGAGGAAACTCCGGAAATAATTTCATAGGGGATATTATTTTTGGCAAGCTCCGCGGCCTCTTCGCCTCCTCTGCCGAATATGAACGGGTCGCCGCCCTTAAGACGGACTACATTTTGTGTCCCCCCGTATTCCACAAGGGTATCGTTTATTTTTTTCTGTACCATGTGGTGATTGCCCGCGATTTTCCCCGCGTATATGAATTTGCAGCTTTCCCTTGCGTGATTTAAAATCGTGGGATTTGCAAGGTGGTCGTAGACTATCACGTCCGCGTTTCTGATACATTCAAGTCCCTTTTGCGTTATAAGTCCGCTGTCACCCGGACCTGCGCCGACAAGATAAACCATTATTTCTGTCCTTTCTTCATTAATTCAAGAGTTTTGCGCGCCATGTCTTTTCCGAGCAATACGGGGTCTGCGCCTGTCATTTCAAGTCTGACCTCTGATTTAGTGTCCTCATAAAATATGCGCATTGTGATGGATTTTCCGTCAAAAACCGCCGACGCGCCGCAGGGCGCATGACAGCCGCCGCCTGTGTATTCAAGGAACGTCCGCTCTGCTGTAAGCTCGGTCATTGCGGTGGTATCGTTTATTGCGTCGGTGTATTTTTTCATTTTTTCGTCTGCTGTTTCAACCGCCAGAATTCCCTGACCTGCGGCACATATAAAGTCATCGCCGAGCGTTTCGACGCGTGTGTCTGCAATATCAAGACGGTTAATCGCCGCCTTTGCCATTATCACAGCGTCATATTCGCCGTTTCTCACCTTTTCAAGCCGCGTGTGAATATTGCCTCTGATTGGCTTGAATACAGCGTTGGGAAATATTTTTTTTGCCTGCGCCTCACGTCTTGCGCTGCCTGTGCCGATAATTTTGATATCTGATAATTTAGTGTCTCCAAAATATACAAGCGCGTCACTTCTGTCGTCACGCAAAAGCGCGGCGCTTATGCACAGTCCCTCGGGAATTTCCGTTGGCATATCCTTTGCGCTGTGCACAGCCATGTCGATTTCACCGCACAGCAGCGCGGTTTCAATTTCCTTTATAAACACACCTTTGCCGCCGAAGCTCTGAAGAGTTTTGTAAAGCAGCCTGTCGCCCTTGGTGGAAATGCCGACAATTTCAAAAGTGTCGTTGGGGAAGCACGCTTTCAGCTTGTTAATTACCGCTTCGGTTTGCTTTATGGCAAGCGCGCTTTTGCGCGAGCCGATTTTAATGTTCATTTAATTTCTCCTTGAATGTCATTAAAAATGTGAAAAATTTTTCATAATTATTTTCTGCTTTAAGGTCGTATATTTTATGACGGAAAAGCTTTTTTCCGTTCTTGTTTTCTATTTTATTTTCCGCTTTTTTAAACATTGGCTCGCTTTCCGTGAAAAGCTTCCATATGCGGAATTCGTCAATGTATTTTTCGAGTATTTTTTTTGCCTTGTCCGTTTCTTTCAGCTTAATTTTGTTGTTGTTTTCTGCAATTTCGAGCAGGTCGTCAATGTTCTTATAAATATTATATTCATTTTCCGCCACCTCAATGTCACGCGGTACGGCAAGGTCGATAAACGCTCTTGTTTTCTGCGTTTTAAGGGCCGCGGCTGTTTTTTCCTTTTCAAGAGTAAGGTGAGGACTGGACGTGGCGCTTATGACCGCGTCATACATGTCGAGATTGTCGTAACGGCGGTCATAGTTTATTGTGACCGCGCCGTCTATGTTATCCGCTGCGCCGCCGTGTGTGCGCGAAGTAGCGTAAATATTCATGTCACCGAGGGACAGTAAATCCTTTAAAACTATCGAGCCGGTTTTTCCGCTTGCGCCGATTATAAGAATATTTTTGTTATTTAGTGTCCCCAAAATTTTCTGACACAGCTTTATTGAAATAGTTGCCGCGGAAACAGGAGTTTTTGAAAGGAGCGTGTCCGTTTTTACCTTTTTCGCGCCTGTCACGGCAAGGCGAAATAGGGTATTGAGATACTTTCCGCAGCAGGAGTGTTCCTTTGCAAATTCGTGCGCGTCACGTACCTGACCCAAAATCTGGTCTTCACCTAAAATCATGGATTTAAGTCCCGACGCTGTCAGCATGAGATGCTCGCAGCAATTATCATTTTCATATACGCTAAGATAGTCTGCAATTTCATCACCCGCAAGGGACACTAAATACGGCAGAAACTTTTCCCGCAAATCTTCCCCCGCAAGGTAAAACTCACAGCGGTTACAGGTGGAAAGAATGACAACCTCAGATGCAATATTCAGTTTTATGTGCCTTAAAATTTCAGCCTGTTTTCTTTTTGTGAAAGACACCCTTTCGCGTATATGCAAAGGCGCATTTTCGTGGCTGATGCTGACCGCAAGCAATTGCATTGTGCTGTTCCTTTCATTAATGTTTCTTCACGATAACCGTGGTAAAATATCCGTATTCCTTACCTTTTTGAATAGGTTCGATAAGCTCGTGTTCCATGCCGACACAGCTTGAAACTATGGCGTTATTTTCAAGACCGTGACGCTCTAAGATATTATATATTGCGTCCGTATCATTGCCCGCTTTCATTATTATTATTGTATCAAAATCATCGATGTATTTTTCGAGATTGGGAGACTTAAGAGAGGGAATAACCGCAACGGACTCGTTGCCCTCGCAAAGGCTTATCTGCGCCTTGTCCGCCGCCGCGCAGAATGAGGTTATACCGGGTATAATTTCAAATTCGTGTCCCGCGTCCTTAACTGCTCTGTGGACATAGGAGCAGGTGCTGTAAACCGAAACGTCACCAAGTGTAATCATTGCAATATTTTTTCCGTTATTCAGTGCGGAAACAATTTTTTCCGCGGATAATTGTCTTGAATTTTGCCGTGTTTCAGTGTCAGAACTCATGGAAAATTCAAGCTCAAGTATTTCTTTTTTATCTGTATTAAATTCCTTGCGGATAATTTCAAGGGCGGTGGATTTTCCGCCTGTCTTTTTCACGGGAACGGCTATTATGTCTGCTGCTTCCAAAGCGCGCATTGCGCCCAGCGTAATATATGAACCATCGCCCGCACCCACTCCTACGGAATAAAATTTTGCCATTGTCTTTTTACCT
>JBJEIU010000058.1:0-4274 GCA_051877355.1 Hominilimicola sp.
ATTCCGTCAACTCAAAAGAGGAAATGCAAGCCTATGTTAATTCCATTACGGGGCATGGTTAATTCTCTGCCTCTGTATTAAATTTTCAAACCGCTACACTGATTTTTCATATAGTTCACCAATTCAACATCTTCCGTACTTCCGAAAAATTCATTTCGCATAAAAACAACGGAATATCGTCTGTGATAATTGATTTTTTCTTTCTGTATATCCTCTGTTCTTTTATCGCATTTAAACCGTTGGCAAATCGAAGGGCGGATGTCGTATATGAGACATTTTCGATTTCCTTCATCCCTGAACGGGCATGTTAAGTCTATTCCATTCATTCCATTGTGTCTTTGTTCTTTGATATGATTTTTCTTGATATATGCCTTTATACGCTTAACTTCTTTCTTGGACATTGGAAGCATATCACTGCAACACTGACCGCAATTTGAGCATTTGCCCTCGCATGTGTAATCTGTTACATAAGTATTGTAAATCATCTTCCTGCCTCCCCGCATATCACCACATATACATGCGGTTCTACCGAATACGCCTTATCTACTGACAGGTTTGTCACGTGTGCATCGTCCTCAAACGCAACGCCGTTCAACCGTCCATAACGATTTTCGCAATGTTATCCGCATCAGGCTTCTTTGTGGGTGCAATTTGGTTGCACGCCATTTTCAGCTGCTTCTTTTTGCTTGCCGATTTCGGAATGCCGAAATATGCTACTATCGCAACCTCAATACCTTTATCAGTTTTGGGGAACATATAACCGCCGCACTGTATTGCATACTCATACGCTATCCGCTTTTCATGTTCTGCCGTTTCAGGCGGTGTATATGTACGCCCCTTTCCAAATCTCGGACGCGCCTTGCCTTTAGGTTCGCCCGGTATTCTGAATTCTTTTATTACCATCGTACATCTTCTCCTGCATTATTTTTTCCAACTCGTCATAATCAAGGTTATCGTCCTTGTATACCTCGCAACTCCTGTAATCCCCCTGATTGTCGCCATGAAGCGGATACACCGTCTGCCAATCATGCTCAATGCTTTGGTCTACTATCATAGCTTTCATCTTCTCATTATCGCCTAAATCGTCCAGCTTTTTCAGAACTATGTTCATTGCTCTCTCGCTCAACGGCTTTTTGAGTTTATCTCTCATATCGACAAAACTACTTAACGCATCCCTTAACTCCTGATTGTCAGTGTATGCATTCACCTTGCACATCAATATTTCTTTATCAGGAAACTTTTTTTCCTTTTGGGGGACTATAGGGGGTATATTATTATCATTATTTGAATTATTATCATTATTGATTGTGTTTTTCTGATGTTTTTCTGATGTTTTTTTATTGTTTTTCTGCGGTTTTTCTACGGTCTTTTTTACAGATTGCGAAGTCTGATAATCCGCATAATTACAGATAATAAGGTCTGTTTTTTTACTGTCTTTTTTCTGCTGTATCATATGTTCGTCCGACAGTGTTTTTAAAAAGCTCCTGACCTTTGTTCTTGACCAACTCCACCTCTCAGATAATTTGACCTCAGAGGTAATTACCTCGCCTCGCTGTACATCAATCAGCTTGCCATTAAATAACATCTTTCCGTCCTGATGATTTGCCATAAGCAAGAGGTCAATCCATGCCTGACCTCTTGAAAATGGCTCTCCTTTCCACAACCAATGGTCTTGTATTTGCCGGTATACGCTTATGTATCCGCTTGCCATACTCTCACCTCATTAGAACGGCAAATCTTCGTCACCGTCGATGTCGTTAAAGCCGTCCATATCGGAATCATCACCGAAACCCTGTTGCTGCGGAGCTTGATTATAATTCTGCGGTGTCTGATTATGCTGACCACTTTCAGATTTTGAGCCTGTGAAGTAGGCTTCCTCTACATTAACCTCGGTAGCATACTGTTTTTTGCCGTCCTGACCGTCCCAGCTTCTTGACTGAATACTACCTACAACACCTATCATGCTTCCCTTTTGGGAGTATCTCGATATAAATTCGCCTGTCTGACGCCATGCAACACAGTTGATGAAATCCGCATCATAGTTTCCTTCGGCGTTTTTAAACCGTCTGTTTACCGCAAGGGTAAATCTTGCCACCGATACGCCGTTCGGCGTCTGACGCATTTCAACGTCACGCGTCAGCCGTCCCATAAGAAGTGCTTTATTCATCGTTTCCTCCTACAAATTCAATTTTTTTAATAAATAATCATCAAGCGTTATTCCGTACAAGTGATACTTGTCAAAGAACGCTCTTTCGCTCTGGTGCGCTTCCTGATGATGCACACGGCACAGGGCAATCGCATTTCTGCCTAAATGACTGATTTGATTGCGGTTAAACCCCATGCCGACCCTTGACCCTGTTACATGATGCACGTCCGCTTTTTTGTTGCATACGGCGCATTTACGGTGTACAAGGCACTGGTATAAATACTTTCCTATATCGTCCGTGCGGTTGAGCAGCGTGTCCTTTGTCGGCACAGACCACATAAAGCAGAAATCTATCAAATTTGATATATAGTCCCTTGCTGTAGTCATGTCGCAGTCCGACAGGCTGAAATAGTCACAGCCTGTTTTGGACATATAATCAAACTTAAAATATTCCTTAAGCGGCTCGGGAAGATGCCCTGACCATTCCGCAATATCGTTTATGAGCGCGTATGCCTTTTTACGCTGTTCGGCTGTTATGGTGCGCCCATCATCAAAGCGCACCTCACATTCCGTTATGTCCTGCTTGTCAATAAGGTACTCCTTATCAATGGGCGCAACGATTGTTACAAAACCGTCCGATACTTCCTTTATAACTCCCTGCGCTATCATTTCTTTTTCGCGCTCTTTTCTGCCTTTTCATCATAGCCGTTAAGCATTTGCAGACATTTTGCATACTGTTTGTTTGTCAATGCGAATGCGTCCTTTACCTTGAAATACCTCCATACCGACTCTATTGTAAACATACCCTGTTCCTCATACGGCTGTAAAGTATCATATAAATTCATAGCCTGCGATTCTGTTATTTGCTGCTCCGAATGTCTTGCTTCATTGTCAAGATATTCTTCAAGGCTTGCATCATCTTCATCGTATTGCGCGCTTGTATCTGAATAATTGATTTTCTTGTTCTCATAACCTTCAGGCAACGCCCATTCGGGCAAAATAGGAAATTCGCACAGTTTAAATGTGCCGCCAGCTTTTTTTATTTCCTTCCAGTAAGTAGGCAATGAGTACAGATAGCGACCTATGCCCCATTGCGCGGCAGCACGTTTCATTGAGTTTGATAACCCTCCCTTTGTCGGGTCAACCTTAGTGTTGTCAGCTCCGTCCCATTTGGTGACAGGTCTGCCGTCTATCAGGATTGTAATTCCGCAAAGCTGACTATTCTCGCCCAACTGCTTATATTCATTCCACCAGTTTCCGGGCCCACAGACTTCATCAAGCCTGTTTTGTACTGCTCTGTTCGTTATGTACGGCAGCGCTATTCCTTTTGTCTTATCTTTGTTTGTCGCTCCAACACGCCACTCAATCTCCTCTGGCGGAAACGGCTCGCGCAGCTTGCTTAAATCTATTTCACTCATTTTTATTCTATCCTTTCCCCTGTATATGGGTCTATCTTTTCCACGCATAGATTACAGCCTACTATTTCACCGCCTATGCGTATTAACTCATTCAACTCCTGACCATATCCGTATATTGTATCTATCCTGCTTCCACAGCATGGACATTGTATAAAAGCAGGCTCATATTCATCAACGCTTCCAAGTCGGTGTTCTTCCATTGCAAAAAGCGCCGCAGGGTCGTTGTTGTTGTATATCATTTGACTTTCACCCCTGTTATCTCCTTGAAGACATCAGCATCAAAATTTGGAATCTTTTTGACTTCTTCCTTTTCTTTATCTGTAAGCTTATCCCACATTATGCAGCAGGCCTCTTTAAATGAAACAGATTTCAGATAACCGCCTGTAAATTCGTGTTCGGGGTGAGCCTTCTTTTCTTCTACGCTCATATTTGCGCTGTATATCCACCAGTTGTTTTCGTAATTCCAGCTAAGCACCTGAACACCTTTAATACTCACAATCTGCTCTCTTGTTATTTCTGTAGGCTTGTTAAATAGCAGCATTGGCGGTGTTATGGTATTAAAAAATCCAGTGTTCCAGTTGCCAGTGTTCCAGTCGCCAGTGTTCCAGTCGCCAGTGTTGCAGTCGCCAGTGTTGCGGTTGCCAGTGTTCCAGTCGCCAGTGTTGCATAGACCTGTACAGCCATTGCCCTCATTTACTATCGCCAACAAT
>JBJEIU010000059.1:0-4260 GCA_051877355.1 Hominilimicola sp.
CATTCAGTCTTTTAATCAGTACTGAATTTACGGAGGATACGTATATTGCAGATATCGGAATGGTGCCGCTGACATATGAGGTCACCTATAACGGAAAAACAATTTATCTGCAATCTACGGCGTTGGACGATGGTTATTATGAGGGCGATGTAACAGAGTTTTGTATGAATTTTTCGCCCGGCAGTGATGAGATTATTATTTCAAATCTTTCGTCAACCCATGGAAACATGGGCGAAATTATGGAGGGAATATATGATATTTCAATTACTGCTCCGATGGAAACGGGCAGTGTCACGCGCACGGTGCGTCTGACTGTGACTGATGACGACGGTACGCCGCCTGTTCCGCCAATACCTGTTGCGGAAGCTGTTACTTATGGTACTGCTTTGTCTGAAATTGAACTTGGCGGCAGTTGGAGATGGGCAGAGCCGGATACCATTCCAACGGTTTTAAACAGCGGCTATATTGCATATTGCAGTGTTGACGATGTGAATTGTGACTACAGCGGCACGGAGGGATATAATGAGGAAACAAACCGAATTGAGCGGACAATCAGCCTTGCGGTGAATAAGGCTGAAACTGAGATAATTCTTGGCGCAGAAAATCTGAAAATCAGCGGTGAAAATCGCTGCGTTGATTTGACGGTGCGTACAATGGGAGTTGAAAACGGAGATACACCGTTGGGAAGTATTACATTTATGAATGGTGAAACCGAGATCGGAACAGCTGATATAGAGAACGGCAGTGCAAAAATAACATGGAATAATGTTCCTGCTGGTGTTCATACCATAAAGGCAGTTTACAGCGGTGATGATAATTACCTCATGGCAGACGGTGAAATGGAATATAATCTTGCAGCGCTGACGGTCACAGGAGAGAAAACAGGGAATATTAATGTGACCTTTACAAATCTGAACGATAAACCTGTTAATAATGCCGTTATGCTTGCCGCCGCGTATGACGTAGAAGGCGTGCTGCAAAGCGTAGAAAAAGCTCAGCAGAGTGTTAACGCGGAACCGGGCAGTGAACATGAGTTTAAATTTGACATGACAATGGTTGAATATAACAATGTAAAGGTGTTTGTATGGGACGGTTTTGAAACTCTGATTCCTATAATATAAATCAAAGTATGTATACTGAATTTTCGGATAAAAAAATGACAGGGGTAACCCTGTCATTTTTTTTTGCATTATTCTGTTATATAAATTCTTGTTCCGAAAGGAATTGTATCGGCAATCCAGTTTATATCCTGCGGATGAAGTCTTACGCAGCCGTGGGAAATATTCACGCCCACGCGTCCGTCATACTCGGTGCCGTTATAATTAAGCAGCGTTGAATGGAGAGCGTAGCCGTTGTAGAAACGAAGCACAGGCCCTACATAATATCCGGGATAATCCCAGCGTGTTCTTTCGATATATTCAAACTGTCCAGTTATGGTTGGTGTATCCCACGCACCCAGCGCACAGGGGAATTCCTTCATAAGTGACCATGTGTACTGCTGTCCCTCATATACGCGCACCTTGTATTCGTGCTTGGAAACCCATACAAGATAGTTTGTTTTACTGCCGATACCGTCACGGTTTACAGGTATCTGCATACGGAGCTCGCGGATATAAGGCGACTCGCCTATAAGAATATCCATGTATTCACCGTAGTCGGCAACTTCAACCTTTGAATCAAAGGCTTCCGCCAATGCTCTTACTGGAACGAACAGCGAGCCTTCTATGTAAACTGTTTCGTGGTCGGCGTTTACGCCTGTGCCGAAGATTGTCATATAGATGTTGTTTGCGTAGAATACCACAGTATTTGAACCTACGGAGCAAGCGACGCTGTCGGTCCCGGGGTCATATTTTACGGTAAGTCCCATGGCTTCTCCGATTGCTCTTACGGGCATCATGGTCGTTCCGTCCACAATCCTCGGACGAGGTGAAACGTTGTCAAGCCATCTGTTTGTGACATACATACGTATTTCTTTGTCAAAATGGGGATTGCCCTCTATCATTGCGCCGTTGCACTGGGTGTATACTCCCTCGTCATTGAGGTAGCCGTAGGTCTGAACCTCTACCATTTCGCCCGGCTCAATGCGTGTGTCGTAGTATCTGATGGAACGGAATCCGCTGACAAGCTTTATCTTGAACTTTTCACCCATTCTGTATTCGGGTACGTCAAAAACCATGCTGACAGATGGTGTGTCCCAACCCACATACCGAAGCTGTGAACCGAGAAGCTCGCCCTTGTCATTGTAAAGCTCAATAACCGCATTGTTTGATATTATGTATTTGTGCTTAACAATGTCTATATCAAGCTTAAATTGTGTTGAAAGCTCCTGCGGCGGCGCTGACGGCGTGGGCAGCGGTGAAGCTGATGCAATCGGTGCAGGAGAGAAAGTCGGAGCAGGAACTTCTATAGGATCAGATGTTTCTGACGGTGAAGCCGTTGATGTCTGAGAGTCTGTTTTTGCGGGTATTGCTGACTCGGTTGGAGCAGGCTCGGCTGACGGAGCAGGAGTTGGAGTTTCCGCAAGGACACTCGCAGAGCTTAAAAGTATTGAGGCCGTAAGAAGTACGGCAGATAGTTTTTTCAAGTTAATTCCCCCTTGATGTAATGATAAGATAATCATACCATATTAAAATATTAAAGTCAATAAATCAAATTGACTACAGCGCAATTTTGTTATATAATTTTATGGAAGGGGGCATACAAATGAAATTCGGAATAATTGCATTTTTATCAACCGTTATAGGCGCGATAGTGGGAGTGGGCGGAGGACTTGTGATACGTCCCATGCTTGGATTTTTTGACGTGGCAAAGGGACTGGCTTCATTTTCATCTGCGTCCTGCGTTTTCTGTATGGGAATAGTGAGTCTGATAACTACAGTGAAAAAAGGCGCTAAGATACAACTTAAGGAAACGGTTATGCTCGCGTTGGGAAGCATATGCGGGGCCTTTATCGGCGGCGCGTGCATAAAATTCGTGAGCGGTGAATTTATAAAAATAGGATACATATTCGCAATGGTGTTTGTACTTGTGTGCATGGCGGCGAGAAAGCACATGCCGAGAATAAAATTAAAAAATCCTCTGCTACAGTTCCTTGCGGGAACGGTAACAGGAGGATTATCGGGATTTTTTGGTATAGGCGGCGGACCGTTCCAGATGACGGCGCTGCTTTTACTGTTTGACTTAGAGCCGAAAGAGGCAGCTGTTCAGAGCATATTTATAACTCTGCTTACGACCACAAGCTCGCTTATTCAATATGCTGTCAGCGGCTACTGGGATTTCTCTCTTGCGATTTATATGATGCCTATGGCTGTGCTCGGCGGATTTATAGGCGGACTCCTGAACAGAAAATTTGACAATAAATATGTGTCGGTGCTGTTCAATGCAACTGTTGTTTTCATAATATTAATGCAGATATATTCGGTGTTTATACGCTGATTATTCGCGTATAAAAAGACGCTCAATACCGGTGCATTTTCCGCTTTCTTCGTTGATTTCAAAAATACATCCGCAGAACTGACCCTTGCCTGCGGCGATTTCAAATTTTTGCGGCATACCTGTGCGGAAGCGGTTGATTATGGGAGTACATTCTCTGCCCAGTATGGAAATCTGCGGGCCTGTCATGCCCAGGTCTGTAATATTTCCTGTGCCGTTTGGAAGTATCGTTTCATCGGAGGTCTGAACATGCGTGTGTGTGCCGAATACGGCGGATACCTTTCCGTCAAGAAAATATGCCATTGCAAGCTTTTCACTTGTGGCTTCGGCATGAAAATCTACCAATATAATATTGGTGGATTTTTTTATTTTCTCAATTTCACGCTCGGCTCTGTCAAATGGGGAGTCGGACGGCTCAAGATATGTTCTGCCGATAAGATTTATAACACCTGCCTTTATACCGTTTTTCAAGGTGTATACAAGACTTCCGTCACCCGGACATTCGCTGCTGTAATTGGCAGGGCGGATAACGTTGCCCTCGCTGCGCATGATGTCTATGACCTCCTTACAGTCCCATGTGTGGTTGCCCATTGTGACAATGTCAACACCCGCGCGCATAAGCTCGTCATAGGCATTGCGCGCCATGCCTCTGCCATGGGTGGAGTTCTCACCGTTGGCGATTACCAAATCTATATTTTTCTGGTATTTTAGGTCATCAACGTATTTAAAAAGCATATCTCGTCCGACGCGGCTCACTATGTCGCCTATACATAAGATTTTCATAAGAATATAAATATCCTTTCTATTATATAATTCATATCATTTACG
>JBJEIU010000060.1:0-18984 GCA_051877355.1 Hominilimicola sp.
GCCGCTTATTGTCATAAACCACGGCGGTGAATTTGTGTAGCCCTCAATATGCACGTTATCATTCTGCTGTTTTATTCTTGTCAGAACGTTTACCTGATTATGATCCGCTTCCCAATTATATGTACCGTCCTGATTAAGAAAGCACGGCATTTTTGAGTCCGAACGCGTTATATGATCATGTGTCGGGTCGTCGCCGCCTCCCACATTGTAACGCACTATATCAAGTCCAAGTCCCTCGTCACTGTAAAATAATTCTGCCGCGCTCTGAGCAAGTGTGTCGCTGTAGCCGATACGGTTGCCCCACCAGCCCATACTTGTGCCCCAGCCCTGGAACTCGCCGTTATTGAACGGTGACGCGTCGGCAGGATTTAATCTGACGGTATCGTCGCCGCCGTAGGTTTTCATCAGCTTGTCATATTCCGCTTGATTTATAGTGATAACATAGCCGTGACGCGGTGTGAAATTAAAGCTGTATTTGCTTTGGTCAAGCTGCGTGAAATTCTTATGGTCGTTCGTCTGGCTCATTACGAAAAAGCCTTCGCCATAAGCGTCATATATTATATTATATGTGTCCTGTCCGATAAGCTTGTATGCAGCAGGACCTTCAACACCCGCTTCATTACCCGCGCTGTTATTGCAGGGAAGCATTGTTCCGGTCGGAACAAATGTATCGGAAAGCGAAGCTGCCGTTGCCGTATACAATCTCGCAGTATTCTCGTTTTTATAGTACATATAATATATATCTTCTGATTCGGAGTAGATTATATCTCCGTCAATGGCAGATGAGCCGTCCTCAGGAACGAACATAAGCTCCGGCTCGGTTATTGTTTTAAAATCCTCCGTCCAGCAGCGGTACATCAGCGTTTTTCCGCCGTTATCGCCGCCGTCCTGCGTTCTTATTGCAAGGTAAATCATATACTGCTGTTTTTCATTGTCGTATATCGCCTGAGGCGCCCATACTCTGTCCGCCGCGGACATTGAGTCAAACAGCGTCGTAACAGGGATAAGATTTGTTTCCCAGTTTATGAGATCGTCAGATACCATTGTTATAATACTTCTGTTGCTTGCCCATCCCAATGATGACTTCATATCGGTTGCAAGCGCGTAAAATTTACCGTCCTCACCCTCAAATATGTACGGGTCGCGCAGACATCCTGTGCCGACAGGATTTGTGTAAACAGGATTGCCGCCGTTAATAGCCGTGAAATTATAGCCATCGGTGCTTATTCCGTAATACATTCTTTCCTGCTCGGGCTCGTTTCCTGTAAAATACGCAAAAAGATATGCCACATCCTCTTGCGCCGTTCCGTCTGCCGACACTATCACCTGCGGCAGTATGGATGCCAGCATTGCAAGCATCAGCATAAAAGATAAAATTCGTTTCTTCATGGAGTTACTTCCTTTCCGTTTTTCTTATATTATAAAACAGCTTGACAATACTGTAAATGTATTATATGATTTTACTTATAAAATATCGTACCAATAATTTTTCATAAGAAACGGAGAATTGCCATGAGTACAAATAATCACAGCTGGATACCCGAAAATATATTTATAAAATGTCTTTATTCCGCGCACCATACTGTTTCATCTGACTGGCGCTACTCTGACGAGAAAACAGACTACTGCAACCTTGTTCTTGTTTGCGGCGGACGCGGCTTTTTCACGTGTGAGGATAAGGAATATACAGTTAAACCCGGCGATATTGTATATTTCCCCAGCGGCGTCAGGCGCAGTATGCGCGCGGACGGAGACGAGCTTGTATTCAGAAGCTTCAACTTCAGATACAGGTTGCTTTTTGAACACGCGCTCGACTGGTGGATTGAAAATCCCGAGCTGCCGCTTGACTTTGTCAGACATATAAACGACAAAACGCTCTTTGGACGCATTGAGCAGCTATTCGAGCAAATACAGCGCTGCTATACCACGCTGCGCTATGCCGCGTCATTTAAAATGCGCTATTATGCGACGGAAATAGTGTCTCTGCTTTTGTCAGATGAACGAAAAGATATTTCATATTCAGAATTGAATATGATAAACAAATCAATTGATTATATGTCTACGCATTTTACACAGAAAATTACGCTTGATGAGCTGGCGGCAATATCGAAGAAAAGCGTATCATATTACGGCAAAACCTTTAAAAAGATTTACGGCGTGACGCCTATTGACTATCTTTTGTCAATACGCATTTCATATGCAAAAAAGCTGTTGGAAAACGGAGCGTCCGTAACAGAAACGGCTGCTCTGTGCGGATTTTCAAACGTATACTATTTCAGCAAAGCGTTCCGAAATAAGGAAAACATATCTCCCAGCGAATACAAACGTATTAATCAATAATGTCCGCACAAAAAAAACTGCCGCTTCTGCGGCAGTTTTTCATTATAATTCAACTATTGTTTCAACCTCAAGCAGTACGTCCTTAGGAAGTCTTGCAACCTCAACGCATGAACGCGCCGGGAAAGGCTCTGTGAAGTACTTTGCGTAGATTTCATTAATCTTGCCGAAATCCTCCATATTCTTGATGAATACCGTTGTCTTTACAACGTTATCAATCTTTCCGCCTGCGGCTTCGATAAGGTTCTTTACATTTGTAAGAGCCTGTTCAGCCTGTGCCTCAACGCCCTCAGGGATTTCGCCCGTTGCAGGGTTAATAGGAATTTGTCCCGAAGTAAACAGCAGATTACCCACCGTTATAGCCTGAGAATAGGGACCTATTGCCGCAGGAGCGTTGTTTGTTTTTGTTTCTTTCATTTGTACCATTCCTCTCTTTTTGTTATATTAATATTAAATGACATACAATGGCAAAAAATACGAAGTATCCAAGCATCATTGCATATATTACCTTACTTGGCGGTTGTGCTATCCATTCCGTTTTGAGAGCTTCATAGGTAAGCACCGCCACCGTTGCCGCGCCGCACAGAAGCAGTATGGCAAGGGTTATCGGCGACAAAAAACTTAGCAGCGTTCCTATAATACATATCACCGTAAACGGAATCCATGCAGACACGAGACGTATGCAGAACTCCCAATAGTCTGTCCTTAGACGCATAATAAACCTGTTTATCAGATAGAATATGCCCGAATACAGGAAAAAAAGCACCATTCCGCTTAATGCGCCCGACACAATGGAAAGCAGTATCATTCCGATAAGTTTATAGCCCGCGCTGCCGTTAAAGCTCATAGCCGAGGCAAGCAGTTTAATCGGACCTACCGCACCTCCGCGCAGTATAAAGAACATACACAGCCAAAGCACCGCGCCCATTGCGGCGGCAATTGTCAGTATCGCGCCCTTTCCGAGATGGGCAGGGTTCGTTATACTGTCAACGGGTGACTTGATAAAGTTAATCACATATCTCCAGAGCTCCGCAAAAAATCCTTTGGGATTTGCATTCTTTGCGCTCGACTTTCTCGCCGCGCGTTTTGTATGGAACTTTGTCTTTGCGCGCTCAAACCGGCTTTCCTTGCCGGCATAGCCTGTTTTATAAGAAGTTTCTGTTTTGTACGGATTATGATAATTGTGTGTATTCTGTTTCTGTGTATTTTTATCATTGGCAGTGCTTTTGGAGGATTCGTTATTCTTCGCCGCCCTGCGCGCCACACTCTGGGGGCAGTTGCAGACCTCATCCTTTTCAAGCTCTCTGCCGCAATATATACAGCTCCTCATTATAACACCTCTTCGTTAAATTTCTAAACAAATTATAACCCCGTAAATTATCATTGTCAATGTGTCAACTGTAAACAATGTGTAAATATTTATTGATAAAGTCTTGCTTCAAATATTGCAATATCCGATTTTGTTTCTTCGCGTACGCGGTGAAACAGCTTTATCGTCATATCACCTATAACAGTTTCGCATTCAGGAATTTCCTCATATGCCGTTGCAATGTCAGTATAATTTGCAAAGCTGTTTACCGCCTCGGTAACTACCGTCTGACTGCCCTCCGCTAAGTGCGTCTGGGCAGGAATTGCAACAAGAACATAATTTACCGTATACAGCGGTGTCAAATCTCTGTCACGCGAATCCACCTGCGGCAGCGACACAATATAATTATCGCGTATCGGCTTTACTCCAAGCGATGGTTCAGCATTTTTCAGTATGTCCTCGTTAAGTGTAAACGACGACGCAAGTACACCTAAATTATCTCCCTCATAAACCGTGGTATCAAGCTTACGCTTTAAGGCAAGGATTTCGTCAGTGTCCTCGCGCTTTTCGGGCAACATTGAAAAATCCGGCAAAAGCGCCATATGCTTTATTTCCTGAATATTATGCGGCTGGGTGCGCGGTATATATACGTTTACGGAATGAGTTACCGCCAAAAGTGATATGCCCACAAGCATCCATTCCTTTGTGATGTGTTTTATTGTTATCAGCGTCAGCATTATAAGTGACGGAATGTACAGCAGAAGATGCTGCTGACCGTGGGTCTGAGTTGATATAAACATGAACAGGCACACTATTATCTGCACCCACATAAACATTGTACGATTTTCCTTTTTCTTAACGCCCATGACAACAGAACATACCGCAAGCGTTGCTGTAAACAGCAGTCCGAAATATCTCGTTATCAGTTTAAAATCCGTTCCCACTGAGAACTTATATCCCGCGTAAAGGTTTCCGTAATCCTGCATAAGCTTCATCACAAGGAAATCACGGAAAAACAACACCAGCACAAGAGCCGCAGTCACAATTGCCGCCGCCGCGTTATACCATTTTCTTTTAAACAGCACACAGTCAGCAATCATCGCCGTTATAAACGACACTGAAAAGAATGCGTACCATCTGCGCCACAGCATTACAGCCACAAGCAGCGCGCCTATAATAATATACCGCCATGCACTGTCTCTGCCGTCTTTGCCGGTATAATACAAATTAAAGCAGATAAGACACATCAGCATACCGCCTATGTCCACAAAGCCGTTAAAGGCGAGGAACATCATGGACGGGCAAAGCATAACCGCAATAACCGTCGCAATCTTAGGCGCCTTGCTGACCTTGCGCGCAAGCAGATACACCATCACAATTGACGGCATCAGGTACATATTCACAAGCCCCAGCACATACACAAGCCGTGACTCACCGAAAAGCTTTACAAGCGCCGCAGATGGCAGTCCCGCTATATAGTTATAGTCCTGCTCGGCTATGGAGTTATATATGTTCTGCCATAAACCGCCCTCTCCTATCTGTCCCGAAGCAATTCTCCTCGCGATGTCCCAATAGGTGGAATCGTCCCAGAAATATATAAATCTGCCCGCCTTTATATAAATAACGGCAAGAATATTTATAACTGCCGCAATCACAAGAAAAAATATAACATTCTTATGCCACGGCTTCAATACGAATTTTTCCCTGTCCTCATCGGCAAGGTCATATTCGTCATTTAATATTGCCCTGAATTTCAATATCTCAACCTCCGTCAGCCAAACAGCGAAAGTATATCCTTATCCGAAAGGCTGCCGAAGGTGTCCGTGTTCACACGCACAATATCGTCAGCCATACGGCGTTTGCTTTCCTGCAGCTTAATTATTTTTTCTTCTATTGTACCCTTTGCGGCAAGGCGTATAACCTGCACCGCCCTTGTCTGACCAATTCTGTAGGCTCTGTCCGAAGCCTGGTCCATAACGGCAGGATTCCACCACGGGTCATAGTGGATAACCATATCTGCGCCCGTCAGATTAAGTCCGACTCCGCCTGCCTTGAGCGAAATAAGGAACACGTCCCTTTCGCCGCCGTTGAAACGCTGCGAAAGAGAGGCTCTGTCATATGACGGCGTCTGTCCGTCCAAATAAAAATAGCCAATCCCCGCGTCCTTCAGTCTTTCCTTTATTATTTCAAGCATTGACGTAAACTGCGAAAATACAAGTATTCTGTGTCCCGAATCCGTTGCGTTCACGATAAGCTCCATAAGCAGATTGAGTTTTCCCGAATCCTTGTCGTAATTCTCATCAAACAGTACAGGGTGACAGCAAATTTGTCTCAGACGCATTATAAGCGAAAGTATTTTCATTCTACCCTGTCCGCCCTCGTTCAACAGCGTTTGAGTCTGATTTTTTGCAACGGCAAGATATGCCGAATACATATCCTTCTGCTCGCTTGTCAACTCCGCGTATATTGTGTTCTCAATCTTTTCGGGCAGCTCCTGCAAAACGTCCTGCTTCATTCTTCTCATCATAAACGGCTTTATCCGTGCGCGGAAGCTGTTTGCCGTCATGGCGTCGCCGTCCTTTACAAGCGGCGTTTCATATCTGCTGCGAAATTCATGTGCGGAATACAAATACCCAGGCATAATGAAGTCGAAAATCGACCACAGCTCCATAAGTGAATTTTCTATGGGAGTACCAGTAAGGGCAAACTTATGCTCCGCGTTTATTTTCTTTACGCTTCTCGCGCTCATTGTACGCGGATTTTTTATGTGCTGCGCCTCATCAATAAAGCAGTATGCAAATTCAAATTCCTGATACAAGGCTATATCGCGTCTTAAAATCGGATATGACGTTATTACAAATTCATAGTCATTGATACCCTCAATAAGCCTTGCCCTTTCCTCTTTCGGTCCGTCAATAATAATCGACGTCGCATCGGGAGTGAATTTATTTATCTCACTCTGCCAGTTATATGTGAGCGCGCTCGGCGCGACAATCAGCGTAGGCTTATCGGGCTTTATTCCGTGTATATAGGCGATTACCTGCAAGGTCTTTCCAAGACCCATGTCGTCAGCCAGTATTCCGCCAAAGCCGAGATACGATAGCTGCGTGAGCCACTCCATACCGTCCTTCTGGTATCCGCGCAGCACGTTTTCAAGACCATTCGGGATTACAGGCTTTTTATTCTTCACTTCGTTTATATACTTTACAAAGCTGTCATTTTTCTCCACAGAACCCAATGAATTGAGATAAAGCGCATGATATTTCGGGATTGTCTTGCTGCCGCTGCGCAAATCTTCAACTGTAAAATCAAGCTGATTTAAAAGATTTAACGTATCTTTCTGTCTGCTGTGTTCAAGGTCTATGAAATTGCCGTTTGAAAGACGGTAAAAGCTCTTTTTCAGTTTGACTGCATTCAGTATTCCGCTTATCTGCTCATATGACAGATCGCTTTCAAAGCCTGTTTCAAGCAGGTCAACATGCGTCATATAGCTTACCGACGCGTGTATATCTATTGTGTCCACTATTTTAAGTCCGCCGAAGCGGTCTGAATAATGCAGTGCCGCCTTTGTCTGAAGCTGCGGTATTTCATCTGAAAGAAACAGATAAATATCCCTGTCGGAATACAGAGACAGCATTCCGCCCTCATTGGCAAAATGCCTGAAAGAGGATAAAATATCATTTTCACTCTCAAAGTCACGAACCACGATTTTACCGTCCATATGATTTTCTGACGGCAGCTTTATGGCAAGATTTCCGTAATTTGCGACAACGGTTGCCGTTATCCCGTCTCTTATTGTGTCAAAATATATGTCAAATGTCGGCTTTTCGCTTATTACAAGGTCATCTATCCCCCTTGCGATTACGCCGTGCCTGTTCCTTATATCGGGCAGCACGTGCGTGGCAAACAGGATTGAATTGTCGCCCTTAAAGCTTATCTGGGTTCTGCCCTCTGTGGCAAGGGCATTATATATGGGCATAAAATACCTGCGCCATTCCTCATCGGTATGGTATATTACATTTTCATGCAGGAACCATTCACCGTCAAGCGTCAGCGCAAATCCCCTGTCGCTGACGGACATATCTATTTCGCCGTCAAGTGCGTTTACGTCTATTATAATATCGGGATTTTCCTCCGCTATTCTCACAGCGCCCAGCGTCATTCCGTCAAATACTACGCCAAAATCCACATACGGCAGCAGAGGAAAAATCCTCTTTGCGGCAAGCGAGCCAAATGATGTCTGATACGCCGCCTTCATATACATCTGGGAATCGGCTGTGCGGTTTTCATATGTTTCTGCAATTATCCGTATTATCTCATTCTGATATTTCGGAAATTCTGTTGTAAGCGGATTATATTTTGTGTAACGGTCGAACTTGAACTCAATACCACGAAGATAGCTTTCCAGGAAATTTTCAATGCCGTGAACCTTTACTCCGTCCACTGCCATCGCCATTCCATAGCCTGCGCCGCCGCGGGGCAACTTATTGATATACAGCGAAAACTTAGCGTGAAGCTGATGCTTTATTTTTTTCCTCGCAAGAAATTCACCGCAGAGCTGCTTTGCAATCTTATCGTTTTCATCAACGAAATCCGCGCCCTCCTCCAGTTCCTTCTGACGCTGTTTGAGCGTGGCTATGATATGCTTGCAGGCGGTGTTCATTGTCTCAAAGTAAGGACAGGTACAAAAGCACCCCTCAACCTTTTCATCCGCAAGCTTCACGTTTACGTTATAAAGCTCTTCGCCGTCCACAACGGCTGTTATTAAATTTTCTTCACGCTTTCTCAGGTGTACTCTGCCCTCCTTGAAGTATTCAAGTCCTCTTTTATAAATCGTGGAGGAACAGGTTTTCTTTATCATTGTTTCCGTTATCTGCATAGCTGAGCCTTCCCGTTTTAATTTCCGCATATTCAAAAGACATTTAGTCTATCATATAATTATAGCACATTTTGAAGCGTTATACAATATTATTTTTATATAAATTACAGATAGATAAATTCTGTCGTATATGCTAAAATGATGTCGTAAATGAAACGAAAGGATGATATACCTATGGGAAAATTTGACGGTATACTTTTATGCACCGATCTTGACGATACATTACTTACAACGGACAAGCGAGTTTCCGAAGAAAACAGCCGAGCTATAGAATATTTTAAATCCGAAGGCGGTCTTTTCACGTTTGTGACGGGAAGAGTGCCTATGGGCGCAAGACTCATGCTGGAATATGTTCACCCAAACGCGCCGATGGTATGCTTCAACGGCGCGGCTATTTATGACTTTAAAGATGACAAAATGCTCTGGTCACGCTCGCTTGACGATAAGGCTATAGAGGTTGTGGAATATATAGATAATTTGTTTGACTTTGTGGGGATTGAGGTCTGCACCGATGACAAAATCTATTTCTGCCGTGTAAACAGAGTTCTCGAAGAGCATCAGACGCTTGAAAGGCTTCCCGACAATTTTCTTGATTATCACGACATACCCGAAACATGGAAAAAGGTGCTGTTTATGGCGGAATCTGATGAGCTTGGGCTTATAAAAGATGCCATTGCCTCTTCACCCTTTGCGGACAAGTACACCTTTGTGCAGTCAAGTCCATGGTACTATGAGTTATTGCCAAAGAATGCCAGCAAGGGCGAGGGACTTATGCACCTTGCGGATTTGCTCAGCATTGACCGTTCACGCACGATAGGAGTTGGTGACAATGAAAACGACCTCACCATGATAAAAATGGCAGGCAAAGGCATTGCCGTGTCAAACGCCATTGACGCCGTAAAGCAGGCGGCGGATTATATCACCGTTGACAACAACTCCAACGCAATCGCTGCTGTGATTAAGGCTATTGAAAACGGAGAAATCGCCCTTTAATACACGCAAAAAGACAGGCATTGCCTGTCTTTTATTTATCTTATAGTAAGCTGTCCGCAACGTGAGCAATTTTACATAGCACAAAAAAGCGAAGCAGCTTTTTATCGCTTTATCATAAGCTTTCTGTAGGCTCTGCTGCTTGATTTGAAAACCAAATCAGGATTTCTGCGCTGAATAGTCTGAACAATCTTGATTACATCCTTTGTGTCAAAATTCACAACAGGCATGTAATAACATTCCCTGTCGTAGGTTTCGACATAGAATATATCCATGCTTGTAATCGTCCGCTTCCTGTAAAAATCCTTTGTTTTCTCCAGCTTCTTTATATTCTTTGCAAAATCCGTGTCCTGCTCAACATTTCTCTTGATGAAATTCTTTGTGCCGATAAGCACCGCGCTTATTTCATCAATGGGGATTTCAACAATTTTTGTCTTTGCGGGAATAAATTCGCTGAGAATTTTTATACTGTTGTCATAATCATATGGAAGAAAGTCATTTGACCAGTTCTTCATATACAGGCTTACTCTGTCCGTCATAATATATGTGGCATAAACAGTATTGATTCTTATAAGCACATACGTACCCGCAAGGATTGTGGCGATAAACCACGCAGCCGAAAACAAGTAGCTTCCCTTTATAAGATTATAAATTACCATCACAAGCGCAAAACAGGAAAGCAGCGTAATAGCCGTTATTATAACGGTATTTTTACGTCTGTAGCCCGCATTTGTACGCGCTCTTACCTCTGTAGCCATTCATATTTCCCCCCTATTTAATTTTTTATACTCCAAACCGGACGGAGCGATTTGCCCCGTCCGATTTTTTACTTAATAAACACGCCTTGCTCCCGCATATTCACTGCGGTAATAATCCGTCTCAATGGACTGATATTTGACCACATCACCTGTACGCGGCGCATGAATCATCATTCCACCTCCCGCATATATACCCACATGGTGAATGTAACCGTTCTGCTCAAAGAACACCAAATCACCAGGCTGAAGCTCATCTCTGTTAACACTCACACCGTTCTTGAACTGGTCCTCTGCAACACGGTTAACACTTATGCCAAGTGAATTGCATACGTACTGAACAAGACCACTGCAGTCAAAGCCGCTTGGACTTGTTCCGCCCCATACATACGGTACACCCAGATACTTAGCCGCTTCGTTTACGATAGCGCTGCCCATTGTTCCGTCATATGTAAGGTTATGCTGCGTTATGGTTGGATCGCCTGTTGTATATTCCGGCTTTGTGCGGTACTTTGCAAGCTGTCTGTAGCCCTTTGTTGCCTTTACCTGCTTCTGTATAATCTTCTTCTTTGTGACAGTTTCGCCGTTCTCATCAACGTCCACCAGTTCCTCGTCATAGAAGTACAGAAGTCCAAGTTCCTCGTCCTCATATACAAAATAATATTTATCGTCCTTATCAAGGATTATTTCATTAATTACTGCCTCCGGCTGCTTAACTACAAAGCTTACGCAGTCCTGCGCCTTTTCAACCTTTGTTCCGCGGCGCAGCGCCGTTACGTATAGGAAGTATTTACCAGGGTCAAGTCCCTGTATTACAGCCTCGTACTCGTCCTCAACTATCTTGCTTGCCACAAGTCCGTCTTCGCTGTACAGGTCAACATAGAAGTCGTGGTAACGGTCTGACTGCCATACTATATCAAGATAATCGTCATCAAGTATTCCCTCATTATATGGCGTTACTATTTCCACGCCGCTGTCATAGGCGCTGCCATAGCTTATAAGCACCTCGTCGGCGCTGAGTGCCTCGCCGTCAGGCGTGATGGAGCTTACGATAAGACGGTAATCTCTGCCCGATGTAAACAACTCGGACGGAAGCGTTATTTCTGTCTTATCCGTTGTTATGTACTCGTTAACGGCATATTCGTCATTTTCCACATCAAACATTTCTATATGATATTTAGTTGATGCCTGCATTTTCAGCTCAATTACAATATCGTCGCCCTCGTTATATTCGTCCTCTGTATTCGGCGCGGCGAGTACAGGCGTTGTAACCTCATCAACCTCTTCAAGGTAATAATCCTCTTCAGGGATTTCCACTGTTTCGCTCTCCTGTGCCTCGGCTATTGTATTAGTGTCTGTCATAATACTTGCGCGTACTCCTCCGGACATATCCGTAACGGAATTAAGTCCCACAGGCGTTATATACTGAGTGTCCTGAACAAGAATTTCACTTTCCTGCTCAAGAAGCTGACGGTATACCGAAAACACATCATATCCGGACTGGGTTATTATATCGCCGTTAAAGCTTTTATCGCTCATTATATCAAGCGTTGAAAGCCATGTTCCTGCGCTCATGTCGGAATCCTCCACATATATCGGCTTTTTCTGCTTTGAGCGGTTGGCGTTTATCATATCCAGAAGTATCATGGACTTTGAACGTTTTATCGAGGTGTTATCCTCAAGACCACGGTAGCGGGGATTGTAGAGAATACTATCCACCTTTCCGTCGGAAGTGGCATAAAATCTAAAGCAGCGGTTATCCATGTAATCGGCTGTCTGTGCGTAATCATCACCGGAGTTTATACCGTTGAAGTCAAAGGTCGCGCTGTTTGAGAATACGGCGCATATTCTGTCCGCCTCAACGCCCACCATAAAAAACTTAGCATAATCCGAATTATATACGTACCACTCAAAGCCGTATTCAGTTTCGTCTATACGGTTCGGCTGTCCAAACTGTTCAAGCACAGTTCTTATGTTTGCACCTACTGTAATATCCTTGCCGCCCACCGTAACGGTCACATTCTGGGCAAAATTATCATATACGTTATCTATCAGGGTTTCACATTCCTCTTTCGTAAGCTCCTTGTTCGGCTCACTTCCGAATTTTGCTGTTATTATTCCCTGTTTCATCATAAAGGCATAGGCTATTCTGTTTTCATCGTCAATATACGCATTGTCATAGCATTCATTGAGAATGGCATCAGCCTCATCCTCATATATCGTATAGCTGTCGTTGTAGCTTACTATTGTCTTATACAGGATTGCTATGAAATCCTGCTTTCTTATGCTCTTTTCCTGGAGAGCCTCCTCTGTATCCTCCATGTTCACATATCCGAGCACAACGGATTTAAGCAAATCTGCGTCAAGCCCCTCCATGTCAATTCCGTCAGGGATTTCAACAGTCGTATCAGTAAGACGCTCATACAGCGATACCGCCTGAGAAAGAGCCTCCGTTTCCGATACCGAAGATGATGCCAGCACAGAAATGTCTATCCTTTGTGTACCCGAAGAAAGCATTATCGCCGCCATTATGGCGCACAATATCGCTTTTTTACGCATTTTCAAGTACATCTCACCTCCTACGTTAACACAAGGCTTTGCCCGCTCAACCTTGCAGGCAAGCTAATTTCTTTTTATGAAGTTAATTCGTATAACATTATAACAAATGTATATCGAATTGTCTATAAACAAATTGTTAATTTTTTGTGACCAAATTTTCACTATATTTGAGAATATTGTTGACACTAAACCCAAAATATTATAAAATATTATATATGGACTATTTTTAAGGAGATTTTAGCATGTTTGATAAATTGGAAGCGTTGGAGGAGCGTTTTGCGCTTGTATCAGAGAAAATAAGCGACCCGGAGGTAATTGCGGACCAGGACTCATGGCGCAAATACTGCAAGGAGCATTCGGATCTTACGCCTATTATTGACAAATACAGAGAATTAAAGACAGCAAAACAGACCATTGCCGATGACAAGGAAATGCTCGAAGCAGGTCAGGACAAGGAATTTGAAGAAATGATACGCATGGAAATGGCGGAAGCGGAGGAAATCGTCGAAAAAGCCAGCGAGGAATTAAAAATTCTTCTTCTCCCCAAAGACCCCAATGACGACAAGAACGTCATTATGGAAATCCGCGGCGGTACAGGTGGCGATGAGGCTGCGCTATTTGCGGCTGACCTTATGAGAATGTACTCCATGTATGCGGAATCTAAAAACTGGAAAATTGATATTTTAAGCTCCAACCCCACAGACATCGGCGGCTACAAGGAGGTCAGTTTTTCCGTTGAGGGACAGGGTGCTTACAGCCGCTTAAAATTCGAGAGCGGCGTTCACCGCGTACAGCGTGTGCCCGAAACAGAATCAAGCGGAAGAATACACACCTCCGCCGTTACGGTTGCAGTGCTTCCCGAGGTTGAGGAGGTCGAGGTTGAAATCAACCAGAACGATTTGAGAATTGACGTGTTCCGCGCAGGCGGTCCCGGCGGTCAGTGCGTAAACACCACCGACTCCGCCGTGCGTATAACACATATACCCACAGGCATTGTGGTTTCCTGTCAGGACGAAAAATCGCAGCACAAGAACAAGGATAAGGCTATGAAAATCCTGCGTTCAAGAATTTACGAGGTTATGGAGGAGCAGCGCCATAAGGAAATTGCGGACGAAAGAAAGTCACAGGTCGGCAGCGGCGACAGAAGTGAGCGTATAAGAACTTATAACTATCCGCAAAGCCGCGTTACCGACCACAGAATAAACCTTACGCTATACAAGCTTGAGCAAATACTGGACGGCTCGCTTGACGAAATAATAGACGCGCTTGTCACAGCCGACCAGGCGGCAAAACTTGCCAACGCGGAATAATCCGCATTACAAATCTGACTACAATTTATAAAGGAGGACAAACAAATGGATAAGTTCAGCAACCTTAACGGAAAAACAGTCGTAATCACAGGCGGCAGCGGCGTATTATGCTCCGAGTTTGCATATGCGTTTGCGAAGCAGGGCATGAACATTGCGGTATTGGGACGCACGCTTTCAAAGCTTGAAGCTGTTCGCGACAAAATCAACGCCCTTGGCGGCACGGGTCTTGCAGTACAGTGCGACGTGGTTGACAAGGAAAGCGTCATAAACGCAAAAAAGGCTGTAAACGATGCTTTCGGCAAGGTGGATATACTTGTAAACGGCGCGGGCGGCAATCATCCGCGCGGCAATACGACAAAGGAATTTTTCGAGGACGGCGATATTGAAAATCCTGATGTGGTGTCTTTCTTCGACATTGAAAAGGAAAGCTTCAACTATGTATTTGATTTGAATATTGTCGGCACTCTTATTCCGTCACAGGTATTCATGGCGGACATGCTCGGCAGAAAAGGTACGACAGTTATAAACGTGGCTTCTATGAGCTCATACCACCCGCTTACAAAGGTAAGCGCCTACAGTGCCGCAAAAGCGGCGGTTGCCAACTTTACCGAATGGCTTGCCGTTCACTTTGCAAAAAGCGGCATACGCGTGAACGCAATCGCTCCCGGCTGGTTCCAGACCGCACAAAATAAATCGCTTCTTCTTAACGATGACGGCTCACTCACGGAGCGTTCAAAAAAGGTTATCGCGCATACGCCTATGGACCGTTTCGGCGTACCGGAGGACTTAGTGGGAACTATGCTGTATCTTGCGGACGATTCCCTGTCGGGCTTCGTCACAGGCGCGGTTATTCCCGTGGACGGCGGTTTTCAGGCATATTTCGGAGTTTAAATGTATTTTAAAAGGATTTGGTTAAAAACCAAATCCTTTTATATGCTTGACATATTATTTTTTACATGATATAATTTAGATAAAGAAGAACGGCGAAACAGTCGTTTCTGCTACATAATTGAATTATTTTTGTAGAAAGATATTATATTCTACGCCTATAACCGCTCTATGTCAGTAGGGCGGTTATTTCTTTGTTTCACTATCTTCTTATCATTTTTAAAAGCTGTACTACAACAAACGTACCCAGCGACAAGCCGTACACCGTCAGCAGCTCTGCCCAAGTAAGCGGCGCGACGGAGAAAATCCCCTGCAAAGGCGGTACAAGTATAACCGCGTTAAGCAGCACAAAGCCGATAACAAACGCGCCTATCATACTCTTGTTATTCCACATCTTTTTTGTAAACCACACAGGTCTGTCGGACTTGCAGTTAAAGCCGTGTACAAGTCTTGACAGGCACAGCGTTGCAAACGCCATTGTGCTTGCAACCTCACTATTGCGCATAAGTCCCACATAAAAGGCAAGCATTGTCATAACGCCTATTACAAGACCCTCAACGCCTATATTTGTGAGAACACGCTTTGTCAGTATGGATTGCTCCTTCGGTCTCGGCTTTTCCCTCATCACATCTGCGCTGTGCGGCTCTACACCTAATGCTATTGCCGGCAGGCTGTCCGTCAGAAGATTTATAAACAGCAGATGCACCGCCTTGAACGGTACAGGCAGCGCCATGATTGACGCGTACAGCACAGCGAGTATTCCCGCCGCGTTGCCAGACAGCAAAAACTGTATTGCGCGCTGTATATTTCTGTATAGGTTGCGTCCGTTTTCAACCGCTTTTACTATTGTGGCGAAATTGTCGTCCGTAAGCACCATTGATGCGGCGTCCTTTGCAACCTCGCTGCCCGTTATGCCCATAGCCACACCGATATCCGCCTGCTTCAGCGCGGGCGCATCGTTCACGCCGTCGCCTGTCATGGAAACTATATATCCCTTTCTCTGCCATGCGCTGACTATACGTATTTTATGCTCGGGTGATACTCTTGCGTATACAGCCACGTCCGTCACAAACTCGTCAAGCTCTGCGTCTGAAAGATTTTCTATGGCGCTTCCCTCAACAGCGCGCCTGTTATCGTCCAGTATACCGATTTTTCTTGCGATTGCCGAAGCCGTCACAAGGTGGTCACCCGTAATCATAATCGGCATAATTCCTGCCATTTTACACTTTTCAACCGCCTCCGCACTCTCCTCTCGCGGTGGGTCCTGCATGGCGATAAGTCCGAGCAGAATATAATCCTTTTCGTCCTCAACGGTTATGTCTGTTGTCGGCACGTCCCTTTCACATACCGCAAGCACGCGGAGTCCCATTTCCGAAAATTCCATATTTACCTTTTTCAGCTTTTCAAGGTCGGCAGACGTAAACTCACGCTTGCCGTCCATTGTTTTCATTTCAAGAATACG
Source organism: Hominilimicola sp. (assembly GCA_051877355.1). Taxonomy (GTDB): domain Bacteria; phylum Bacillota; class Clostridia; order UBA1381; family UBA1381; genus Hominilimicola. The sequence continues at coordinate 16,490 of JBJEIU010000060.1, forward strand.
CGGCGCAAGCACGTCAACTGCGCCCTTTGTGAGCATTTTATAATTTCCGCCAATTTTATGGACGGTGCTCATGAGCTTTCTGTCCGAATCAAAGGGAATTTCACCCAAACGCGGATATTTCTCGCGCATACTTTCCGCAGGCAGATTATGCTTCTTTGAAAAGTCTATCAGCGCTATTTCCGTCGGGTCACCTATCTCCTGTCCGTCCTTGTGTACGGAGTCGTTGCACAGCGCGCCGTCTATGATAAGCTGCGCCTGACGCGTGTTCATCTCCGCGTCCTTGTCGATAATCTCGCCGTCAAAATATATTTTCTGTACCGTCATCTTGTTCTGCGTCAGCGTTCCCGTCTTATCCGAGCATATGATTGACACGCTTCCCAGACCCTCGACAGCCTGCAATTTTCTTATAATTGCATTTTCCTTTGCCAACTTCTGCGTACCCACTGACAGAACTATTGTGACAATTGAGCTTAAAGCCTCGGGAATTGCCGCAACGGCAAGGGCTACCGCAAACACAAACGCGTCCGAAAATACATTAAGCGTTATTCCGCCCTTGCTGCGGAACAGCGTAAGACCCATTACAATAATACATATACCGATTATGATAAAAGACAGTTTTTTGCCGAAATTATCAAGGCTGATCTGCAATGGAGTTTTCTTTTCCTGCGTGTTTTTCAGCAGTCTTGCGATTTTGCCTATTTCTGTTTCCATACCTGTGGCGGTAACGACCATTTTCGCTCTGCCGTAGGTTACAAAGCTGCCTGAATACATCATATTAACCCTGTCACCAAGCGATTTTTCGCCGTCAAGCACCGTTTCCTGCTTTTCCACGGCAACGCTTTCTCCCGTCATGGCGCTTTCGTCCACTTTGAGCGACGCGTTTTCAATTATGCGTCCGTCCGCGCAGACGTAATCCCCTGCTTCAAGCACAACAATATCGCCTACGGTAACGTCTGCGCCTGCGACAACCTTTATTTCGCCGTCACGTATTACCTTTGCTGTGGGTGCGGACATTTCCTTTAAGGAGTTTAAAGATTGCTCCGCCTTAAGGTGCTGAACTGTGCCGAGAATTGCATTTATGGTGATAACCACAAAAATTACCGCCGCGCTTTCCGCATCACCCAGTATTCCCGATATTATAGCCGCAATTATCAGTATAATTACAAGAAAGTCCTTGTACTGCTCCAGAAACAGCACAAAGGGATTTTTCTTCCTGCCCTCGGCAAGCTCGTTTCTGCCGAACTTTTTCTGATTTTCCTCTGCCTGTCTTTGCGTAAGACCATTTTCACTTGTTCCTAAAGCCTCCATAACGGCTTCCTTTTTCATCTGATAGGGATTCATTTAATTAACCTCCTTATACAAAAAAAAGCAATACTTTTATCGCAGCACAAAATATCTGCAACAAAAGTCTTGCTTCTTAGAATATGATACGGGTCATAAGACCGTACTGACGACATCATATTACGCCTTACGGCGCAAGCTACTCCCTTTTATTGACTGTAATAATAACATATTATTTCCAGCTTGTCAAGGGTATATTCAAAAAGAAATTTCAATTATTTTTTTGCCTTATTTATTATAAATATGCCGAACGACACAAGCACAAGCGCAATTATGCCCTGCACGCCGAACGCCTGATTTTTTTCGCCGAGGAATATAGCCGAAAGGATAACTCCGAAAATAGGGTTTGTAAATCCGAACACCGAAACCTTAGCGACAGGATTGTATTTGAGCAGTATTCCCCACACCGTATATGCAACCGATGAAATCATTGCAAGATATATAAGCAGAGCAGTTGAGCTTAGCGTAAAACCTGAAATTCTTCCGCCTGCAATAAGTCCGGCTATTGCCATTACCGCGCCGCCGAGAAAGAACTGGTAACCGCTGAGCACCACAGGATTTTCGTCCTGTGAATATTTCTTTATCATGCCCGATGAGAGCGCGTATGCCGCCGCGGAAATAAGTATCGCTCCCTCGCCCGCAAAGGACATACTCATGTCAATTCCGCTGCCTGTGAGATTGATTATCACAATACCCGCAAAACCGGCTATACAGCCAAGCAGCTTGACCCATGTCATTTTTTCATACTTGAAAATAAATACGGCGAACAATATCGCAAGGAACACATTTGAGCCGTTTATGATTGCCGCCTTTACGCCTGTTGTATGGGCATGTCCTATGTAAAAGAATACATACTGCAAAATTGTCTGTACTATTGCAAGCTTTGCGATTGAAGAAAGCGATTTTTTCTTCGGCACAAGCGCCTTTTTGATTATAATACTTCCGAACAGTATCGTGAGTATACCAGCAAGCACAAAGCGCATGCCTGCGAAAAGAATTTGCGAGGCGGTATCGCCGGACGCAATGCTGAACACCTCATAACCGATTTTTATTGACGGTGTTGCGCTGCCCCAAAGTATACAGCATAAAATCGCTAATGCGCATACCACCGGTGTTTTTGTAAGTACGTTTTTATTCATTAGTATAGTCCTCCG
>JBJEIU010000061.1:0-4216 GCA_051877355.1 Hominilimicola sp.
CGGGAAAAAGCAGCATAATAAAGAAGATAATAGACGAAACAGAGCCGCAGACAGATATTCTCGCTCATATCCGTCTTGCCACGGTCGGCGCAACGAAGTATGACAACTGCCACCCATACACAGGCTTTGACGCATCGGGCAGACGCTGGACGCTTATCCATAACGGCACGATTTATTCTGGCGTACAGCTTGCAAGGTATCTTTCCGAGCAGTCGGGCGACACGGATTCCGAACGCATATTTCTGTACCTGCTTGACGAAATAAACAAGGCGGTTATTTTAAATGACGCACCTCTTTCCAAAGAGCAACGATGCTTTATCGTAAATAAAGCAACGACGGTGCTTTCACCGAGAAACAAGCTTAATCTTATGATTCATGACGGTGAAATCTTATACGTGCATAAAAACATGCGTGATACTCTTTCCTTTAAAAGACTTGATGAGGGAATTATATTTTCCACGCAACCGCTTGACAATAACGGCTGGGAACCATTCCCCATGACTCAGCTTATGGCGTTTAAAAACGGCAGCTGCATATTCAAAGGTACAAATCATGGAAACGAATTTATACCTACACTTGAATATATTACAGCTCTTGACGCTATGAACATTTAAAAAGCAGCCGATTGGCTGCTTTTTAAATTATGTATTCAATTGTGTCAATGGTCTTTCGCGTGCCTGTGTTGTAGAGCAGCATACATTCCCTTAAATCAACCTCTCCAAAAGCGTAATCAGATGTACCTTCACTATTGAAAATTTCCTTTTTTACGCGCCTGTTCATTTTTTTGGGAGCGTTGCAGATAACGTCTATCCCATCTCCAAACCTTACCTCATCATAATATGGGTCAAAGAGATAGATATATTTGTCGTCCACATCGGTAAGCAATACATAATGTCCGCCCTCCAGCATTACTCTGACAATTGCACAGCCCCCCTGCTGCAAACATTCCACAATGGCGCTGCTCTGACCTATGTAAATATCCTTCGGTTCAAGAATGGAGGTATATATGGGAAATCTTTTGATTTTGCCGAACTGATTAAGCCAGCTTGACAAAAACACCATTGCCATTGCGGTAGTGCCGCTCTTGCCCGCCTCTCCGCTTTCATTGTAGCCGTCAAGGCAGTAGAGAGTTATTGTTTTAGTAATTTCAGGAGGTATTTCCTCACGCTCAAACAAAAATCTTATTGCATTTATAAGCGTAGTCGGGCCGCAGTCATATTCCGTAGACTGATAACCAAGCAGATTTTTCATTTCCGTCACCCCCGTATAGCAAATACGTTATATCTGATAATTATAATTGTCGGGTATTCTGTATTCCGTCGGCGTCACTCCGTACTGTCTTTTAAATACCCTTGAAAAATATCCTATATCCTTGTAATCCAGCCTTTCGGCTATTTCCGTAATTTTCATTGTTGTGTTCTGCAAAAGCCATGCTGCACGCTTTAGCTTTACCGCGGTAAGATAATCCACAAATCGAAGCTGTGTCTGAGCAGAAAACACCGTGCTTAAATATGAACTGTTAATATAAAACTCAGCGGCAATCGTTTTCTGCTTCAAATCACTTTCGGGATTGTTCAGAATATATAATATTACCTCCTGAATTTTTGTATTGTTCACTTTTGGAAAAAGCCCGCAGTATTCACGGAATAAATCCGAAAGCATCTCCTTAAAATACTTCTTATACGAACCATATCCCATGTCGCTTATTTCCGGAATAAAAAAGCTTTTGCAGGATTTGTATAAATCCAGCCACGGATTGGACCTGAATATCTCGTCCACCACCGTTTTATAAATTTCACGCAGAATATTCTCCGCCGATACGTTATCCTCTGCGCTTGAGTAAATCTCATCAGCAACATCAGATATGTACTCATTTATTGCCGTGTCATGGTTTTTGAACATATTTATAATTTCGTCCGCGCGGTAAATCTCAACCGCCTTATTTTCATTTGTTTTATTCTTAATTCTGCTGAAAGCCGAATAAAACTGAATTTCCCGAAAAGGTGACACAAAATAGTCAAAAGCGCCGAGAATTATCCCCTGTCTTGCGTATTCAAAATCGGCTTCGCTGCTGCAAAAGGCTATGCGTCCGCACAGTTTTTCACTTTTTGCGCGCCGTAAAAGCTCCAGACTGTCCATGCCCTCTACTTCTGTTTCGCAAATAACAAGGTCATATCTTCTGCGGTACAATTCACGGTATGCTTCATCACCGCTCTTTATTACCGCGGAAATTTCAAATTCAGAGGGTTCGCCCCAAATATGCAGATTTTTCAATTCGCAAAGCAAATCGTTACTGCCCGAAACAAGCATGGTCCTGTACATATTTGCTCCCCCTTTTTATCAGATGTAGTATTCGTATAATCCGTTATTCATTTTTTTCTTTTCAATCAAATCACTGATGGTCATGCTGTCCATATAATTGTTTATAACGTCATACAACCCATGCCAGAAACTGTTTACCGTTTCGCCGTCATCAGTTATATATGAATCGGAAATATCCCCCTCCACCGCGCGGATAACATTCCCCACTGTATAGTTGTCTGCATTTTTTACAAGACGGTATCCGCCCTGTGAGCCTCTCTGGCTTTTTACCAAGCCTGTTTTGCATAGTATATTCACTATCTGCTCCAGATATTTCACGGATATACTGGTTCTTTCGGAAACCTCCTTCATTGACACATTTCCGTTATATTCATTTTCGGCAATATCAATCATCAAGCGTATGGCATATCTGCTTTTTGTTGATATTTTCATCTTTCATCACTCCTGTAGCCGTGATTTTCATTGACATATTCAAGCGCCCCGGCAAAATCCTCAATCAAATCGTCAATATCCTCAATGCCGACACTCACTCTGATTAAATCATCATACACACCCGCTTTTTTCATTTCCTCTCCTGTGCTGTGCGCATAAATCGTTGAGGCGGGATGTATAACTAGCGTTTTAGTGTCCCCGATATTGGTTATGTTTACCGCATATTTAAGCTTGTTTATAAACGCGAATGCGCGCTCCTTTGTGTAAAGACGGATTGTAAGTATTCCACCGCCTTTTCCGTTAAACTGCTTCTCTGCAATATCAGAATACGGGCTTGATTTCAGAAGCGGATAATTCACCGCGCGCACACCGTCCTGATTTTCAAAAAACTCCGCAAGTCTTAAAGCATTTCTGCAATGACACTCCATGCGCAGACTCAAGGTTTCTATACCGAGCGTATTGAAATAGGCGTTCATGGGACTTAAACAGCAGCCGATATTGCGGAATGTGTCTTTACGCAGCTTTGCGATAAAGGCAAATTGTCCGAATTTCACATATTCCCTCATGGACGGGTACTTTTCCGCCGTCCACTTGAAATTACCGCTGTCGGTGATTATTCCGCTTATTGAATTGCTGCTGCCGTTTATATATTTTGAGGACGAATTTATGATAATATCCGCGCCATGCGTTATACCCTTTACAAGATATGAAGTCGCCGTGGTATTGTCAAGAATAAACGGCAGATTATAGCTGTGTATCAGTTCTGCTGACTTACTTATATCCGTAACGTCAAGCTTTGGATTACCTATGGTTTCGGCAAATACCGCCTTTGTTTTTTCATTTACCGCTCTGTCAAGGTTCTCCTTTGTAATGCTGTCAATAAAACAGACCCTTATTCCGAAATTCTCCAAGTCCCGAAACAAATCCAGCGTACCGCCGAACACCGACGAGGTGGAAATAATTTCATCGCCGCTTTGCAGGATATTCAGAAATACGGACGTAATAGCCGCCATGCCTGAGGACGTGGCAACAGAGCCTATTCCCTCCTCAAGATATGTAATTCTGCTTTCAAACGCGGCAACGGTTGGGTTTGAAATACGCGAATAGGCAAAGCCCGATGATTGATTATGAAAAATCTTCTCTATCTTCTCCGCGCTTTCCTGTCCGAACGCGCTCGATTGGTAAATCGGTGTAAGTGTTGCACCAGTTGCCGCGTCGCCATGCGTGCCGCCGTGGAGCAATGCTGTATTAAATTTCATTAAGAATCACTTCCTCAAAGTATTCCATCACATTCTGCCTGTTCGTAATCTATAAGTTCCTTAATGGTCGGATTTTCACCGCATACAGGGCAATTCTTTACCTCATCAGGCAGTTTTACCTTTCTGAATTCCATCTTCAGCGCGTCATAGGTAAGCAAATAGCCTGTCAGCAAATCTCCTTCGCCGAGCAGATACTTTACAGC
>JBJEIU010000062.1:0-4216 GCA_051877355.1 Hominilimicola sp.
ATTGCTTCAACAGCCGCATTCGACGGCTGTGTAGTTGCCGCGTTGTCAAGATAAATTATATTTTCATTCATGCCTTTTCCACCTTTATTACAAATGCCATACCCCGTTCTATGGTTATTTCACATTTACTGTCAAGCATTACGTTGCTTATGCCGCGGCTTGACGCAAAATGCAGCGTTTCATCACAGAGCGGATATTCAAGTCCGCTTGTTGTTATTCCCTGCGCGTCGCCGTTTATAGGAATTATGGACAGCGTCTGTCCCTTTCTCCCCTCAATTTCAAGTCTATCCTTAAGCAGATAAATTTCATTGTTATCGTCTATTACCATGCCATTTTCGCACTTATCAAGCAACAGTATATCGGCTATTGTATGGTCAAGTCGGTCGCCCGTCATCGCAATCAATACAACATCGTTATAGCCATGCTCCACCGCATACATTACGGCAAGTTCTCCGTCCGTAAAGTCTTTTCGTTTCGGATATTTAATCCTTTCAGCAACGTTCTCAAACCCGCTCGCACTGTCAAAATCGCCTATCAGCACATCGGGCATTATATCCATTTTCATCGCATTGTTATATCCGCCGTCTGCGCAGACTATAAAATCTGTATTACAGATTTTTCCCTTTATATATTCATAATCCTTTATATCACCGTTACCGATTATTACTGCTCTCATTATCTCAATAATCCCTTTACAGAGCCTTCAATATCGTTATTGAACACTGCCGTACCTGCAACCACAATATTAGCTCCCGTTTCAAGCACCATGTCAATATTATCTGCGTTTATACCGCCATCAACCTCAATATCAAAGTCGCTGCCCATTTTTTCACGTATATATCTTATCTTTTCATTTACGCTCTCAATATATTTCTGACCGCCATAGCCCGGTTCAACACTCATAACAAGCACCATATCCACCTTGTCAAGATATTTTTCAATCGCAGATACGGGAGTGTTGGGATTTATCGATATGCCGACTTTTTTGCCCTTGTTTTTTATAAGCTCTATACACTTATCAGGATTTTCCGTTGCCTCTATATGAAAGGTCACTCCGTCAGCGCCCGCGTTTATAAAATCATCAATATATTTTTCGGGCGGCGTTATCATAAGATGCACATCAAAAAACATATCTGTATACTTGCGTATCGACTTTATTACGGGCATTGCAAAGGAAATATTCGGCACAAAATGTCCGTCCATTACGTCAATGTGGAGCCACTGCGCCCCTGCGTTTTCCGCTCTTTTTATCTGGTCGGCGAGCACGCCGAAATCTGCCGCTAAAATAGATGGTGAAAGTATCATTTCTTTTCCCATTCCTTTACTGATTTTAGTTTATTATAAAGCTGAACATAGCTTTCGTAGCGTGAGGATGCCATTTCTCCGCTGTTTACCTTTTCCTTTACAAAGCAATCCGGCTCGTTTACATGCGAACATCCGCGGAAACGGCATTTGTTCTGCGATTCTGACATTTCGGGGAAATACTGCCACAAATCCTCCGCCTTTATACCCTCAACCTCAAGGGAGCTGAATCCGGGCGTATCCAGCGCAAAGCCGCCGTTTTTCAGTTCAAACAGCTCAACATGGCGAGTGGTATGCTTTCCGCGCTGGATTTTTTCGGACACACTTCCCGTTTCAAGGCTGTCCTCAGTTATAATGCTGAGAAGGCTGGATTTACCCACACCCGAAAGACCGGCAAAGGCTGTTGTTTTATCCTTGAGGTATTCCATAAGCTCAGCAGTCCCATCTTTATTTTCCGCGCTTACTGAAAATACCTTGTATCCTGCCTTTGAATATATGTCCGCTATATCATCGCGCCGCACTATATCCGTTTTATTGATACACACGGCAGGCTCAATATTATTTATTTCAGCATTTACAAGCATTTTGTCAATAAGAAACATATTCGGCTCGGGCGACGCCGCCGCCACTACAAGCATCATAGTGTCCACATTTGCCACGGGCGGTCTTACAAGAAAAGAGCTTCTCGGCAAAATTCCGGCAATGCTGCCCTTTTCGCCGCTAAGCTCAATCTCAACCTTATCCCCTATCATGGGGGTTATTTTTTGCTTACGGAAAACTCCCCTTGCCTTACATTCATATACACGGCCGGAGGCCTTTACATAGTAAAAGCCTCCGATACCCTTTATTATAGTTCCAACATTTTCAGTCATAATATCCTCTAATTAAAATTGATAGTCTTATCGCTTATCTTACTTCCGTCAATATAAGCCTGAACCTCGGCTGTGCCTGAGCCTGTTATCTCAACCGAAACAGTCCCCTCGTCCTTTGAGTGCATTGCGCTGTGGATTGTTCGTCCGTTGGCTACGATTTCCACATCTACAGTATCATTCGCTGTATCAGGAATTTTTACCGTAAAGGTTCTCGTTGATGTTTTATTTGATGAACCACCGGATTCCTCCGATGAAGTACTGCCCGTATTTGAAGATGATCCTGTTGCGGTATTGCTCTGATTAGCACTGTCATTATTATTGTTATTGTTATTATTTTCTGCCGGGCTTTCCGTTGCCTGTGTCTGAGGAGTATCACTCGCCGGCGTTTCTTCGCCTCTTGAAAGAACAACACTTACAAATGAACCCTTAAGCGCATTTTTACCAAGTTCAGGACTTTGGGATATTACAGTGCCTTCAGGCGCGGAGGATGCTTTTCTCGAAACGTTTCCAAGATTAAGTCCGTTAGCCTTCAAAGTTGCTTCAGCCTGGTCTCTGCCCAAACCTATTATACTCGGAACAGAAACTCTTTCACCTGCCGGAGTCGCCTGTGCGCTCTCACCTGTATTGCCCTTGCTTACATGAAGGTTTATAATATCATCCTTATTAAGCTTCGTGCCTGCAAGCGGCGTCTGACGGATTATATATCCCGCAGGAACATCCTTTGATTCCTCTTCCTTAACCGTGTAGTTAAGACCCGCATTCAGAATTTCTTCCACGGCCTCGTCAAACAGCTTATTAACAACATCCGGCGCTGAAATGTTACCGCCCGAAGAACCTATTGATACAACAAGCTTTATCTCACTGTTTTTCTTAACAACCCTTTTAGGTTCAGGATCCTGTGAAATTACGCAGTTTTCAGCAATCGTATCCGAAAGTGAATACTCTATTTCATCAGCTATCTTGAGTCCTGCCTTCTGCGCCTGGGCAGTTGCTTCCTCAACTGTCATATTGGTAAAATCGGGAACCATTGATTCCTTGCTCATATTTAGTCCGAAATATACGGCAAGCGCCAAAAGCGCCACAACCACAACTGTGGATATTGCAAGAACAACCGCTATTCTGTCCTCTTTTTTCTGCTTTTTGCTCTTTTTCTTAACCTCGGTCTTTCTCTTTGTTCGTCCTCTTGCAGGAAGTTCATCTATTTCTTCGTCATCAGTTGTAATATCAGGAATATCAATATCGTCTATTGCATAGTCATCATCAGCCACAGCAGCTTCTTCCTCATGAAGAGTTTTTCTGTACATCTCCTCACGGCTGGGCAATGGCTCGTCCGCAAGCACTGCGTGAAGGTCGTCCACAAATTCCTGCACGTTCTGGTATCTCGCGTGCTGTTCTTTTGAAATCGCTTTCATTGTCACGTATGCAAGGTCTGTAGGGATATCCATATTTACGCACTTTACATTTACGGGGTCCTTTTCAAGGTGCATAAGCGCAACGCTTACTGCTGTATCGCCGTCAAAGGGCACCTTGCCCGTCAGCATTTCATACAGCACGATACCCAGTGAATATATATCACTTCTCGCGTCTGTAAAGCCGCCTCTCGCCTGTTCGGGTGAAATATAATGAACACTTCCCAAAGCGCTTCCGCCCACAACGGTTGTTTCCCCCGCAACCGCTCTTGCGATACCGAAGTCCGTAACCTTTAGGATTTTATCCTTCGTCATAAGAATATTCTGCGGCTTTATGTCTCGGTGTATGATATTTATGGAATGCGCCTCATTTATGCCTTGTCCTATCTGGATGGCAAAATCACAGGCTTCCTGCCATGGAAGCGCGCCCTTGTGCTTTATGTATTCCTTAAGGGTAATACCGTCCACATATTCCATAACCATATAGTTCAGTCCACTTTCCTCTCCCACGTCATAAACGGATACTATATTGTTATGCACAAGACTGGCGGAGGACTGCGCCTCCTTTATGAAATTTGAAACAATGTTTTTCTCGTCCTCAAGCGAGTCGCGAAGTATCTTAATGGCAACAAA
>JBJEIU010000063.1:0-18891 GCA_051877355.1 Hominilimicola sp.
TGGATTTCGGGTCATTTTTTATTTTCTCCATATTTCAAATTACCCTCAAAATACGCTGATTGCAACCAAAACTGCTACCACATCTTTCATAGATACCCTTTCGAAAGAGTGAGAACATATTCTTGGACTGCTTTATGCTGTTAATTCAAGATCATGTCTACCATAGTTAACCATACCGCGGCTTAAGCAGTGACCGTTGAGGTCAATAGTTACTTGTTTATGCTCCAGCACACATAGCGCGCCGTTTCTGAAGTAATCCTTATAATCCTTTGTGTCCGTTTCAAACTTCTTGTTTGACGCAATCCAGTTCGCCAGCAGCTTGAAAGTGCCGCGGGCGGTTTAACAATATTAAACGCGCACAGCATCGGCATAAAAAGCGCCAGTGCTATAATGATTGATAAAATTTTTTTCACCTTTGTAGTAAATTTTTTGATTAAAATTTACTTATATCATACATTATACACCCCAAAGGACATCAACAGGACATAGAAAAAGTAAAAAATAATTTAAGTGATATAGTAGAAACTGCGGGAAATAAGTATAATAATAAAAGATACTCTGCATAGAGTATCTTTTAATGAACACATTTATAAATTTAGGCGATATAGCATTAATCAAGCTTTATATCCGAGATTGCTATATCATTTTCTTTCGCGATTTTTTCCATGTCGTCATATTCCGCCTTTACCTTTGAAACGCCCCAACCCGACGACCTTTTCACGCGCACATTGCCGTACTGTGTATGGGCGGTTTCCTCTGTCCTGTGGAGTGTGTAACGGTTTGAAATATATTCGCGCACACCGATAGTAGACGTGTGCTTGAAAATCAAGCCGAGCATTTCCTCGCGCTGACTTTCACGGCAGATACAGGTAAGCATAATACCCGGGCGGTTCTTTTTCATGCCAATGGGCGTTGTGAACACGTCCAGCGCGCCTGCCTTAAAAAGCCTGTTTACTGCAAATCCCATTTCCTCACCAGTCATATCGTCCAGATTACAGCACAGCTCCAACACGGTATCACTTTTATGCTCCGTTTCACCAATCATTGCTCTTATGCAGTTTGCTGTTTCAAAATCCTTGCTGCCCATACCGTAACCGATTTTGGAAATCTTCATGACGGGCATAGACACAAACTTCTGTGCAAAATATTTTAAAATTGCCGCGCCTGTGGGGGTGCAAAGTTCTCCGCGCACATCATTGCTGTAAACTGGTATGCCGCGCAGTATATACGCCGTAGCAGGCGCAGGCACGGGCAGTACACCATGTGCACATCTGACCTGACCGCTGCCCACATTTATCGGTGACGCTATTATCCTATCCACTTTAAGCTCATTAATCAGCAGACACGTTCCCACAATGTCCGCAACTGCATCCATTGTGCCAACCTCATGGAAATGTATTTCGCCTATCTTACAGCCATGTACATGACTTTCCGCCTCAGCTATCAGCTTATATATACCGATTGCGTCATTTTTCACTTTTTCAGGAATATCCAGATGTCCTATAATATGCTCTATCTCGTGCATACCTGTGTGAATATGGTCATGGTGATGTACGTGCGCGTGATGGTGTTCATGCATATGCTCATTCTCAACCATTTTTCCGACAGACACCTCCACATGCGTGCCGCTTATTCCGCACTTTGCAGACATATTTTTCTTAAAGGCTACATTGGGAATACCAAGCTTATTCAATTTTTCAACAAGGCTATCGGGCTCGCTGTGCAGTTCCAGCAGTGCGGACATTATCATATCCCCTGCCGCGCCCATATTACATTCAAAATAAAGTGTTTTCATATTAATCTCCCATTTTATTAATCATACTTGCCAGATATCCCGCGCCAAAGCCGTTGTCAATATTTACAACGCTGACTCCGCTTGCGCAGGAATTGAGCATTGACAGTAGTGCGGAAAGACCTCCGAAAGATGCGCCGTAACCTACGCTTGTCGGCACGGCTATGACAGGACAATCCGCCATGCCGCCTATAACGCTGGCAAGCGCGCCCTCCATACCCGCAATGGCGACAATGACCTTTGCGCTCATAATTTCTTCAGAATGCGCAAAAAGGCGGTGTATTCCGGCAACACCCACGTCATACAGACGCCTTACGCTGTTACCGAAAGCCTCAGCCGTAACCGCAGCCTCCTCAGCAACAGGAATATCGCTCGTGCCGCCTGTGGCAACAACAATACTTGATTTTGTTTCCGCCTTAGGCATTTCACCAGCAATTCCTATACTGCCTGTTTTGTGATATTCAAGCGGTACTCTCTTCTTTACGTCTTTTGCCTTTTCAGCGTCCATTCGCGTTATTATTACGGTTTTCTGTCCCGCGTCAAGCAGTTTTTCCGCAATCTCTCCAATCTGCTCCGCCGTCTTGCCCTCTCCGTAAATAACCTCGGGTATACCCTGCCGTATGCCTCTGTGGTGGTCAAGCTTGGCAAAGCCTATGTCCTCAAAGGGCATTCCCTTACATTTCAGCATTGCGTCATCAACCGATATTTTTCCGTCAGCTATATCACCAAAGAGAGCTTTTAACTCCTTCTGTTCCATATTTCTACCTCTTTTATCCGTTTATTAAACAAGGACTACCATGCAGTAGTCCCCTTATATATCTTCTTTATTTTCTTCATTATCCCAGGGCAGAACATCATCATCTTCACGAAGGTAATCAATTATTTTCCAAACACCCTCGCCCGTTTTGGAGTCCACACGGAACACCGTTTCACATCCGGCAAGGCGAAGCCACCTTTCTGCTCTGTCCGGGTCTGCACCGTCCTCGTTTATCTGAGTAACAATTCCGATAACCGGTCTGTTGCACACAGGCGTTACACACGGCGGATAAAGCGAATAAGGCTCTCTCGCGCTTATGAGCATACCCACAACGTCCGCCTCAAAGGTATACATGGCAAGCGCATTGCCAAGATTTTTGGTCTGTATGTATTCGCCGGGCGTATCAATAATTACATCAAATCTGTTCACATACTGTGTCTTGTGATAATGTATCTTTTCACCCTTAAGCGCCTGGGTAAGTGTGGTCTTTCCGCACTCACTCCTGCCTACAAGTATTATTTTTCTCATGTTTTTGTTATCTCACAGACGGTAAATTTAAGATTTTTTTCCGCATAATCCATAATGGCGCGCAGCGATGTTTCCACGTCCGCAACCATGCCCGTGATTATAAGCGTGCCACTGAAACGGTCGACAAAGCTCAAATCAACATTCGACGTCTTTGTAGCAATATCAGCCGCAATAATCGCTGTTTCGGCAGGACTCATAGTCAATATCCCGATTGCGCTTCTGCCGAAATCTATCTCCGGATTAAGTCCGAGTTTTGTATATAAAATCGGGTCGGGACTTGCAATCACGTGCGCAAGCGTAATCTGCTTGCCCGGTACAAGTTCCTGGATTATTCTAAGCTTGTCATTTTCAGATAAAATATCCTTTAACTCCACTGCCGCATCTTCCTTTCCGATACATCTCTTATATTATTGTACCACATTCCGTACAAAATTTCCATACCATTTTAAAAAAATGTCCAAAAACCTAAAAATCCCAGTATAAAGCTGTCCAATATCAGCTGCAAAACAAACATTATCGGAACGCCTACTGAAAACTTTTTCTTAAGTGTTTTATGTCGGAACACATTCATACCGATAATTCCGCCGATTGCGCCGCCGAAAAAACATACCTTGAGCAGCTTGCTCTCACGTATACGCCGCTGTTTTCTCTTTGCGTTTGCCTTATCCTGTCCAAACAGGTAAAACGCCCATATATTCATAATAAGCAAGAAAATCGCCACTGAGAAAAACAGGTATTTATTTGCGGTATCATTGCTGAACAGCTTTATAGCAGTAGGAAGCGGAATTTTTGATGCCCAGTCGCATATTGCCGCCCACAGCCATTGTATACCCTCCCACAGTGCCGTGAGCGCCATATACAGATATTGTCCTGCCGTCTGTAAAATTTCGTGTATATCCATTAAATCCTCCTGATTAAGTCCTTATCAGTAATTTTCATCATAAGCTTGATTATTCCCGCGCGGTCATTTTCCGCCGCTAATTTGTACAGCTTTTCCGTTTTAGGCGTAAGTCCCTCTATACTGCTGCCCTGTACGCACAATATTTTATCATATTGTGTTTTCTTGGGCGCCTCAAAGTCATAGAACAGCTTTTCATGCAGCTTGTCCCCTTGGCGAAGTCCCGTAAACTCTATCTTCACGTCCTTATACGGCTCTTTACCTGCGTCTCGTATAACCTTTTCGGCAACGTCAAGAATTTTTACTCTTTCGCCCATATCAAGCACAAAAAGTTCGCCGCCCTGTGCTACTGCAAGCGACTTAAGCACCAGCTCAACCGCCTGTGATATAGTCATAAAATAACGCGTAACCTCCATGTGCGTAACTGTCACAATACCGCGTTCAAGCTGCTTTTTAAACAGCGGTATAACAGAACCGTTTGAACCAATCACGTTACCAAACCGCACCGCAGTAAACTTAGTAAGCTTTGCGCTCTGTGACATTTCGTACACAAGCATTTCGCATATGCGCTTGCTTGCGCCCATGACACTTATCGGCTCAACAGCCTTGTCGGTGGAAATCAGCACAAAGTTGTCCGCACTGTATTTTTCGGCAAGCTGCGCCATTATTTCCGTACCGCGTATGTTGTTTTTGACTGCTTCCTCGGGATTTTGCTCCATAAACGGCACATGCTTATGCGCCGCCGCATGAAAAACAAAGTGGGGCTTGTACTGTGACATGATATAATCCATCTTGTCATAGTCGCGCACGGACGCAATCTCCACCGTGACCGTGTCACCGACCTCGCATTTCACATCATATGCGCCGTTTTCATATATATCAACAATTACGATTTTTGCCGCGTCAAGGCGCGCAAGCTGACGCACCAGCTCACTGCCGATTGACCCTCCGCCGCCTGTCACCATGCAGACCCTGCCGCGGATAAAAGGAAGTACACAATTCATATCAAAAATCCTCACTTGTTACGCTCTTTCCTTACAATACATGATAATGCGGAATAATATCTTCATAATGACCGTCTTTCATTCGAAAGCCATTGGGGATAACGCCAAGCTGCGTAAATCCCAGCTTTTTATACAGCTTAAGCGCACTCTCGTTTGTTTTGACAACAGCGTTGAACTGTAACACGCCGTAGCCAAGTCTTTTAGCCTGCTCCATGCAGTGAATAACAAGCTTTTCGCCGATATGCTGTCCTCTTAAATCAGAACGGACGGCATAGCTTGCGTTGCATATATGACCGCATCTGCCGACATTGTTCGGGTGAAGTATATACAGTCCGATAATTTCGCCTGTAGCTTCATTATAGGCAATGCCCGTAAAAGACTGGGACTTAAAAAATTCTATGCCCGTTTTTTCATCAAGCAGTTCCTCCTGCGGAAAAGCTACGCCCTCCTCAACGACTTTATTCCATATTGCGTTTGCCTCCGCAATATCCTGATTTGTAAATTCTCTGACCTTGATGTTCATTGTAATTATCAACCTCTCTTCAGGATTTCTTCCATTCTAAAATCTTTTCAAGCCGTTCCCTTACCGCCTTTTCCCTGCCTTGAGTTGTGGGACGGTAATAGCGCCTGTCCGACAGGCTGTCAGGCAGACACCGCATCTTTGTCAGCTTTTCCTCAGTGTCATGGGCGTAAATATAGCCCTTGCCGTAGTCCAGCTCTTTCATAAGCTTTGTGGGAGCGTTGCGTATATGCAGCGGCACAGGCTCGGCAGGCATTTCGTTTATGTCCTTATTACATTCCAGACATGCCGTATAGAGCGCGTTGGACTTGGGCGCCATTGACAGATACACCACCGCGTGCGCCAGATGCACATCACATTCGGGCATACCGAGAAAGTGACACGCCTGATACACCGAAACAGCCACCTGCAATGCGCCGCTGTCCGCCATACCAACGTCCTCGCTTGCAAAGCGCACAAGCCGCCTTGCAATATACAACGGGTCCTCGCCGCCGTAAAGCATACGCTTCATCCAGTAGACCGCCGCGTCAGGGTCGCTGTTTCGCATGGACTTATGGAGAGCGGAAATAAGGTTATAATGCTCGTCGCCGTTCTTATCATACATCAGCGAACGCCTGTTCATGCACTGCGCAAGAATTTCATCATCTATACCAACGCTTCCGTCAGAATTGATTTTCCCGTTGAAAACAGCCATTTCAAGAGTATTTAGCGCAGTGCGCGCGTCACCGTTGGCAAACCGCGCCACAGCTAAAAGCTTATCATCATCTATGTTTATTCTCATATCACCAAAGCCCTTGGGGCTTTCTATTGCGCGGCGGAGCATTTCCTTTAGGTCGTCCTCCTCCAGTGCTTTCAAAATAAACACCTTGCACCGCGAAAGCAAAGCCGAGTTAAGCTCAAAGGAGGGATTTTCCGTTGTTGCGCCCACAAGGATAATGCTGCCCTTTTCCACATAGGGAAGAAACGCGTCCTGCTGCGCCTTGTTAAAGCGATGTATTTCGTCCGTGAACAGCATGGTGCGTATTCCCATTCTTCTCGCCTGCTCGGCGTTATTCATTATTTCCTTGATTTCCTTAACACCGCTGGTTACAGCGCTCAGCTCCACAAAATCCGCCTTTGTCTGCTTCGCGATTATCCGCGCAAGGGTGGTCTTGCCTACCCCCGGAGGGCCCCAGAATATCATGGAGGAAATATTGTCGTTCTCTATCATCTGACGGAGGATTCTACCCTTGCCCACCAAATGCTGCTGTCCCACGTATTCGTCAAGCGTTTCGGGACGCAGACGGCTGGCAAGCGGCGCGTTTTTTTCACGGTCGTCAAACATATTCATTTGTTCCATGTCCGTCACCTCCATGTGATACTATACAGGGCTGCCGAAAATTTGTCGACAGCCCTGCATAAAGCTAATATTAGTCCTCTTTAAACGGGAAAATATCTCCCAGAATTTCCTTTGCTTTTGACTTTACTCCCTCGCCGCGGAGTTTGATTTCCTTTGTTTCACCCAAATCCTCGCTGTTATCCTCTTCCTCAAAAACTTCATCGTCAAGAGAACGCTTAGGCTGATAATTCTTTCTTCTTATCTTCTTAACATCGTCAAGCTCCTCATCAAGCTCCTCCTTAACCGCAGATTTCGGTCTTACACGCTCATTCTTAGGCTTTGACTGGGCTTCCTCCCATCTTCTGAAGCGTTCCTCCTCCTCGGCGCTTACCTCACGCAAAACAGGCTGTTTCTCCATCGGCTTTATACCCTCGTCGTCCATGGCAAGACTTTCGTTCAGGTTATTTATATCAACCTCCTGCTCCGCAAAGCCGCCCACACTCTTTACAAATTTTTCTTCAATATCTTTTCTCAGTGCTCTTATTTCACCTGACACATGGTTATCCTTTCTGGCAAGACGATAAAACCTGTTGCCAATCCAGAAGCTTAGCGCGCCGTTTAAAATAATCGTGAAAATAAACCAAAACGCCGCTCCGCCCTTTGTAAGATACTTCTTGTTTGTTAATTCGGAGGCATCTGCCGTCTGTACTCCTGAAATTGGAGCCGCAGGCGCTACAGTAGCTGATGTCTGCTGCGTCGTCTGCTCGGTAACTGCCTGTTCTGTATTTCCCGCAGGCTCGGGAGTTGCCGCCAATACAAGCGGTGATGCTGACAATGCCACAATTCCTGCAGCGAATAATACCATAACTTTTTTCTTCAAATTCATCTCTATCTCTCCTATTCAACTACATCCTGAAATGCTTCACGTATTTTTTTCTTTGCCGGTACTCTTGACATCCTCATTTTGCTCGCATTGTATACTCTGGTATATGCAAGCATTTTATCTTCGTCCCTCTTGCATCTGTTATAGCCTATCAGAAACCAGTTCCAGAAGCTTGGGGGCACTGTTTCCGTATTTACCATGACCTCGTGGTAATGTCCCGGCGATTCTATTATCTCAAGCGCCAGCTTAGGAATCATAAAATTATAGCATGAGTTCTGAGTTTTTCTCATTTCCAAAAGCAGTTCACGCACCGTCTTGGCAGTTTTTTCTGCCTCAATCTGATTACCGTAAGTGCCCTGCCAGCGGTACACCGCATAAAGCAGTCTGGAGATTAAAAGCGGTGAATTATTATTTCGTATGTCATCGGTGACTTCACCCTTGACGCTTGCATATGTTCCGCGCTGATAAGGGATATAGCCGACCTTTGACAGCATACGGCGTATTTTCTGAATATCCTGTTCCTGTTGTCCTTTTGTCTTGATGTGCTTCGTCATGGATACGCCGTATTTTTCCCAATCCTCGTCCTTATTGTTATAGATAAATTTTATACAACTTTTTTTCAGGAAAACATCCTTTGTGGAGGCGTCAAAATACGCAACCAATTCGGCAAGGTCACTGCTCTCCCAGCCCTCCACAGGCGTAAAAGCATTTAATCCGCTACCTGTTATGACAATCTGTGATGCCATAAGCACAAACAGCTTAAGATTTTCCTTATTGTCAAACAGCTCTTTCCATGTATCCTTTCCGGACGCGTGCTTCACACTTGCAAGGAAAGACAGCAACACAATTTTATTCTTATCAGTTATTTTATCAAAATTATCACGGATAGTATCCATATAGCGAGGCAGATTGGCGCATATGGCGTCTGCCTGCTCCTTTGCCGTTTCATCATCGGTAAACGGATTGCTCATGTCAAGATTTTCACCTGAGCACAGCTTTTCAAGGCACTGCCCCATATATATCTCCGTTACCCTTTTCTTTTCATTTTCGAACAAGTCCAGATTATCAAACATTATCTTTGACAATTCAAATCTGACCTTTGCCATATTCAAATCATTTATGGCAGGATAAATTTCAAGCACACGAGTCTTAAACGCATGGTCACCTGCTGATTTTTTAAGTCTTATCAGCTTGCCTGCAATACCTGTCTTTGAGGTGTTTTCCAATGTAGCCTCCCAATCCAGAAGCTGAGCGGCAGAGGTGAATTTATACTTCGCATAAATTTCCCGAAGCTCCTGCACGCTGAAACGGAACAGCATAGATACCGCACTGCGGTCAAACTTTGTATTCTCAATATCAATATAAACACAGTTTTTACGCGCTTCAACTGCCTGCATAGTTATATTGTTTCTGCCCTTTACCGTGCCGTGGAAGATAATCTGCTTCTGCTTATCTGAGGGCAGGTATACATTATAGGTAGATATACCCATATGCTCCGCCGCATCACGCGGAAGAAGCCATTTAAGCGACAGCAGATACATCTGCGTAAGCTCACTGTCACCCGAGGCTATACATATATTTTTAATATCATCCGATGTAAGCAGCCGCACGGCTTTATCAAGAATATACGTAAGCTCATGCTTGTGGGAATCAATAAAATCAATAACCTTGTTTTCAAGTCCCTCCGTAGGCGCAATAGCGTCAAGGGGTTTTAAATAATGAACAATCTGCCCGCTCAAATCCTTTTCTTTAAGGTGCGTACGGTACATGGGATGACCAAGATACCTTTCGGGAATAAAGTCATCGTCCACATCGTCAAACACGAACGCATGCGCAAACACATTGCCCGGCTGACCGTCGAAATCATAGCCGGCATATGAAATCTGCATTGCCACGTATCTTCCGTCCGACAGAGAGAACGTTCTGAAAATTTTCGGGAACAGCTCGGGAACTGAGGGGTCGCACGGAGTCTGGCTGTACTCAATTTCATTGTTCTTCGGAATGCGGTAGGTTGCAAATCTTATAATCTCGTCAATGTTGCGCTT
This sequence comes from Hominilimicola sp., assembly GCA_051877355.1. Taxonomy (GTDB): domain Bacteria; phylum Bacillota; class Clostridia; order UBA1381; family UBA1381; genus Hominilimicola. The sequence continues at coordinate 9,746 of JBJEIU010000063.1, forward strand.
TGTAAGTCCCTGTGTACAGGAAAATACGCGCAGCCCCGACTGATTTACAAGTCCGAGTTCCGGGTCGGACAGGCTGTGCTGTACAGAGGTATATATTAATTGGTATACCTTCATATCTATAACCATCCCTTTCTATGCCGCAGGCATAATTTTCTTAATCAAGCTCTTTAAGTCCTGTATATAGCTCGTAATATCTGCCCTTTGCTTCAAGCAGCTCCTCATGGCTGCCGCGCTCGATAATCTCGCCGTTTTCCAGCACCATGATGGCGTCCGCATTACGGATTGTAGACAATCTGTGCGCTATCACAAAGGTCGTTCTGTTTTCCATAAGGGCGTCCATACCCTCGTTTATGTGTTTTTCAGTCCTAGTATCGACTGAGCTGGTTGCTTCATCAAGTATAAGTATAGGAGCCTTTGAAAGCGCGGCTCTTGCGATATTTATAAGCTGACGCTGTCCCTGCGAAAGGTTTGAGCCGTCGCCCGTCAGCATTGTGTCATATCCGTCAGTCATATTCTTGATGAACATATGCGCGCAGGAGGTCTGCGCCGCCATACGCACCTCGGCGTCTGTCGCGTCAAGACGTCCGTAACGGATATTTTCCATAATAGTACCCGTAAACAGGTGCGTATCCTGCAAAACCATCGCAATATTTTTGCGCAGACATTCAAGGCTTATATCCTTTATGTCAACACCGTCAATTGTGATTTTGCCCTCGTTTATATCGTAAAATCTCGTGATAAGATTTGTAATCGTTGTTTTTCCAGCGCCTGTTGAACCAACAAGCGCGATTTTCTGACCCGGATGAGCGTATATTGAAACATTCTTAAGAATAGTTTTGTCAGGATTGTAACCAAAGGTCACATTATCGACAACAACATCACCGTGAACGTGTTCTATCTCAAGCTTTTTGCCCTCGTCCTTTTCTCTTTCCTGGTCCATAACCTCAAATACGCGTTCCGCGCCCGCAAGCGCAGACATAATATTTGTAAGCTGCTGCGAAAGCTCGTTTATCGGACGCGAAAATTGTCTTGAAAAGTTTACGAAAACAGTAAGTCCGCCTATATCAAGGCTGGCAAACGGCACTCCGCCCCCCCAGCGTGACATAAAAGCAATTATTGAGCCTACACAGGCTGTAAGCGTATAGTTTACTTGACCCAAAGCGTTCATGCATGGTCCCATAATTCCGCCTATGAACTGCGCCCTGACCTGAACATTTTTAAGGTCATTATTAAGCTCCCCAAATTCCTCAACCGCCTTATCCTCGTGGTTGAACACCTTTACGACCTTCTGACCGGTTACTGTTTCCTCAATATAACCGTTTACCTTACCGAGCGCCGACTGCTGCGCGCTGAAATACTTACGTGATTTTCCCGCAATTGTGGCGCCAACCTTTGCAATAACGGGCGAAAATACAATCGTCACAAGCGCAAGCACCCAGTTTGTGTATATCATAAGTACAAGTGTTCCTGCAAGGGTTATCGTTCCCGAAAAAATCTGCACAAGCGTGGAATTGAGCATTTCACCGATTATATCAACGTCATTGGTGAAACGGCTCATTATATCGCCTGTGGGGTTCTGGTCAAAGTATCTTACGGGCAGCTTCTGAAGCTTCCCGAACAAATCCTCTCTTATACGTTTAAGCGTACCCTGTGACACGCTTATCATAATACGTGATTGGGTATACGTTGCCGCAACGCCGATAAAATACACAACCGCCATTACAACCAGTCCTGCCATCAGGGACGCAATCTTCTGCTCGGCTGTCTTTGACGGCTCTGTAAGACCATTTATAATAGGTCTTAACAGATATGAGCCGCACAGCGTTGACGCGGAACTCAGCATAACGCAGAAAATAGCTGTTGCAATTTTATACCGTTCATTCCTCAGATATGCAAAAAGTCTTTTTATGGTAGCCTTTGTGTTCTTTGGCTTCTGCTTTTTTGCATAACGTTTTTCATTTCTGTTTCCCGGAGGTCCCATTGGAGGCATATCACGACACCTCCTTTTCTTTGTCCATCTGAGAATAGTAAATATCGCGGTATTCCTCACAGCTTTGCATAAGCTCACTGTGGCTTCCTATACCCGCAATTTTGCCGTCCTCAAGAACAACTATCTTATCAGCATCAATTACAGATGAAATTCTCTGCGCGATTATTATCTTTGTGGAATCCTTCAGACTTGTGGCAAAGGATTGTCTTATCCTTGCCTCTGTAGCTGTATCAACGGCGCTTGTACTGTCGTCTAAAATAAGGATTTTAGGCTTCTTCAAAAGTGCGCGCGCAATACACAGTCTCTGTTTCTGTCCTCCTGACACATTTACGCCGCCCTGTCCAAGCTCCATGTCGTAGCCGTCATTAAAGGCTGTAACAAACCCGTCCGCCTGCGCCGCCTTAGCAGCCGCACGAATTTCCTCCATAGACGCGTTTTCGTCACCCCAGCGCAGATTATCCTCAATAGAACCGCTGAAAAGCACGTTCTTCTGCAATACCATACCCACGCCGTCACGAAGATGTTTCAGACCGTAATCCTTGACGTTTATTCCGTCTACCAGCACCTCACCCTTTGTAACGTCATAAAGACGCGGGATAAGCTGCACAAGCGAGCTTTTACCCGAGCCTGTTGTTCCGATTATGCCTACAACCTCGCCCGGATTGGCTGTAAAGGATATATCCTCCAGCACATTTTCCTTACGCTTTTCATAATATTTAAAGGACACATTCTTAAATTCAACTCTGCCCTCTGTAACCTTTCTGTCCTTATATGCTGAATTTTCGTCTGTAAGGTCAACTTCTGTATTCAGCACCTCGCCTATTCTCGCAAAGGAAGCAAGAGCGCGCGAAAGCTGCAAAAACAGCATTGAAACCATCATCAGTGACATAAGTATCTGCGTAATATACGTGGTGAACGCCGTTAGTTCACCCACACCCATGCTGCCGCCGACAACAAAGTTTCCGCCTGTCCATACTACCACAAGAGTGGTTATGTTCATGGCAAGCGTCATAACAGGCATAGTCGTCACGACAATCTTCATTGCCCGCAATGTCGAATTCATTAAATCCTCATTTGCCGTTGCAAACTTTTCCGTTTCGAATTGCTGTCTTACAAACGACTTGATCACTCTTACATTTGTTATATTTTCCTGCACTCCCGAATTAAGATTATCCAGTTTTTTCTGCATAATGCCGAAACGCGGAAATGCGGTTTTAAGAAGTGCCGCAATAACAACTGCAAGCACGGGAATTACCACCACAAGCACAAGCGCAAGACGGCTGTTTATAGAGCATGCCATGATAATGCCTCCGATAAGTAATCCGGGTGAACGCATAGCCATAATAAGCAGCATTCGCACCATGTTCTGCACCTGTGTAATATCATTTGTAAGCCTTGTCACAAGCGAACCTGTGGAAAAACTGTCGATATTTTTGAATGAAAACTTCTGCACCTTTTCAAATACGCCCTGTCTCAAATCGGCGCTGAAGCATACCGATGCCTTTATCGCAAAATAATGTCCTGCAACACCGCCAAATATCATAATAGCGATAAAACCAATCATCATTGCCGCGCGGGAAATTATATACCCCACGCCCAAGCCTGCCGCGGCATCGCCTATACCATTGTCTATCATTGTGCCCATAATCTTCGGCAGCACAATTTCACCTGCCACCTCTGTCAGCATTAGAATGGGGCCAAGTATGAAAAACAGCGTATACGGCTTTATATATTTCCAGTAATTTTTCAACTTAATCTTCCTTTTCTGCTGAAATCAGCCTTATTACTTACCCGACTTCTTATCCAGCGCCGCCTTGATAAATGACGCAAACAACGGATGTGAGCGGTTTGGTCTTGACTTGAATTCAGGGTGGAACTGAACGCCTATATACCATGGATGGTCAGGAATTTCCACCATCTCAACAAGCTTTTCGTCAGGTGACTGACCTGAAATAATCATACCCTTCGCAGTAATTTCATTTCTGTAGAAATTGTTAAATTCATATCTGTGGCGATGTCTTTCATAAATCAAATCACAGCCGTAAACCTTCTGAGCCAAAGAACCCGGTGTAATCTTACATGGATACAGTCCCAGACGCATTGTGCCGCCCAAATCTTCTACATCGCGCTGCTCCGGCATAAGGTCAATGACAGGATGAGTTGTATCGGGATTGAGCTCAGATGAATGTGCATCTTTGTATCCGAGCACATTTCTTGCATATTCAATAACCGCAATCTGCATACCAAGGCAGATACCGAGATACGGGATTTTGTTCTCCCTTGCGTACTGAGCCGCAATAATTTTTCCTTCAATGCCTCTGTCGCCAAATCCGCCCGGCACAAGAATACCGTCCGAGCCCTTTAACAGCTTGTCAACGTTCTTGGAAGTAACCTCCTCACTGTCAACCCAGTTTATGTTGACATTTGCGTAATTCTGTATTCCGCCGTGCTTTAGGGACTCTACAATACTTATATATGCGTCGTGAAGTGAAACATACTTACCTACAAGAGAAATTGTAACCTCGTCCTTGCCGCCGTTCATAAGGTCTTTTACAACATTCACCATGTTTGTCCAGCTTTCAAGGTCGGGCTCTCTGTCCTCGAGACCAAGACGCTTGCAAACCACCTTTGCAAGCCCCTCCCCCTCAAGCGCAAGAGGAACCTCGTAAAGCGTGTCAAGGTCAAGATTTTCTATTACGCAATCAGGAGACACATTACAGAACAAAGCGATTTTGTCAGCCAGTCCCTCCTCAAGAGGCTTTTCTGTTCTCAGCACAAGCACGTCAGGCTGAATACCAAGGCTCAGAAGCTCCTTAACGCTGTGCTGTGTCGGTTTTGTTTTCTGTTCGCCGGAGGTTGAAAGATAGGGTACAAGGGTAAGGTGTATGTACATACAGTTCTCCTTACCTACCTCTGTCTGTACCTGTCTGATTGATTCAAGAAACGGCGTTGACTCAATATCGCCTACCGTACCGCCGATTTCCGTAATAACAATATCCGTATCCTGCGTATTTGCAACGCGGTACACTCTTGATTTTATCTCATTTGTGATATGAGGAATTACCTGAACAGTTCTGCCCTCATAGTCGCCGCGACGCTCTTTTGAGATGACGTTCCAGTAGATTTTACCTGTTGTCACATTTGAATTGACGCTCAGATTTTCATCAATAAATCTCTCATAGTGTCCAAGATCAAGGTCAGTTTCCGCGCCATCGTCCGTTACGAACACCTCGCCGTGCTGATAGGGGCTCATTGTACCCGGGTCCATGTTGATATATGGGTCAAACTTCTGCATTGTAACCTTATATCCTCTTGCCTTAAGCAATCTGCCAAGTGATGCGGCTGTAATACCCTTGCCAAGTCCCGAAACAACTCCGCCTGTTACGAATATATACTTTGTATCCATGTTTTCCTCCTGTTTATCTTATAACTTTTAATTACTTACTGTGTCTTTTCACAAATCGTTCAATTCTCTTTAAGGCTTCCTGTATATTCTCTATTGAATAGGCATATGAACAGCGTATAAAGCCCTCGCCGCTTTCGCCGAACGCATTGCCCGGCACAACAGCAACCTTTTCCTCCTGCAAAAGGTTCTGACAAAACTCCTCGCTTGTCATTCCAGTTGACTTGATGCATGGGAACACGTAAAACGCTCCGAGCGGTTCAAAACAGCTCAGTCCCATTTCCCTGAAGCCGTCCACGATATAACGGCGTCTGTAATTGTATTCGCGGCGCATTTCCTCCACGTCATCATCACAATTTCGAAGCGCCTCAACAGCCGCAAACTGCGCTGTGGTAGGCGCGGACATAATACCGTACTGGTGAATTTTCGTCATAAGCTTGATAAGCTTTGCAGGACCGAGCGCATATCCAAGACGCCAGCCTGTCATGGCAAAGGATTTTGAAAAGCCGTTTACAACAACTGTTCTTTCTCTCATACCCTCAAACTTTGAAAAAGGAATGTGACCCTCATCGCTGTAGCGCAACTCGCCGTAAATCTCATCTGACAGCACCATTATATCAGTACCTCTCAAAACCTCGGCAATTGCCTCCATATCTGCCTTTGACATAACTCCGCCTGTGGGATTATTAGGATAAGGCAAAATCAAAAGTTTTGTCTTATCTGTAATCTTCTCCTTGAGCTGCTCGGGAAGAAGCCTGAACTCGTCCTCCTCCTTCGTTTCAATCGGCACAGCCACGCCACCAGCCATAATTGTAAGCGGCTTATAGCATACAAAACAAGGTTCTGGTATAAGCACCTCGTCACCGGGACTTATAATCGCCCTTATCATAAGGTCAATTGCCTCACTGCCGCCAACCGTTACAACCACCTCGCTTTTCGGGTCGTATGTAACGCCGAATTTTCTTTGATTATATCTGCAAATTTCCTCGCGCAGCTCCATAAGACCGGCATTGGCGGTATAATGTGTCTGCCCCTTTTCAAGTGAATAAATGCCTGCCTCGCGTATGCCCCAAGGAGTTGTAAAATCAGGCTCACCGACGCCAAGGGAAATGGCATCCTCCATTTCTGCCACTATATCAAAAAACTTTCTTATGCCCGATGGCGGAAGCGCCGAAACAACGGGCGAAACAATCTTATCGTAATCTATCATAACGTAATCACCTGTCTTGTATCCTTTTCATCATCCTCGAATACAATTCCTTCCTCTTTATATTTTTTCAGTACAAAATGTGTTGCTGTTGAAATTATCGAATCCATAGGAGCAAGCTTCTGGGCGACAAACAGTGCCACTTCCTTCATGCTCTTCCCCTCTATCGTGACAGCAAGGTCATATGCGCCTGACATCAGGTACAATGATTTTACCTGCGGATACTTATATATTCTTTCCGCCACCTTATCAAAGCCCTCGCCTCTTTGGGGAGTTATGCGCAGCTCAATCAGTGCTGTGACCACATCCTTATCGGTCTTATCCCAGTTCACAATAGTCTTGTAGCCGACGATTACGTTTTCCTTTTCCATTTTTTCAATACTGTCGGCGACTTCCTGTTCCTCTATACCAAGCATCTGCGCGATTTTGGCTCGTGAGATATTGCCCTTTTCCTTGTCTAAAATATTCAGTATTTCTTCCATAACAAATTCCATCGCCTTTCTGTATTAATTTGACCATAACTGCAAATGTACACATTGATAGTCATTTTATCTTATAATTATATCGTATTTCCGATTAAAATACCATACCTTTTTGAAAAAAAGTCAAAAATTTTTAAAATATTTTTTCAAAGCACAAAAAAACAACGGACACTTTCGTGTCCGTTGTCATATTCAGAAATAAATTATAATCACGGCTTAATTCTGTAAATTATTACTTCCTGAAGTATTCCCTTATTTGCAAATCGTGCAAATCCGTAATCGTATTCTTCATCATCCGCACGATACGGTTCTACATCAGCTATTGTAGCAAGATCATCGCTTATTGAAATTGCTTTGTTCACATTGTTCTGTGAAAGGTCAATTTCGACAATATCCATACCTAACTTCACATCAGCCGAAAGAACATTTGCGCCTATTCTCATCCAAGGAGTATCGTCCGTATCTGAATCGCTTATTCTGTCGAACCAGAAGTAGTTACGTGTCTCAGAACCCTGAACGTACTTGCTCGGTGTTTCGCCATTCTTAAGCTGTTCATATATAGCAGATGCGTCAGCGTAAAGCAGAATATATGTACCATCTGTAATAATAATATCACCGGTATCAATATAATCTGTCAAAGAGTTCTCTGAAGTATCTGTTCCCTTCCACAAAACATCGCCAACTGCATACTTCTTGTCATTATATCCTGTAACCTCAGCAAGAGCACTTGTCTTTCTGGTTGTTACTGATACATTGTTGCCGCCTAAATAACCGTTAATTGTGTAGATTATGTTGTCATCATCATCATAGCCTATGTCGATATCATCAACAACCATAGATGACGGACCGCTTACATTATCCAAATCAGCAGGGTTAACCGGATTATCAGCATCATCAATAAATCTGATAATTGCCGCCGGTGACGTGCCGTCAAAATCAGCAATAATATAGTCATCTGAAAGACCATTTTCTTTTAAATTATACTGTGCAGAAACAACGTTCTTAATCTCATATGAATCAGCTTTCTTGTAATCTGATATAGTCTTAGGCACACCAAACTGAATTATGTCATCAGTAATAACGTAACCACCTACAAGACCACCTACAAGAGTGCTTCCGGATTTATTCGTCATATCAAATATAAGAGCATTTGAATCCTTTAATCTTGAAATATCACTGCTTGGCACATATGGATCTGTAATATTTTTACCATCTTTTACATAATCTGAATCAGCACTGTAATACTTTTCAGCCTCATTTACAACGTTTACAGCACAGTAAAGTCTTGAAAGCTGGTTGCTCGAATTTGCTTTGAATTTAACAAGGCGAACTGAATAGGATTTTTCCCATGTATAACGTCTTTCACCATCTGCTGTCGTACCGTCTGTATGTCTTGTTCCTACCCACATATGCGGGAATCCATCATTCGCAAGAAGCTCATCAACGATGTCTTCCATATCATCCCCTGACTTTGAAACAGAACCTATCAAATTACCCGGAGCCCAGTAATCTACACTGTTTGCAAATTGGAATTCCTGAGCCTTTCCGTCAGATGTCATAATCTTAACAACATAATCGCTGCCATTTTCAGACATATAGCCGTCCATCAACCAGCCATACTTTTCACCGGAGTCAAGTCTGCCGCCTGTTGAACCTTCAATATAAGCTACTCTTCCGAACATGTCAAGATAGAATACGCACTGTGAGCCTGTCTTTAAATCGCCTACAGCAACATTTGCAACATCGTATCTTTCACCGTTGATTGTAGCCTTGCTGCCGTTAAGCTTCTTTGTAATACCCGAAGCAGTACCTGTAATGCTTTCACCTGTTACTACGATATCAACAACTGTGTCATCAAGACTTCTTTTTATTGTAGCAACATCATTCTTCTTAAGATTTCTAAGCTTTACTTCTGTACCCTCTCTTGTTACGGTTATTGTTCTGTCCTCTTTATCATCAAGAGTAATTGTCTTTGTTGTTGTCTTTTCAATATCACTCTCAGTTGCAGCAGAGAACTTAGCTATAAGCTTTTCCTCGCTCGCGCTTGATACAACAGCTGTTTCA
>JBJEIU010000064.1:0-4196 GCA_051877355.1 Hominilimicola sp.
TGTACTATCGGTGCATTATTCGGGTCAGGTTGAAAATGCTTATTTTCATCAATCCGATAACCGAAAGTCATTGCGCCGCCGTTAAATTTACCGTTCAAAACATTTTCCGTCATGCCGCGGCTGACTTTTAATGACAGGTCTTTTATGTAGTACACCGAAAATCCCTCAAAAATGCTTTCCATAAGCTGACCTTCGGGAGTATCGTCAATCGGTTCTGTGGCGGAAATGACGCTTACTCCATTCTTTTTAAGCATGTTTTTATAGAAAACGCTGTCATATTTATCTCTTGAAAATCTGTCAATTTTCCATACAATGACTGTATCGAATAACTTTTGTTTACTGTCAGCTATCATCTGCATAAATTGTGGACGATTATCGGCTTTCTTACCGGATATTGCTCGGTCAGCATAGGTTTTAACGATAGTATATCCTTTTCGTTCTGCAAAAGCGCTGCACTCTCTTAGCTGACCTTCAATAGATTCTTCACGCTGATTATCCGAAGAATATCTCGCATAAATTACTGCTCTCATGTTTTAAGTATCACTCTCCTTTATCATATCAAATAATGTCTGTTTTAATTTTCCGTTCAATGGCGATTGCGGGTCAAAGCACATCTCAATGAATTGCTTAAATTGTTCGTTGTCTGTGTCAAACCTCGGCTTAAATTCATACGCCATGCCCTCCGGCTTGTCCGTTCTGCCGTAAAGATAATCCATTGAGATATTGAAGTAATCCGCATATCGTAGCATTATCGTACAATTCGGCTCTGATTGGTTGTTCTCAAAACGATTTATCGCCGATTGCGATGAGCCAATTTCTTTTGCAAACTTCGCCTGTGACATCATTGTACTTTCACGCAATGTCCGCAATCTTTCACCTAATCCATTCATATGTTCTGCCTCCTAAGTTTTTGCTATTTATAGTATAACCCTAATTATAGTTTTTGTCAACCCACAAATGCTTGTATAATCAATAGAATCAAGTTACAATAATAAGTTGGTGTGATATATTGTAAATGAGAATTATTGTTCAAGTGATTGTAAATACACCGTCAGTAAATCAAGTGCAGTTTCTTTTTCTTTTGAGGGACAATTATTTAGTTGTTCTAAAATATCTGATTGCTTTTCGGCAAGTGAATTTTTTCCTTCTGTTAAAATATCATCGGGTGTTATATGGAGGGCTTGACAAATGCGTAGAAATGTTTCCATTCTCATATTTACGTTTCCTCGTTCAATATCTGCATATGTTCTGTCAGATAACCCAGCAACTTCTGCAAGCTCTGCTTGGGTCAAACCAGCTTTTTTTCTTGTAGCTAATAATTTATTGCCTATTATTCTATAATCAAAAATAAGCATTTTAGTTCCTCCTTTTAAATCTATATAGGAATTATACTTCATAAAATTATTGACAAACAGGAAGAATAATAGTACAATTATAGGAAGAAAACTTCTTACAGAAAGGAGGATTTACAAGGATAGTGTTTCATGTGAGTTAAAAGATAGAAACGGAGGTATTATAGAATCATTTATTTATGAAGACACAACATATATGCCCATGAGGAATGCAGCAAACAAATAATAGGAGAGGGGTTGAAAAATTATGGAGAATATTTCTGAAATTAGTCAATATATAGCACAGAATAAAAAATATTTCAATGAACAGGACTTAGAAAGCGTTAAAACTATCCTAGAAAAATCCAATAAAAACATCAGCGAAATAAACACAATAAAATTGAAATCTCCAGCAGTCGGGGCTGCACTATCTGTTTTTCTTGGATGGCTCGGGATTGACAGATTTTATGCTGGTAGTTACGTGTACGGAATTGTAAAGCTGTTTACTTGCGGATTGTGTTTCGTTGGTTGGATTATAGATTGGTTTTTAATCGGAAAATCCATAAAAAATGAAAATTATTTTAATCTATACTGTGGTCTTGGCTATGGCTCTAAGCAGGAAATAAAAAAATCTTATAATAAAGCCATTGGTAAAAACACGGTTGATTTTCTTAAGTCAGATGAGGGAAAAGATGCAATAAAAGGTGTTGTTAGCAGTTTTAAAGATTTGAGAGATTCTATGGATATAAATAATCATTGAATGGAGATGAAATTGTGAAATTCTTGATTCTAGCGTTTCCGATTGCCATAATTGCATATTTTGTACTGAGTATTATTTTGTACAACAAACGCAAGACAATATTAAATCATTATAATGATTCCTTTGGTTATATATCAAGCTTCATATTTGCGGCGTTTATTATTACACCATTCACAATCGGAGTTCCGATGTATATGTTTGAGGAAGAAATGAAGCTACTTGCACCGTTTTCTCTGATATATTGTATACCGGCTATAGTATGGTACCTCTTTAAGCTAAGAAAAACTCCAAAGGGAAATAAATTTGGCTTGTTTTGGGCAATGTTGGGTATAGGACTATGTGCGCCTATGTTTATTGTTTATTATTGTATTACAGAATTTTTTAAAAATGCAGCAACAAGCTCATCAAGCGAAACATACAATAATGGTTCGCCATCACATATAATTCCGGAAACTACAACACGTTTTACAAATGTCACGGGAAATGCTGCCGGGTATGTATATCAGGACGGACGAATGACAAATGAATCAGGACAAACCATCGGATATATCTATAAAGATGGACGAATGACAAATGCGTCAGGGCAAACTACTGGATATATCTATAAGGACGGCAGAGTGTCAAATGAGTCAGGGCAAACCATCGGATACATCTACAAGGACGGCAGAGTGACAAATGCATCAGGGCAAACTATCGGATATACTTATGACAACTAAAGTTTTTTTGAAAGAGGGAAATAAAAATGGCTGATGAAAGAAAATGCTGTTGGTGTGTTTATGCAGAGTACGACAGCAGTGCAAATAATAAATGGTATTGTACATATCATAAAAAGCATATGCGTGCTGATGAGCATTGCTGGATGTATAAGCTTAAATAAGTTAGATATTGTATAAAAACATACTTTATTAAAAAATGGGAGGAAATTACGATGAAAAAAACAAGCAAAATACTATTATTATTAACATTTGTATTAATATTTTCAATTGCACCACAGGTATTTGCAGCAACTTCTCTGCCGTCAATTACGTCAAGCAAGCCAATTACTTGTTATACGATTAATTCATCCGGTAAGATTTACGCTTACACCGCAAAAGACCTAAAGACAAAAACAGGCGGATATATATCTTGTTCAACAGATGAATGTAAAATTTTACAAATAAGCGGCAATGCGGTACAAGTAAAATACCCCGTAAGCGGCGGAACAAAAACAGCGTGGTTTGCAAGAAGCGCATTTACAAGCTATGACATATCGAAAGGAGCTGCGGAAAAATGGACGCAATCAAGTAAGATTACTACATACAGACGTTCAGATGGAAAAACCTCATTGGGATATATTTCGGCGGGAGATGTCTGCTATAAGCTTGTGGCAAAGGGAAGCTACACGCAAGTTGTATATCCTGTTTCCGGCGGTTACAAGATGGGCTGGGTAAAGACAAGCGAAATTAAGAAAAAATCAACCAATAATATATCTTCATCTAGTTCAGCTAAGTTATTGTATCCATTAAAAGGAAGTATAACGGTGACAGGTTATTCTGCTACAACGAATGGATATAAATGTGACTATAAAGCTGCGTCTGGAACACCGTTATATGCTCCTGCTGATGGAACAGTTGAGTTCAGACAATCGTATGCAACGGCATATGGGAAATTAGCGAGTTATGGTAACAATATTGTATTTAAGTCGAGTGATGGGAATTATACTGTAAAATGCGCGCATCTCAGTAAATTTAACAATGTAGCTCTTACTTATAAGTCATCATTGTCTTATCCTTGTAGCGCAAGTAAATATAAATGCAATACTATAACACTTAAAACTAAAAGTGTCAAACAAGGAGACTTAATAGGTTATACCGGTTCAACAGGTAATGCCAGTGGTCCGCATTTGCATTTGGAAGTTTATAAAAATGGAACAGCTGTAAATCCAAGTTCTGTATTTACCACATGGAAATAAAGAAAGGGAATCATTATGAAAAAAACAAGTAAAATCTTATTGTTATTATTAATGTTTGTATTTATACTTTCAATTGCATCACAGGTATTTGCAGCAACCTCTCTGCCGTCAATTACGTCAAGCAAGCCAATTACTTGTTATACGATTAATTCAT
>JBJEIU010000065.1:0-4129 GCA_051877355.1 Hominilimicola sp.
TATCCCTGATGAAAACGGCGACAGTCGTTCAAGCGCGATCAAGCAGGTTGCTTCGGGACGTTTCGGCGTGCATATCCATTACTTGCAGAATGCAAAGGAAATTCAGATAAAAATGGCGCAGGGCGCAAAGCCGGGTGAGGGCGGACACCTGCCGGGCGGTAAGGTTTATCCGTGGATTGCAAAGGCAAGACACTCAACCCCTGGCGTGGGACTTATCTCACCTCCGCCGCACCATGATATATATTCAATCGAGGACTTGGCGCAGCTTATCCACGACCTTAAAAACGCAAACCGTGACGCGAGAGTGACTGTAAAGCTTGTTTCAGAAGCAGGCGTCGGCACAATCGCTGTCGGCGTTGCAAAGGGCAGAGCAGACGTTATACTTGTATCGGGCTATGACGGCGGTACAGGCGCAGCGCCTAAGACGAGCGTGCGTCACGCCGGACTTCCATGGGAGCTTGGCGTTGCGGAAACACATCAGGCGCTTCTGATGAATAATCTGAGAAACAGAGTTGTAATTGAAACTGACGGTAAGCTTCTGACAGGTCGTGACGTAGCCGTTGCCGCACTGCTTGGCGCAGAGGAATTTGGCTTTGCGACAGGCCCGCTTATCTCAATCGGCTGCGTAATGATGAGAGTATGTAATCTTGACACCTGCCCTGTGGGCGTTGCCACACAGAATCCGAAATTAAGAAAGCGTTTCTGCGGTAAACCCGAGTACGTTGAAAACTTTATGCGTTTTATTGCGCAGGACTTGCGTGAGTGGATGGCTAAAATCGGCGTAAAGACAGTTGACGAGATGATTGGTCACGTTGAAAGACTGAGCCAGAGAACAATTGAGGATAACTGGAAGGCTAAGGAGGTTGACTTGTCATCACTTCTGTATCAGCCGAAAATCTGCTCAAACGACTATGAGAGATACCACAATGTTATGCAGGACCATGAGCTTTACAAGACGCTTGACATGAACACATTATTGAAGCTTTGCGAGCCGGCAATAAAGGACGGCAAGAAGATTGAAGCAAAGCTTGAAATCACAAATATAAACCGTGTAACGGGTACAATCCTTTCATCTGAAATCGCCAGAGAACACGGCGAGGAGGGACTCCCCGAGGACAGCATAAAGCTTAACTTTGTGGGCAGCGCAGGACAGAGCTTCGGCGCGTTCCTTGCGCCGGGTGTCACAATGAAGCTTGAGGGCGACAGCAACGATTATATCGGTAAGGGACTTTCCGGCGGTAAGATTATCGTTGTTCCGCCATCTGACGCAGCCTTTGTGCCGAGCGAAAATGTAATCATCGGTAACGTTGCTTTCTACGGCGCAATCAAGGGCGAAGCGTATATCCGCGGTACTGCCGGAGAGCGTTTCTGTGTAAGAAACTCCGGTATGACCGCCGTTGTCGAGGGCATCGGCGACCACGGCTGCGAGTATATGACAGGCGGCTGCGTTGCGGTAATCGGAAGAACGGGCAGAAACTTTGCCGCAGGTATGTCGGGCGGTATTGCCTATGTCTATAACAAGGACGGCAGCCTTGATAAAAACTGCAACAAAGAGCTTGTAGGACTTGAAGCCTTGGCAGACAAGGATTTGGCAAAGCTAAAGGAAATGCTTGAAAAGCACGTTAAGAATACGGGCAGCGACGTTGCACAGACTATTCTTGAAAATTGGGATAACGAAGCAGGGAACTTTGTCAAGGTAATCCCGAACGATTATAAAAAGGTTATAACTGTTCTTGACGAGGAACTTGAAAAGGGAACAGACAGAGACGAGGCAATGCTAATCGCATTTGAAAACGTGACAGGCAAGAAAGTAGAAATTGCGTAAAGGAGGAAAGTATAATGGGAAAACCAACAGGATTTTTAGAATATCAGAGACAGCTTCCCGAGGACAGACCTCCGAAGGAGCGAATGAAGGACTGGGACGAATTCCATACTCATTTTGATTTAAAAACGCTGCAAATTCAGGGCGCGAGATGTATGGATTGCGGTGTTCCGTTCTGCCATACGGGCAAGCAGATAGGAAGAACGTCAATCGGCTGTCCGCTTAACAACCTCATTCCTGAGTGGAATGACCTTGTATACAGGGGCGATATGGACGAGGCTTACAGACGTCTTTCACTGACGAACAACTTCCCCGAATTTACGGGCAGGGTTTGTCCGGCGCTTTGCGAGGGTTCGTGTACGCTTGGTATGCACGACCCGGCCGTAACGATAAAGAATATTGAATGTCATATTATTGACACAATGTTTGACGAGGGCAAGGTAACGCCAAGACTTCCTGAAAAGTCAACGGAAAAGCGTGTTGCCGTTGTGGGCAGCGGCCCTGCCGGTCTTGCCTGCGCCGACCAGCTTAACCAGATGGGACACAGAGTAACGGTATTTGAGAGAGCTGACAGAGCGGGCGGACTGCTGATGTACGGTATTCCGAATATGAAGCTTGACAAAAAAGTTGTTAAGCGCAGAGTTGAGCTTATGGAAAAAGAGGGAATAACCTTTAAGCTCAATACGGAAATCGGCAAGAATTATCCTGCCGTAAAGCTTGTGAACGAGTTTGACGCTGTAGTGCTTTGCACAGGCGCGACGAAGCCGAGAGAGCTTACGGTTGAGGGCGCGAATTTAAAGGGCGTGCATTACGCCGTTGATTTCCTTAAGGCGAACACAAAGAGTCTGCTTGACTCTAACCTTGAGGACAGAATGTATATAAACGCCGATGGCAAGAATGTTATCGTTATCGGTGGCGGCGACACAGGTACAGACTGTGTCGGCACGGTAATAAGACACGGCTGCAACAGCGTTACACAGCTTGAAATCATGGACGAACTTTCGGAAGACAGACTTCCGAATAATCCGTGGCCCGAATGGCCCAGAGTTAAAAAGACCGATTACGGTCAGGAGGAAGCTATTGAGCTTTACGGACGCGACCCGAGAGAGTATCTTACAACAGTAACGAAAATCGAGGGCGACGATATGGGTCAGGTAAAGGCTGTTCACACTGTGCAGGTTGATTGGTCAACAGGCAAGCCTGTTCCTGTGAAGGGCACTGAGCAGGTAAGACCATGTGAGCTTGTGCTTATAGCCATGGGCTTTGTGGGCCCAGAACAGGAGCTTTTAAACCAACTTACGCTTGACACTGACGCGAGAAGTAATATCCACGCAAGCGAGGATGACCATAAAACAAGTCTTCGCGGCGTGTTTGCAGCAGGCGACTGCCGCAGAGGTCAGAGCCTTGTCGTATGGGCAATCCGCGAGGGACGCCAGGCGGCGGAGGCTGTTGATAAATATCTGATGAAGTAATAAACGGAAAAAGGCTGTCAAATGACCGTCCGTGGTAAAATCGTAGCTTTTTGTGTTTTTGAGAAACGGCATAGTTTTTATGCCGTTTCCTCATTTTTTTGAAACAATGCTTGTGGTAAAATTCCAACCAAATCATAACAAATATCAATTTCCTGCGTCCGTTTTCCGTCAACCATCTGCGGTGCGTGGACATACACGCGCTTTACCAAATCATTCAAGATTGCCGGCGTTAATTCCTGCAAATCTAAATACTTATGCACCTTTGCGATAAATCGTTCCAAATTACCGGACTGTTCTTCTGTTTCGGTAATTTCCGCCGTTAGATTTTCAACCTGTTCCTGAAATTCTTCCTGTTCTTTTTCGTAATCGTTTGAGAGCATTTGAAAGCGGCTTTCCGATAAAACACCCTTACTTTTATCCTCATAAATGCACTTGAAAAGCCTGTCCAATTCTGCAATGCGGTTTTCTGCTTTGGCAAGTAGTTTCTTTTTTGCCGCCAAATTCTTTTTGCCGTCTGATTTGTGCTTTTCTCCCATGGCTGTGCGGAATTGCTGTTCAAAAGCCGCAACATAGCCAATCACATATTTCAGATGTGCAAGCACGCCTTTTTCAAGCACAACCGCACGGATATAATGCTTTGAGCCGCAGACATCTTTTCCCTTATTTGCGCCGGAACAGACAAAATAATCCTGTCTGCTTTCAAAATACTGACTTGTGCAGTAATACATTTTACTTTTGCAGTCTGCACAGTAAGCGATTCCTGAAAACATATTGCTTTTACCTGTTTTTGTGGGACGGCGTTTGTTCTTGCGAAGCTCCTGCACCCGTTCCCAAA
>JBJEIU010000066.1:0-18486 GCA_051877355.1 Hominilimicola sp.
TTTCAGAGCTTTTTACTTATTAATTATTATTTATATTAAAGCAATATCTTGCATTTTCGGGCACAGCACCTATCATGCACGGATTTCCCAAATCAAAATAATCCATCACATAATTCTTATCTCTAATATAGATATTAACGCTGTTCTTATTCATCATCATGCCCTTATTATCGCGTATCACAAGTTTTTTAAGCTTCGGGCAATTTATTTCAATATCCGAACGGCTGTAATTGCAGGTTATGCTTGAATCAGCATTCTTTAGTTTCAGTGTGTTACTCAAAATATATATTCCCTTATATTCCTCATCACTATCAGAGTATGACGAAAAACACCTGAGTCCTCTCGTCTCAATATCATTACCGATATATTTCTGTTCAAAATCAGCGGCAGGCTTGATAAACACAGCCTCCGTAGAGCCTGTATACCTAACAGCGGAATTTTCTCCTGTATTCTTTATTGTGTTGTGATACACCAGTTCATATGGCCCCTCTATTCCGGTTTCAACCACATTTTTAACGATGTTGTTCTTAACAACGGTTTTCGGAAGCGTTGTACCCATTCCCGCAAAAATCGCTGCGCAGCCAACTCCGCTTGACACAGCGGTTAAGTCATTTTCAGATGGTTTGCCAAAGCCTATATTTGTACAGCTATTATTTTCAATCACATTAACATACTTCCCCGAAACAACAGGTGTCCAATAATCTATTGCGCCCCATACACTGTTATTAATTGAATTATTGCGTATAACATAATTATCTACATTTCCTACAAAGCTTATTGCCTTGCCGCAGCTGTTATTAACCGTACAGTTTTCTATAAGTATATTTTCCGACGGACAGTCCGCACCTCCGACGATACGCACGCTGTATCCACTGTTTGTACAGTCCGTAATTTCACTGCCGCTGTTTACAAACGTGCAGTTCACAACAGAAATATCATTGCATCCGCGGAAAACTATGCCGTTATCCGTGAAGTTATGGAAACTACAATTATTGAATATGATATTTTCGCAGTATTCAAATTTAATCATCGGAAAATCATAGAAGTCAATATTTTCAATATATATGTTCTTCTTATTTTTAATTACCTGATATGACGGAATTTCCTCAGGATAGACCTGCATAAGCTGCGCGCGTTTTCCGTCTGCGCCGCGCAGTATTGTGCTGTCTGCAAAAAGCTCTGGATAACCGCCCAATGCCGTAAGGCTGTGAACATTATATCTACCTTTGAGGGTATTTATCTTATTCTCTGAACCGTTTATTACATCTTCTATATTATTCCCCGTTTTTGCCTGTCCGTCCACTTTACACAAATCTGTTCCGATGGCTATATCACTCGTATCATAATCGCCAAAATCAGCCGAAGCAATATCTTCCGCCGACATTTTTAACAGCTTTCCGTTTTCTGTCTGGATTATGGATGTGTGTCTGTCTATATTATGACGTATCTGAACAACCGTCCCAAGCGCGGCATCGCTGATATTTATATTTTCCGCAAAAGCTATACCTGCATAACATACTGAAAACAGCATGGCAGCAAGCAAAGCGGCTGTTAACCTTTTCATATCAACCTTCTCCATTCTTTCTCTGTTGTTCCAACATTAACCATACTTTTATCTATTATATCATTAATTATACATTAATGCAAGCATAAAATGGTATTTTATCATCAAACAGCTTACATTTCAATAAAATCCACTTGTTTATATCGAAAAAATGTTGTATAATAAATAATAACTAACGAACATAGGAGAGAAAACACTATGGATAAAGGTGTAAATTTGTATGTGGTAGTACCGTGCTATAACGAGGAGGCGGTACTGCATGAGACCTCAAGCAGAATGCTGGAGCTTTTCGGCAACATGAAATCCGACGGACTTATCAACAGCAGAAGCAGAATAGTATTCGTGGACGACGGTTCAAGAGACAAAACCTGGAGTATAATCGACACTCTTGCAAAGGAGCATACAGAAATTGCAGGAATAAAGCTTGCGCATAACGCAGGACACCAAAACGCTCTGTTCGGCGGTCTTATGACCGTCAAGGACGATTGTGACTGTGCCATTTCCATTGACGCAGACTTGCAGGACGATATAAATGTAATACCCGACATGGTAAGACATTACCTTGACGGCTATGATGTGGTTTATGGCGTAAGAAACAAGCGGGACACCGACACCTTCTTCAAGCGTACCACAGCTGTAGGATTTTACAAGCTGATGCAGTTCATGGGCGTGAATATCGTATTTAACCACGCAGACTACAGGCTGATGAGCAAGCGCGCCATAGAAGGGCTCGCCCAGTTCCCCGAAAGAAATATGTTCCTGCGCGGAATGGTTCCCCTTGTGGGCTACCGTTCAACAAGCGTGTACTACGACAGAAGCGAGCGTTTCGCCGGTGAATCCAAATATCCACTCAAAAAGATGATTTCCTTTGCTTTTGACGGCATAACCTCATTCAGCATAAGTCCCATACGCATGATTTCAGCTTTTGGCGCAATTGTGTGCGTGATTGCCGTCATAATGGCAGTATATGCCCTTGTACAGAAAATTATGGGACACACCGGAGCGGGCTGGGCATCGCTGATGATGTCAATATGGTTCATAGGCGGCGTACAGCTTTTATCAGTAGGACTTATCGGAGAATATATCGGCAAGCTGTACAAAGAGGTCAAAAGACGCCCGAGATATATTATAGAAGCCTATGTAAACGAAAGGGATGACAAATAATGTATGATATAGCCATAATAGGCGGCGGTCCCGCTGGAATGTCCGCCGCAATATACGCCGCAAGAGGCGGTATGAAAACTATCGTGATTGAAAAGATTGCCTACGGCGGTCAGGCGGTTAAGACCTACGAGATAGACAACTATCCCGGATTTGCGGACAACCCGTCAGGCGAGGAACTTGCAAAGGCGCTGGAAAATCATGCAAGGAAATTTGATGTAACATTTGCGTCCGAAAATGTAAAATCAATCGAAAACGCAGAATTCGGCGTAAAGGTAATACGCACGCGCAAGAATACGTATATGACAAAATCAATCATTTTTGCCACAGGCGCAAACCCGAAAACACTCGGTGCGGACGGCGAGAATATTCTTACAGGGGCGGGGGTTTCCTACTGTGCCACCTGTGACGGCGCATTCTTTAAGGGCAAGGACGTGTGCGTAATCGGCGGAGGCAACACCGCCATGGAGGACGCGCTTTATCTTGCAGGCTTCTGTAACAGGGTGTACGTTATTAACAGAAGCAAAAAATTCCGCGCCTCAGCAACCCTTGTGGAAAACGTCAAAAAGAACGGCAAAATTCAGATTATCACAGATACTGTTGTTGAAAAATTTAACGGCAGCGCAATGCTTGAAAGTGTTAATATAAAAAATACGCAGACAGGTGAAAAGGGTATCTTAAAGGTTTCTGGTGCGATTGTGGCAATCGGCATAGCACCTGCATCAGAGCTTGCCGCAAGCTGCGGCGCGGAGCTTTGTGAACGAAACTTTATAAAAACAGATATGTATCTTGCCACAAATATCAAGGGGATTTTTGCCGCGGGAGATGTACGCGTATCACCCTTGAGGCAGGTTATAACCGCCGCCGCAGACGGCGCAGTTGCCGCCACCTCGGCAATTAATTATGTTAATGAATTAGGAATAAAAAGTATATGAAAACTCTTATAAAAAATGCTGAAATAATCACAATGACAGGCAAAAATTACAAAAACGGCTGTATATTGTTTAACGAAAAAATATTATATGTTGGTGAAGAAATCCCTCAGGGCGCTGACGAGATAATCGATGCGGAAGGCAAAATCGTTATGCCCGGACTTGTGGACGCGCACTGTCATGTGGGAATGTTTGAGGACTCCCTCGGTTTTGAGGGCGATGACGGAAACGAGGACAGCGACCCCGTAATGCCGCACCTGCGCGCAATAGACGGAATAAACCCCTTTGACCGCGGATTTGCGGACGCGCGCAAAGCAGGCGTTACCGCAGTTGTTACAGGGCCGGGAAGCGCGAATCCCGTTGGCGGACAGTTTGCGGCGGTCAAGACATACGGTATATGTGTGGACGACATGATAATAAAATCGCCCGCCGCAATGAAAATGGCTCTCGGCGAAAATCCGAAATGTGTTTACAACGAAAAGGAAGAAGCGCCCGTTACGCGAATGGGCACAATGGCACTGATACGCGAGCTTTTTATAAAGTCAAAGGAATATCTGTGTCAGCTTGAAGCATACGGCGAAAACAGCGAGGACAATGAAAAGCCTGACTTTGACATG
Organism: Hominilimicola sp.; assembly: GCA_051877355.1. GTDB lineage: Bacteria > Bacillota > Clostridia > UBA1381 > UBA1381 > Hominilimicola. The sequence goes on from JBJEIU010000066.1 coordinate 4,275, forward strand.
AAGCTTGAAGCCATGATACCTGTATTAAGGCGCGAAATCCCTGTCAAAATCCATGCGCACCGCGCGGACGACATATGCAGCGCCATAAGAATAGGCAAAGAATTTGACGTTGACGTGACGATTGAACATTGCTCAGACGGCGACGCGGTTGCGCCGATACTGGAAAGAGAAAAGCTTCCCGTGATGCTTGGTCCTACTCTTTCAGACAGGAGTAAGCCTGAGCTGCGTAATCTGACTTTCGATACCTATAAAAATTTATCAGACAGAGGAATTAACGTGGCAATTATCACCGACCACCCTGAAATAACCGTCGAAAATCTTCCGCTGTGTGCGGCTATGGCTGTAAAGCACGGCATGAATGAGAAAAAGGCTCTTGAAGCTATAACGGTAATTGCCGCAAAAAACTGCCGCATTGATGACAGAATAGGCAGCCTCGTTGTTGGCAAGGATGCAGACATTGCGGTGTTTACCGATTTGCCCACACGCTTTGACGCGGTATGTGCCATGACGTTCATTGACGGCAAAAGAGTAAAATAAAACACAAATTAGGATATGATAATATGATAAAATTAATGGATAATTCCCAGACCTATGAGGTCATGGATTTATGGCTAAGAACAACAACACATTCCAATTCCTTTGTCGAACAGAACTTCTGGGAGAAATACTACGATTACGTAAAAGAAAAATATATTGATGAAAAGGACACCTTTGTATGTATGGAGGACGGTAAAATCATAGCATTCACCTGTGTCAGCTCCGATAACAAAATTGAGGGACTTTTCGTCGATCCAGCTTATCAGAATAGAGGTATCGGAACAGAAATAATTGATTTTCTTAAATCCGAGTATTCCATACTTCATATTGAGGTATATGCACGCAACAGAAAGGCGCTTGCGTTCTCAACGCGTCTTGGCTTTCTCATTGACGGAGCAATCCGCCATGAGTATAACAACGAGGTTATGTATACCATGCTGTGGAATGAATAAAATATTGCACCATATCACTGTTTTTTATCCGATATGGTGTATTTTTTTATGTAGGATATTGCAAAAAAGTCATGTTTGTGATAAAATATCACCATAGATTAAAAATCAAGGAGGAATTATCCAATGTTAAAAGAAGATGTTTTAAAAAAGCTTACTGACTGCGGTCTTGTGGCAGTTGTAAGAGCCAACAACGCTGAGGAAGCTATTAAGATTTCTGACGCATGCCTTGCCGGAGGCTGTACAGGTATCGAGCTTACCTTCACTGTTCCGGGCGCGGACAAGGTTATCGCCGCTTTGGCAGAAAAGTATTCAAACGGTGAAATGATGCTTGGCGCAGGTACTGTTCTTGACCCTGAAACAGCAAGAATGGCTATCCTTGCAGGCGCAAACTTTATCGTAAGCCCTGCGTTCAATCCTGAAACAGCTAAGCTTTGTAACCGTTACAGAGTTCCTTATATGCCCGGCTGCGCTACAATCACAGAGGTTATCACAGCTATGGAAGCAGGCGCTGATATAATCAAGATATTCCCTGCTGACCTGTATGGTCCGAAGATTATAAAGGACATCAAGGGTCCTCTTCCGCAGGCTCAGATGATGCCTACAGGCGGCGTTGACAAGGACAACGTTGCTGAATGGATTAAGGCTGGCGTTGTTGCGGTAGGCGCAGGCTCATCACTTACAAAGGGCGCTAAGACAGGCGACTACAACGCAATCACAGAAACAGCTAAGGAATTTATCGCCAATATTAAGGCTGCAAGAGCAGAACTGAAAAAATAAGGCTTGGTCTAAATTGCGCGGCTCACCATTTTTCGGAATTTGAAGTATGAGCATACATCTACATTCCCCAAAACGGCAGTCCGAACGATTTATCCTCAGCCCTGAAATTTAATATAATAAAGGAGAATATAATAATGGCAAAAGTTGTTACAATGGGTGAAATCATGCTGAGATTATCAACACCCGGAAATCAGAAGTACATACAGGCTACACAGTTTGACATCAACTACGGTGGCGGTGAAGCGAACGTTGCAGTTTCACTTGCAAACTACGGTCACGACGCAGAATTCGTTACAAAGGTTCCCGAAAACCCAATCGGCGCATGCGCAGTTGCCGCATTGAGAAAGTACGGCGTTGAAACAAAGCACATCGCAAAGGGCGGAGACAGACTTGGTATTTATTTCCTTGAAACAGGCGCGTCAATGAGACCGTCAAACGTTACATATGACAGAGCAAACTCATCAATCGCTACAGCTACAGCAGCTGATTTCGATTTTGACGAAATTTTCGAGGGTGCTGACTGGTTCCATTTCACAGGTATCACACCTGCTGTTTCAGACGCTGCGGCTGAGCTTACAGAGCTTGCTTGTAAGGCTGCAAAGGCTCATGGCGTAACAGTTTCATGCGACCTTAACTTCAGAAAGAAGCTATGGTCAAGCGAAAAGGCGCAGAAGGTTATGTCAAACCTTATGCAGTACGTTGACGTTTGCATTGGCAACGAGGAGGACGCTGACAAGGTTCTTGGCTTCAAGCCTGAAAACACAGACGTAACAAGCGGCGAGCTTAACCTTGCAGGTTATGAGAGCATCTTCAAGCAGATGGTTGCAAAGTTTGACTTCAAGTATGTTATTTCGTCACTGAGAGTTTCAAAGTCAGCTTCGGATAACGGCTGGTCAGCTTGCATCTACTCAAGAGATGATGATGAATTCTATCATTCAAGAGAATACAGAATTCGTCCTATCGTTGACCGCGTAGGCGGCGGCGACAGCTTCGCAGGCGGCACAATCTGCGGATTTGTTGACGGCAAGAACTTCAAGGAAGCTCTTGAATTCGGTGTTGCAGCTTCAGCTTTGAAGCACACAATCCCCGGCGACTTTAACCTTGTTACAAGAGAAGAGGTTGAAACACTTGCAGGCGGCGATGGCTCTGGAAGAGTTCAGAGATAAGTTTTTTTACATATTAAAACAGGACGCACATGCGTCCTGTTTTTTTGTACTGTTACAGATACGGTCTTTTATCATTTGACAACTCATACAGATAATCCATACTTGTATTGTACAGCTGTGCAAGCATAGCTATATAATTCATGGGGATTTCTTCTTTGCCTGCCTCGTATTTTTTGTAATTCGATTTCTTACAACCCAAATATCTTGCAACTTCTTTTTTCTTTAAACAATACTTTTTTCTCATTTTCTTTATTCTTGGTAAACGCATTTTATCACCTCACACATATTATATACCATTTTGGCATATCTGTCAATATACCATTTTGTCATAGGATATACTAATACAGAGGTGAGATTATGAATTTACGTCTTAAAGATATGCGTGAGGATAAAGATTTACATCAGAGTGATATTGCCAGCATATTATCTTGTTCACAAGCTGCATATTCAAGATATGAAAACGGAGAAAGAGAAATACCGCTTGCATTACTTGATAAATTAGCGGATTTTTATAATGTCAGTGTGGATTATCTGCTTGGCAGAACTGATGAGATACAGCCATACTCAAAAAGTATTTTCAAAAATAAATGTTGACAGATAAATTATTGTTTATCTTCTTTTTGCGGCAAAAAGAAGTAAAAACCCCAAAGGGGGATTTCGATTTCCCCCTTTGGAAACCCCTTAAACGACCAAGGGAGACCTTATCTCCCTGTGGAACCCTCAGCTTTTTCGAGAATTTGCGGTTTTCTCATAAAAGAAACAGAGCGCAAACCCTTAGCCGTGTGAGGTTTGGAGAGCGCGGCAGCTGAGCGGCTCTCCAATGGGTTTTGGATACTTTTGCCCAGTCAAAAGTATCATTAAACTAAATTATAATTTAACTTCTATTTCATTTCTAATTGTCATACTTGTTTCCGTCACATCGCAGTCATAGGCAAGCACATTAACGCCGTTGTCTGCCGCCTGTTTCAGCGTGTCCCCCAATTCCTTATGGGTTTTATAATTTGGCATAAAATACCTTACATTCCCCATCTGCACCACAAAAATCACATACGCCTTATACCCGTCACGGACACATTCCATAAGCTCCCTTATATGCTTTACTCCCCTTTCCGTGGGCGCATCGGGAAACAGCGCGACACCGTCAATTTCAAGATTGACGCCCTTTACCTCAATAAAAATCCTGCCTTCTTCCGTTTCAACATAAAAATCAAACCTTGAATTTTTATATTTCTTTTCCGGCTTTATCAGCTTTATATCCTTAAACAGTCTGCCCGACTGCAAAAACTCATACACCGCCTTATTGGGCGACTGGCTGTCCATATTCACAAGCGTATCACCCTTATATACGGAAATTAAATCGTACTTTGTTTTGCGCGTTTCGCTGTCACATTCCTGTACAAGCACCTGCGCGCCCTTTATAAGCAGTTCGCCGCACCTTCCCGTATTTTTAACATGGCATATTTCATTTGCGCCGTCTATTTCCACATTTGCAATAAATCTGTTGGGACGGCTTATGAATATTCCCCTTTTAATATTTTTATAATGCATACACTTATCCTCCGTATGATAATTATACCACTGATTATTCCCTTGTACAAGAAAAAAAAGCCGGTCAACCGGCTTTTCGTAAAGGTATATATAAAACTTTATCGGAGAGAATGGGGAAACCGACAAAGTATTATAGCTCTCCTGTAATTGAGAACTGCACCCACTCGGCAATATTAACGGCGTGGTCACCTATTCTTTCAAAATATTTCGCCACCATAAGCATGTCAAGCACTCCATCATCATTGGTGTTATTTCTTATAGCTGTGAGTAGCTCATTCTTAACATCATCAAATAATGCGTCCACCACGTCATCAGAATGAATTACATCTTCAACTATACACAAGTCTTTTTTTATAAAAGCGCTTATGCTCTTATCCACCATGTCAATAGTAGCGGCTGCCATGCGCTGAACATATTTTGAACGCTCCATATACGGCGTACTCTTTGCGGTAGCGGCAATTTCCGCTATATCCTCCGCCTGGTCACCAATACGCTCCATGTCCGTTATCATCTTGATTGCTGCAGATATTTCTCTCAGGTCAGTTGCCACAGGCTGCTGAGTGAGGAACAGCTTAAGGCAAAGGTTTTCTATTTCCTTTTCCGCTCTGTTTATGTCCTTTTCAAAGTCATACGCTTTCTTTATTGCATGGTCGTCGCCGTCAAGCGCCTTAACAGCGTTTGCGATAGCGCTTTCAATAAGCCCGCCCATCTGGGTAAGCTCGTTGTTGAGCAATTCAAGCTGCCTTGTATATTCTTCTCTCATTATCCGAACCTCCCTGTTATATAGTCCTCAGTTCTCTTGTCCTGCGGCTTTGAGAACAGCTTCTCCGTTTCACCGTATTCAACCGCCTCGCCAAGCAGGAAAAATGCCGTCATATCAGAAATTCTTGCCGCCTGCTGCATGTTATGCGTTACCATTATTATTGTATACTTATCCTTAAGCTCCCATGCCAAATCCTCAATCTTTGAGGTTGAAATAGGGTCAAGGGCAGAGGTTGGTTCGTCCATCAAAAGCACCTCCGGCTCAACTGCAAGCGCTCTTGCGATACAGAGTCTTTGCTGCTGTCCTCCGGACATACCAAGCGCGCTCTTTTTCAGTCTGTCCTTTGCCTCGTCCCATATAGCCGCCTGTCTCAAGGAACGCTCGACTATTTCGTCAAGCTTTGCTTTTGACTTTATACCGTGGGTTCTCGGACCGTAAGCGATATTGTCATAAATACTCATCGGAAATGGATTTGGCTTCTGGAACACCATGCCAACACGTCTGCGCAGCTCGTTTACCTCAATATCGCCGTAAACATTCTGACCGTCAAGCAACACTGTACCGTCTATTTTACAGCCCTCCACAAGGTCATTCATTCTGTTAAGCGTTTTCAGAAATGTGGATTTACCACAGCCTGATGGACCTATAAACGCTGTAATTTTATTTTCCTGTATCTGCATATCAATGCCTTTTAAAGCATGGAAATCACCGTAATGCAGATTTAAATTCTTTATATCAAATTTCACAGTTAAATTTTCATCCTTTCCTCGTCTATTTGGCTGTAAACTTCTTTGCGATTGCTGATGACATGAAGTTGATAAGCAGTACGAACACCAACAGCACAACAGCCGTTGCATACGCCTGATTTGTGTAAAGTCCCTCGCTTGAAAGCACATACATATGTATCGCAAGAGTTCTTCCCGATGATAACAGATTATTCGCAACATCAGCAACTGTACCTGCTGTATAAATAAGCGCCGCAGTTTCTCCGACTATTCTTCCTATCGCAAGGATTACACCTGAAAGTATGCCCGGCATTGCAGCAGGCAGAACAATTCTAAAAACTGTTCTGAGCTTACCCGCGCCCACACCGAAGCTGCCCTCCCTGTAGGTGTCAGGCACTCCGAGAAGTGCTTCCTCAGTTGTACGCATTATGAGCGGCAGCACCATTATGGCAAGAGTTGCCGCACCGGCAAGGATTGAGTAGCCCCATTTCAGATACGTTACGAAGAACAGCATACCGAACAGACCGTACACGATAGACGGTATACCCGAAAGTGTTTCAGCCGTTATACGAATAATTCCCACAACCTTGTTGCCCTTTTTCGCATATTCAACAAGATATATAGCTGTAAAAATTCCCAGCGGAACAGCAGCTATAAGCGCGCACAGCGTCATTATAAGCGTATTGATAATCGCCGGCAGCATTGACACATTTTCCGTTGTATACTTCCACGCAAACAGCTTTGGTGAAAGATTAGGAATACCTTTTATCAGTATGTATGCTATAAGGAATATCAATACAGCAAAGGTGAGAAAGCTTGCTAAAAATACAAGCCCTTTTAATATCTTTGAGCCTAAATGTTTCATCAGTCTTTCTTCCTCCCCTTGATTATTGAGCATGAAAGGTTGATTATCAGTATGAATACGAACAATACAACACCCGTTGCTATAAGTACCTCACGATGCAAATCTGCCGCGTAGCCCATTTCAATAACAATGTTGGACGTAAGGGTTCTGATACCCTTTAAAAGACCTGCCGGCATTCTCGCCTGATTGCCCGCAACCATGATAACAGCCATTGTCTCGCCGATTGCTCTGCCTATACCAAGGATTATTGCAGCGAGTATTCCTGACTTTGCCGCGGGAAGCATTACTGTGAATATACTTCTTTCCTTTGTTGCGCCCAACGCAAGCGCACCCTCATAATACTGTTCGGGTACGCTTCTTATGGCGCTTTCCGATACACCTATAATTGTCGGCAGTATCATTATTCCAAGCAAAATCGAAGCTGTAAGCATACTGTTTCCGTTTCCGCCGAACACGTTCTTTACAAACGGCACCAGCACCACCAGTCCGAAAAAGCCGTATACTATTGAGGGGATGCCTGCCAAAAGCTCCGTGGCAGGCTTGAGGATTTTATATAGAGGTTTCGGACAGTATCTTGCCATGAATACGGCAGTCATCAGTCCGATAGGCACGCCTATTATTATCGCGCCTGCGGTCACATATATACTTCCCAGTATCATTGGGAAGATACCGAATGAAGCGGGATTATCTGTCGGAGCCCAGGTTGTTCCCGCGAGGAATTTGAAAAGTCCGACCTTGCCCATTGCCGGTATGCCGTTCGCAAACAGGAACAGGCATATCAGCAGTACCGCAAGTATAGAGGTAAGGGCGCATATGAAGAATACTCCGCCCATTATCTTCTCTTTATATTTTCTCATGCTATTTCACTCCAGGTTGTCTTTGTGCCGGTGAAGATATCTTTTACCTGCTCGCTTGTGATGTCATCAATCGGGTTAACAGGATTTACGATAATTGCTATACCGTCAAGCGCGATAGCTGTTGATGTAAGTGTTTCCTTTTCACTGTCTTTTAGGTCTCTGGACGCCATACCAATGTCACATGTGCCCTCAATCGCACCTGTCATACCTGCTGTTGAGTCGCTTGTCTGAAGCTCGATTTCAGCATTTGTGTTTACTGCAAGATATGCTTCCTTAAGCTTTTCCATTACGGGTGATACCGATGATGAACCTGCCACAACGATTTTGCCTGCCGGCTTTGTGCCTGCATACGGCTGCGCATCGTCATTTACCTTGATATATCCGTCTGATACGATTTCCTGACCCTCTGAGGAAAGGATAAAGTCGATGAAATCCTGCGCAACGTCTGAAATTTCAGCCTTTGTTGCAATATTGAACGGTCTTGAAACCTTATATGTACCGTTTTTTACATTTTCAGGTGTAGCCTCTACGCCGTCAACCTTGATTGCCTTTACACTTGATGAAAGCGAACCAAGCGAAACATAGCCGATACCATATTCATCGCCTGATACATTTGTAAGCATAACGTCTGTCTTATTTGCTATAACTGCCTCAGATGTTGTCTTGTCAACCTTTGTGCCGTCTGCGCCCTTTTCCTCGATACCCATAAGCTCGATAAACGCGCCTCTTGTACCGCTGCCGTTTTCTCTTGAAACTACTGTGATTTCGCTGTCAGCCTTGAAAGATGAACCTGATGTGCTGCCTGATGATGTGCTTGATGTTGTAGCTGTGTTGCCTCCGCAGCCTGCAAGAGCTGACGCCGCCAAAACTCCTGTTAATAAACCTGCAATTAAATTTCTTGTTTTCATTTTTAATTTCTCCTTTTTTCTTAACTTGCAAATTAATTATATTCCCCCAATGTAAAATCTACTATCTTAAAAAACTTAAAATAATGTAAAAAAAAAAGCGTCTTTGTAAAATACGCCTTAATTTTGTAAGATATTTCTTACGTTGGACTTTATTTTCTGAATAATTTCAAAAAATAAAAGGAGGTATAATACCTCCTCACGCTTTACTATTTAGCTGAATATCTCTGCGCACACAGCTTGACTGAATCGCTCATTATCTTTGCAGCTTTTTCAAGCGGCATCTTTACATTTCCTGCCGCCCAGTCCTCTATAACCGAAACATAACCGCCTATAAACATTCTTAAATTCATTTCAAATTCATCTCTGTCCTTTATGCGCGGCAGAATTACTTCATCGGAAAGATACTTCTCAATTACAATATCCCTTAGCTTTTTCAGGAACTTGTTTGCGTCCTCTGTATTCAGCAGCATTTTGTACATTTCCTCGTCCTTCTTGATAAATGCAATAACGTGCATCATAGCCGGATAGGAGTCGGACAGGGCGTTTCTGTAATCACGCTTATTCATAGAGCCAAGGAGTTCGTTTATTACGTCGGACTGTATTTTCGCCCGTACGTCCTCGGAGGATTTGAAATGCGCATAAAAGGTGCTTCTGTTCAGGTCGGCAGTATTGACAATATCCGTTACCGTAATGCGTCCGTCGCCCTTCTTCTGCATCAGCTCAACATAGGCGCGTATTATCGCCTTTTCGGAACGTGTAAAATTTCTATATGTCTTTTTCTTTTTTTCTTCCATATTTCATCCTCACTCTCTTTAGTAAAACCAATCCTGCTCCCAAAAGAACAGCCGCACCGCCGCAGATTAAAACCGGAACTGCAGCGGGAATCTTCTTATATAATATGACAAACTCACAGGGGGCTCCCACCTGAAAAACCGCATAGCTTCCATCCACGGTGCAGTCAAGCTCCGTCCATTTTCCGTTTTCCTGCACGGCTATCTTTGCCGCCTTTTTCTTTTCATCACGGACATGCACCTTTATAACGTCATAAGCGTTCTTATTAAGCGTAAAGGAATATGCCTTGCCCTTTTTATAGCCGTCAAATTCGTGTTCCACATCCTCCTCGCGGACAGATACCGTGGTTTCCTCGTCAAAGACACTCTCCACAAGCAGCAGCGCAGGTGTCTCCCCTGTTGAAAGCGTCGTGGTCGCCTTGTTATATTCTGCCGTAAAGGTTGTGTGGCGGATAATGGGACTGTGCACATCCTTATCCCATGCCGGAACGTCTGTGCCGTCGGCTGTAAGCCTCGGAATATCCCTGTCATCAAGCACCGTTCCGTAATCCACCATCATGGATTTAAGCTCCTTATCCTTATCCATAAAGCGCACATTAAAATGGAATTTTGCCATTTCCTCAGATTTAGACTGCAACAGCGCACCTATATTTTCCGCGCTGTTATTTGCGAGAGCATTTATCTGCGGCATATACAAATCACCTGATGCCATATAGAAATCCTCTGACGCAATCCCGGGCATTCTGCCCGGAAAGCTTCCGTCCGATGTGGCTATTTCCGACGGCTTTACAGCATCAGCTTTGCCCTCAAGATTGGCTCCGCTTATGCCCGAAAGTCCCTCGTCAATAAAGTAGCAGGTTTCCACAGTTCCCGTTATAAATCCTGCGACAGCGCCCGCCTTATCGCTCTTAGCGTCAAGACGCGACAGCGCGTAGGAGGTTTTTATATCCTTGCCATGTCCCGCAATACCGCCTATGTATTTATCACCCGAAACATCATTTATTGCAATACAGTTCGTAATATCTCCGCCGCTCATGCCGGCAGTTCCTCCGGCGTAATTTCCGTCCGTAACCTCTATTTCGCCGGTTGTCAGAGAATTTTTTATATTTCCTATGTCGCTCTTTCCGCATATACCGCCCGCATACTTAGTCTTTGCAGTAATATTGCCGTAGCTTATGCATGAATCAATAACGGCTTTTAAAACAGAGTCGGAGTCTACTTTCGTTCCGTCAGGAAGAATAACATTTTCGCCGTTGCGCACTGTGGATTCAAAGCCAGTGCTGCCAGCAATGCCACCTGACATTTCTATTCCCTCCACATTTCCGTTGTTTATACTGTACTTTATAAGCGCTGTATCCGCGTTTTCATCACCAATAAGACGCGGAAGCGAAATATCGGTACTTTTCAGGTCACTTATAGCCGTTTTCTCTTCATCATCGTCTTTATCATCCTTTGCATACGCCGTGGTAAAGAGCATATCCTTTATCATACCAACAATTGACGGCACAACGTCATATCCGCTCTCCAAATTTTCATCAGGTACTGCCTCATATCCGCCGTCTTCGGAAGGAGGCTCTTCGGTATTTTCCGGTAAAGGCGTAATGTCAGGATAATACGGCGGAACTGTTTCTGATGGGGCCATCGTAGGAATTAATGAAATTATCGGCTTAATCGTTTCAATTATATCACCCATACTGCCCACAAGCTTTTCAATTGCATCAGCCATTTTTTCAAGCGACGCCCGAAGTTTTTTCAGCTCACTGCTTGAATTCACAACAATCCTGTCAAGGTCATACAAAAGGTCTGCCGCTTCACCGCTGACGTTATTCATATTGCGGATAAGTCTGTTAAGACTGGTATGCGTTTCATCAAGCTTATCTGTAAGGTCGTCAATATCCTCCTCCATGCTGTCCATCTGGTCAAACAGCTTATCCTTTATCTCATCTACATCGCCTTCGCCTTTATCTATGGCGTCATTAAGCTCGTCAAGCGTATCACTTATTTCCTGCCCCTTACCGTCAAATTCGTTAAGAAAATCGTCGACCTCATCAAGGGTTGTTTGCAGAGAATCGCTTACGTCTTTCATGGAATCCTTCAGTTCAGTGGTATTGTCGCTGCCCTTTTCAACCGCGTCCCTTACAGTATCCAGCAAATTACTGTCAGAAGCCTTGTTCACAGCATCTTTTATGCTGTCCATCATATCGCTTGAAGAATTGCTGATACTATCCATAAAATGAACCGCGGAATCGTTAAGACGGTCAAGTCTTGAATTAGCGTCTGACATATCAATTCCGAAGAAATCCTCAAAATAATCCTCAATCTTCTGCTTTGCAGTTTCCAAATCATCTTTAAGTATATCTGCCTGTTTCTTCACCGCCGCCTTTGCGCTTTCATAGGAAAGCTCAATATCCGTATACGGTTCAAACCGACCCGTAATACCGCCAACGCTTCTTCTCCCCTTTACCTCTCCGTTATTGACACATTCACGGATTTCTCCGCTCTGTTTTCCGCTTATGCCGCCCACATTATCGCCGAAGCTTTCGCCGCCTACCGCTCCGTCATTAGTGCATATAACAAGCGCGCCCTCATTGTTGCCGCTTATGCCGCCAATATCCGTCGTGTTCTCGTCAGCCTCCGGACATATTGCACCGGTGTTTTTACTCAGCTTTATTCTTCCCTCGTTATAGCCCGCAAGTCCGCCTGTTTCACTTTCGCCGTCCACCCTGGCGCTGTTTGCGCAACTGTCTATTACGCCCGTCATTGCATTATAACCTACAATACCGCCGACCTGCTTCTTTCCGCTGATAGTTCCAGCAAACGAGCAGTTTATAATTTTTCCTGCGTTATAGCCCGCAATACCGCCTGCCGCTTTTGCGCCGTCGTCCTCCGTTTCCTCAGACTTTAAATCCGTCTTGTTCAGTATAGACACCGCGCGCCGTCTCAGCGTGGATTCCGTATCCGCAGAGTCTGTCACCTTTATATCGCCCGTCACGTACAAATCCTTTATCTGGGCATCCTTTGTTACCGAGGAAAACAACCCTTTATCCGAGCCGCTGAATGACAGCTTCAGATTGGTTATATTATGTCCTCCGCCCTCAAATGTACCGCAGAACACCTCGGCATTTTTTACTTCCACACCGCTCAGGTCAAGGTCATTTTGCAAAACAAAGGTTTTATTTTTTGAATATTCATCATACACACATTTCTCCGTAAAATTTTTAAAATCATTTACAGAGGATATGACAACCGTATCTTCTGCGCTTACCATACCGACAGGCAGAAGATTAAACGCTATAACAATGGCAGTAAGGAAAGACGCTGCTTTAGTTCTTGTCTGTTTCATCTTTACTCTCCTCCTTTTCAACTTTCTGTACAGAAATATCTGAATTTTCATGTTTTTCTGCCGCGCTGTAGCCGTTTTCCGTGTCAGTGCTTTCTTTTTTGCCCGCTTCAAGCAGATTGGTCTGACTGCCAAGCTCCATTCTTGCGTCAACATCGCCTTTGACAATTCCGTAGAACATGCCGTCCACAAAGCCTGATACATTTCCGCGTATGCGTCCGTTTACAATCATAATACCGGACATTTCACGCTTAACAGCTTTATCATCTTCCATTTTCTTCTTTCCAAATGCTGTTTTTTCGATAAATTTGTCACACAAAAGCACAATCTGAGGGAGCACCATCATTACTATAACGATTGATATAAGAGTTCCGCGTCCTAATGACATACCCAGCGAGGATATTATAGCATTGGTAGAAATCTTACCTATCAGAAAACCTGCCAGCATTAATATTGAGCCGGAAGTAAGAATAGTCGGAAAGGACTGGTTAAGCGCTGCGGCGGCAGCTTTTTTCTTTTCCATTGTTTCCTTAAGCTCCAAATACCTGTTCGTAAACACTATAGCATAATCTATAGTAGCGCCCATCTGAATTGAGCTTACAACAAGATAGCCAAGGAAATACATTCTCTGTGATGCAAGGAACGGAATGGAGAAATTTATCCATACACTTCCCTGTATTGCAAGCACAAGTATTACAGGCACTCCGCCGCTGCGGAATGTAATCATCAATATCAGAAGCAGCGCAAGCAATGTAATAATATTTATCTTGTTATTGTCGCCGTTAAAGGAATCGCCCAGGTCACGGCTGTTCACGCTGTCGCTGACAAGCAGACATTCATCATAATACTTTTCAACATCCGCTCTCACGTCCTTAAGCATCTGGTAAGCCTCATCACTTTCCACTCCGCACGTATATGTAAATACCATACGCGAATAATCATCGCTTTCAAGCTGATCCTTTGCCTCAATAATCTGGTCATACAAATCGTTCAGGTCATCGGTCTGCTCATCATCAAGATTTATAACGCCCAAATCCATTTTCTCATGCACGTACAGGAACAAATCAATAATCGGCACCTCATAATCGTTGACATCACTGAATATTGCGGTATATTCGTCATGCTGCGCTCCATATGCCTGGAACAGCAGACAGCAAAGGTCGTAATCAATATCCATAAGCTTTGACATTTCCCTTGCATTTATCTTGTCCGTAAGCATATAATCATCTTCCACCTCCGTGTTGGCAAGACCCAATGCGGAGTTTATATTCGGATTTTGCTCAATAAGCGACAGAACTTTTGCCTCCTTGTCATAATCTCCCGAGGGTACTATAACGGCAAGCTGGTGGTCAATGCCGAAAATTTCGTCAACCTTTCTCTTTGCAATAGAGCTTTCCGTCGGCATATCCATCTGCTGGTCGGTTACATCAAAGGCATAGTTGTTCATACTCGAAAGCACCGCACCCGCAATGATTACGGCAAT
>JBJEIU010000067.1:0-4038 GCA_051877355.1 Hominilimicola sp.
CGTCGCCGATTATATCAAAGCCGGCATTACAGAATGCTGATATGGAATGAAAAACACCATACCATATACCTCTTATTATGCCAAATCTCGGAATGAACCGCACAGCCAGCGCAGCAGCGCCAGCTGCTTCCACAACTCCTGTTATAAGCAAAACACGCTTCACAAGTCTTACAATACCCTCAAGGCTCTCTGTACCCATCGTCTGCGCAATCATCATTCTTTCTCTTAAATCTATCTGCTTATCCGAGGCAAGAAACGCTATACACAGCACCGTCATAAAGCCCAACCCGCCGAGCTGTATCAGAACAAGCAGCACAAGCTGTCCAAATAAACTGAAATATGCGCCTACATTCACAAGCGACAGCCCCGTAACGCAAGTAGCCGACGTCGCCGTAAACAGCGCCGTGAGAAACGGTGTGAACACTCTCTCCCTTGAGGATATGGGAAGCATCAGAAGCAGCGTTCCCGCGAGTATAAGAATTGTAAATCCAACAGCAATACGGCGACCCGGATTTATCTTTTTTTTTGAAAAAATATTCCTGATATACTTTATTATTTTAAACACTGTCCTTTCTGATTCACATTATGTTTTCTTCCACATATACGGAGAAAACAGTACAAGTATCGGATAAAACTCAAGTCTGCCCGCAAGCATGCACACAGACATCACAAGCTTTGACAAAACAGAAAAATCTGCGAAATTACCCGCAGGACCAACCTCGCCAAGCCCCGGACCGATATTGTTCATAGTGGCTATCACCGATGTAACCGTTGTAGCAAAATCCTTATTGTCAAGGCTGACAAAAAGGATTGATATGCCTGCAAATATAATATATACCACAAAATACGCTATTACGCCGTAAAGCATGTTTTGTTCAATTTTTTTACCGTCTGCCTTCACTGAGAACACGCTTCTCGGGCTTGCCGCTTTTCTTATAGAATGCTGTGCTGCGCGTATCAGTATAATGACGCGTATAACCTTCAGACCTCCGCCTGTTGATGATGCACACGCGCCCACAAACATCAGCATTACCAAAATAACCTGTGAAAATACGGGCCACTGCGTAAAGTCCGCTGTCGCATAGCCCGTGGTCGTCATAATCGATGATACCTGGAAAAAGGAATAGCGGAATGACTGACCGAAGCTATGATACAGCGGCATTATATTCAGAGCTATCAGAAGCGCAGAGCCAAACATAAGTCCAAGATACCATTTCAGTTCATCATTTCCCCTTATCTGCGCAAATTTACGTATAAGCAGCAGATAAAATATATTAAAATTCGTTCCAAACAGCATCATAAATATTCCTATAACATAGTCAATATACGCGCTGTCATAAAATCCTATCGAAGCATTCTTTATGCCAAATCCTCCCGTACCTGCGGTACCGAAGGTATGTACGATACTGTCAAATAAAGGCATACCGCCAATCAGCAGGAGTATAATTTCCGCAGCCGTAAGCGTTATATATATCATATAAAGTATGCGCAGTGAAAACTGCCATTTGCTTGCCAGCTTTCCCACCACAGGTCCGGGCATCTCTGCGCGCATCATATATGTGGTGCGCGTATCCTTAGATGAAAAAATCGCCATTGCAAAGGCAAGCACACCCATACCGCCCAGCCAGTGCGTAAAGCTGCGCCAGAACAGCAGACTTTTGCTCATCGTCTCAACATCGCTAAGTATGGTTGAGCCGGTGGTGGTAAAACCTGAAACCGTTTCAAAAAAGGAGTCAATAAAGCTTGGTATCTGACGGCTCAGATAAAAGGGCAGTCCGCCGATTACAGATATTAAAATCCAGCTTATTCCGACTATCACCATGCCCTCGCGCACAAAAAAGCTTTTATTTTCCGGTGCTTTCAACGATACAACCGTTCCCAGTATAAGCGAAATCATTATCGGAATAAGATATGCGCTTACAAGTCCCTCGTCATAATATACGGACAACACCATAGGCACTGCCAATGTAGCGGCTATCACTATCAAAATACGTCCTATTGAATAGGTTATCATCCTGTAATTCATACAATCTCCCCTTAATCAAGCACGTCCGTAAGGCTTGTCAGACGTTCCGTAGTAACGACAATAACTGTATCTCCCACAGCAAGCGTACTGCCTCCGTCCGGCAGAAATATCTTGTTGTTCCTCAGTATTGCCGCTATAAGAACATTTTTCTTCATACGTATCTCGGCAAGCGGTCTTGAAGTAAGCTGTGATTCCTTATTGACTATAAACTCCATCGCCTCCGCCTTATTATGTACTATACGGTAAAGAGTACGCATTTCCGTATCCTGTGCCGATTTCATTGCTCTCGCATACCGTATTATTATATTTGCCGTAATATTTTTAGGCGTAACTATGCTGTATACGCCGGTGTTCTCCATAAGGTCTGCATAGGAAATACGGTTTATCTTTGTGATGATTTTATCAACATTGCGTGACTTCGCATACATTGATATAATCATATTTTCCTCATCAATACCGGTTAGCGCCACAACAGAGTCTACCCTGTCAATACCCTCTTCGGCAAGAAGCTGTCTGTCCGTACCGTCGCCGCATACCACATCAGCCTTTGGCAGATGCTCTGATATTTCCTGACAGCGTTTCATATTATGCTCTATTATTTTAACGCGCATACCGCTTTCCAAGAGAAGCCTTGCAAGATAAAATGATATTCTTCCTCCGCCTATCAGTATTACAGTTTTAACCTTTTTTTGTATAATGCCTATTTCGCGCATAAAACGAGCTATATCACGATGCGATGCAGTTATATGAAGCTTATCGCCGCTTTGAATTACAAAATCACCTTTGGGGATATACACATCATTGCCGCGCTGCACGGCACAGATTAGCACCTTTATTTTATACTTCTTGTAAATCTCGTAAATTGCGTAATTACACAGTGCATTATCCTCTCCCACATTGAATTCGATAAGCTCAATTCGTCCCTTTGCAAAGGTTTCTGCATTTATTGCCGCAGGAAAACGAAGTATTCTCGATATTTCCGCCGCTGTGGCATATTCAGGATTTACGATAAGATTTATACCAAGTGCGTTACGCATGAAGTCTATCTGCTTGAAATACTCTCTGTTGCGTACTCTCGCAACGCATCTGTCCGCTCCGACCTTTCCTGCCATTACTGCGCACAGCGCATTGAATTCATCATTTTCCGTAACAGCGATAAACAAATCCGCTCTTTTGACCTCTGCTTCATTCAGCACCTCAAGGTCTGTTCCGCTTCCGCATATGCACCTTACGTCAAATGTTTCCTGTATCGTGTCACATATGGCACTTTTTATATCAATAAGAACTACATTCTCGCCCTCGTTGTTAAAATCATCGACAAGCTTTCTGCCGACCTTTCCGCCGCCTACAATTACAACATTCATCTTCTTATATCTGTTCCTTTCAGCAAGCTAAATATTACTTTTCCTCGCGCTTTTCTCTCGTCATCAGACGAAGCACTGCCTCTCGCGCGTCAGCGCCGTTATATAAAATATTGTAGGCTTCCTCAACTATAGGCATTTCCACGTTATATTTCTTAGCCATTGCATATGCCGCCGCGGCAGTATTTACGCCTTCAACAACCATATGCACAGTGTCAAGAGTTTCCTGCAAGGTCTTGCCCTGTCCGAGAAGTATTCCCGCGCGGCGGTTGCGTGAGTGCATGCTTGTACAGGTAACTATTAAATCACCCACACCCGAAAGACCCATAAAGGTTTCCTGCTTTGCGCCCATTGCCGTTCCAAGTCTTGCAATCTCCGCCAATCCTCGCGTCATAAGCGCCGCCTTTGTGTTGTCGCCGTAGCCTAAGCCGTCTGAAATACCCGCGCAAAGCGCGATTACGTTCTTAAGCGCGCCGCCAAGCTCCACTCCGGTTATGTCTGTTGAGGTGTATACTCGGAACATTTCGCCCATAAAAATATCCTGAATAAACTTTGCCGTTTCAATGTCCTCCGACGCGACAACGTTTGTTGTGGGAAGTCCTCGCGAAACCTCCTCCGCGTGTGACGGGCCGCTCATAACCGATATATTTG
>JBJEIU010000068.1:0-18275 GCA_051877355.1 Hominilimicola sp.
CCAGCGCCGCGTCATATCCGCTGAAGAGCAAAGTTAAATTTAACGGCTCCAACGTTGACAGTGAAATTGTCATTGACAAGCTTACAGCATCGGCTGTATTCGCGGGTGATGAAAGTGAATTTGCAGAGGAAATTTACGGCAAAGGCAAGACACCAAACATTACGCCATATTCCCAGCCTGCAAGAATTACTGTACAGAACAATGAGGTAACGGAAATTATCGTGCTGGAATCAGGCGAAATCCAGACTCAGAACGATGACAACGAGCAAATTGTAAAATGCAAGGATATTGGACAATATACTTATTCCTCCAACAGCTTCTCGCAAAACGGAAAAACAGCCTTTTCAGTAAATTCAAACACAACTGTTCTTTACGTTCCAAGCGACCGTACACAGAAAAAGAAGTATGCAAAAAAGACAGTTTCCTCCGCATTTACATCAGGAGACTCATACTACGTTGAAGCATATGACATAAACTCATCAAAGATTGCAGGTCTTGTAATCCTTTACGGCAATGACGGTACTCTTACCACAGTCAAGAAGGATACCGATTTCTCAATTGTTGCTTCGCTTCCCGAAGGTATTTACAGCGAAATCAGAGATGAGGTCGTTCAGAAATTTGACGTTTATGCAGGCGCTTCAAATACAGTAAAATCATGGACTACCTATGACTCAAAGGAATTTGACGATGTGCAGGTCGGTGACATTATCCAGTTTGCTTATGACAGCGACAATCTTATCCAGGGACGTATAAACAATATCAAATTCTCCGATATTGCAGAAGTGCTTGACGGCGCGGAAAATAACGGTCAGAAATTTAACTGGCAGCAGGAGCAGGTGCCTGACGAAACAAACAACTATCAGAAGTATAAATTTGATTACCGCTTTAAAAAGCCGGGTACAGACGAGGATGAAACATTCTCAAGCTCAACTCTCGGTACGGTACCATATTCAAGAGCCTGCATGTACAATATAAGCCAGGTACTGCTTGACGAAAAGAAGATTTACGTTACCAAGGGAGGCTTTACAGCCGCAGAGGACGGCACATATCAAATAGATGATGAGGATTATGAGGAAATCTCAATCGCTTCATCTACAAAAATTCTCCGTATGGAAGATGACAGAGAGGATATCAGCAGATACGTTGCGGACACAACAACCGATATGTCAATCAACGACCTTAAAGACGCTAAAAACTACGGTATTGACTGCTCAAAGGTTCTTGTATGCTCGTCAAAGGGTGTTGCAAAGCTGATTGTGGTTTATAATTGATTACTAAATAACCAATAAAAATAAGACTGCTTTGGCAGTCTTATTTTTACGCGATAAATTATTTCACAATCTTCATAACCGTATCTCCTGCATTTACATCCCCATGCACCGTTACCTCCACCGCCTGAAAGTCATCGCTGTTGCACACCACCACAGGCGTGGTAGTTCTGTAGCCGCTCTTTTTGATTGCGCTTAAATCAAAGGTCATGAGCAAATCGCCTTTTTTAATTTTAGCGCCCTCCTCAACCTTCAGCTCAAAGCCTCTGCCGCCTAATTTAACGGTGTCAAGTCCCACATGAATAAGAATATTCGCGTCATCATCGGCGACTATTCCTATGGCATGCTTGGTTTCAGTGATATTGTCTACCACACCGTCCGCAGGCGCAAAGATTTTGCCCTCCTTCGGCTCAACGGCAAAGCCCTTGCCGAGCATACCCGATGAAAATACCTCGTCCTTTACTTCCTCAAGAGGAATAACCTTTCCTTTTGCAGGCGCTGTAATCTCCATAGTTGTACCGTTGCGGACAGGCGCGGTCGACTGGTCGGTTTTTATATTATCGTCCGTGTGTGTGTCATAGCCGCTTAAATCATTGATTGCGCTGCTTTCCATAAAGTCCTCCAGATTGGACTTTATAACCGTTACCCTCGGACCATAGATAACCTGAACACCGTTGCCCTTGCGGATAACTCCTGCGGCGCCGCTTTCCTTAAGCAATTCCTCGTCAACCTTACCGCCGTCACGTACCGTTATACGCAGTCTTGTGGCACAGCAATCCACATCAGAAACATTTTCCTTACCTCCGAGTCCCATAAGGATAAGCGCCGACACCCTGTCGCCTTTTTCTTCTCCGTTCTCTTTGCGCGCGTTCACATCTGCTCTGGTATAAAGCTTTGTTTCCTCGTTGTCTGCTTCACGCCCGGGTGTTTTGAAATTGAACTTTTTAATAAGGAACGTAAACACTCCCCAGTATACAAAGAAGTACACAATTCCCACAATCACAATATAAATCCAGTTTGTTTTTGCATTTCCCTGCAAAATTCCGAACAGAGTCATGTCTATAAGACCGCCTGAGAACGTCATACCGACGCCCACATTAAAAATGTGCATAAGCATGAATGACAATCCAGCCAACGCGCAGTGAACCGCATACAAAATCGGCGCTACAAACAGGAACGTGAATTCAAGCGGCTCAGTAATACCCGTAAGTATGGAAGTAACCGCCGCGGAAAGCAGAAGTCCGCCGACCGCCTTTTTCTTTTCCTTACGCGCGCACTTATAAATCGCAAGTGCCGCACCCGGCAGACCAAACATCATGAACGGGAATTTACCTGCCATAAAGCGTGTAGCGCTGACCGAGAACTGAGTCGTGTTCGGGTCGGCAAGCTGCGCGAAGAAAATATTCTGTGCGCCGTTTATGAGCTGACCGCCTATTTCCATTGAGCCGCCCACATTCGTCTGCCAGAACGGCATATAAAATACGTGGTGAAGTCCGAACGGAATAAGCGCCCTTTCAATTATACCGTAAATCAACGTTCCGATATATCCCGTATTCTGCACAAGATTTCCCAGAAGCGAAATCGCCTTCTGAATATATGGCCATACAAAATACATCAGTATTCCCACAAGCAAAAACACAACCGCCGAAATAATCGGCACAAAACGTGTTCCGCCGAAGAAGGACAACACCTGCGGCAGCTGTATCTTATAAAATCTGTTATGAAGAGCCGCTGTGCCGAGTCCCACTATAATACCGCCGAACACACCCATATTCAGCGAATAGATACCGAGGACATTTGATGTGGCACCGCTCAGATTAAGATTTCTTTCCAAATCAGCGCACGCGTTTATCATCGCGTTAACGCTCATATCACCGCTGCCGTAATTTACGGAAATCAGAGCGCTTATAGCCGTATGCATGATAAAGAACGCGATAACGCTCGCAAGCGCCGCAACCTCCTTTTCACGCTTCGCCATACCAATTGCAACGCCTATGGCAAAAAGCAGCGGCAGATTACTGAACACCACATTTCCCGCCGCACTCATAACGGAAAGTATACCATGAATAATCGTGCCGGGACCCATAAATCCGTACAGACCATAGGCGCGGAGCATTGTTTCATTTGTAAATGAGCTTCCTATTCCCAGAAACAACCCCGCAATCGGCAGAATTGCAATGGGAAGCATAAACGAGCGTCCTACCCTTTGCAGGACTTCAAATACTTTGCTGTCTTTCAAAATTTCCCCTCTCCCATTCAATAAAATATATTGTTAGTTTATACCGATTTTATGCATTTATACACGGCAAAAAATCTGCCGTTCATCAGACAACGACAGATTTTACATTTATTGCGTAAATACAAAAAAACTGCCGGAATTTAACATTCCGGCAGTTTTAAATTACTCCATTATCAAATCATTGATTTTTACAACATCGCCTGCGCCCATTGTGAACACAATGTCGCCCTCCTGCACATTCTTTTTCAGAAAATCAGCAATATCCGAAAAGTCATCTATATAATTTACGCTTACGCCGCGCTTTTTTATATCCTCCGCCAGATTTTCCGGCTTTGTAACACCGTCAAACTTTTCACGTGCGGGATAAATATGAGTTAAAATCAATTCGTCCGCCTCGTCAAAGGCTTCTGTAAATTCTTTCCACAGGGTTCGCGTTCTTGAATATGTGTGGGGTTGGAAAATACACCATATCTTATTATGCGGAAACTTCCGCGCCGCATGCAGCGTAGCCTTTATTTCCGTGGGATGATGAGCGTAATCGTCAATCACAACCGCGCCGTTTAAAAAGCCTTTTTTCTCAAAGCGTCTGTGCGTTCCCTTAAAGGTTTCAATTCCCTTTGCGGCGGTTTCGCCGTCCACGCCCGAAAGAGTGCATACAGCCACGGTTGCAAGCGCATTCAGTATATTATGCTCGCCCGGAACATTCAGCTTAAGAGAGCAAACCTTTTTTCCGTTTTTCATCACGTCAAAACTCGGGAATCCCGCATGATAAACCACATTTTCGGGATAATAGTCAAATTTATCCTCCATGCCGTAGGTGATGATTTTTAAATCATCCGCGCCCTCAAGCGCTTTCTGCACGTTCTCGTCTGCGCCCATTGCGACAACGTATCCCACGTCCTTTGTCAGATATGCAAACTGTCTGAAGCTTGAAATAATTTCATCTATCCCCGAAAAGAAATCCAGATGGTCCTCTTCAATATTTGTAATAAGCGCAATTGTGGGATAGAATTTCAGAAAGCTGTTCGTATACTCGCAAGCCTCCGTAACAAAATAATCCGATGCGCCCGTTCTGATATTTCCGTCGATAAGGTCAAGCTCGCCGCCAACGCTGATTGTGGGGTCAAGTCCTGCGCCGATTAGCGCATGCGCAAGCATTGACGTTGTGGTGGTCTTACCATGAGTGCCGCTCACACCTACGGCGTGCTTGTAATTTTTCATTATTGCGCCCAAGAATTCCGCTCGGTCTATAAGGCGCACACCTCTTGCCTTTGCGGCGATAATCTCGGGATTATCCGCCTTTGCGGCGGCTGTATAAACAACAAGCGAAGCGTTGTTTATTCCCTCTGTATTGACCGCATCATGACCATATACAATATCTGCCCCCATTTTTTCAAGCTTTTCCGTTATGTCGCCCCTGTTCCAGTCGGAGCCTGTTACCCTGTATCCATCCTTGAGCACTATCTGCGCCAATCCGCTCATGCTTATGCCGCCGATACCTATAAAGTGTATTCCTGCATTTTTTTCAATATCAGACATTACAAACCTGTTCATGCTTATATCTCCTTGTAACTTAGTCTAAATATTATTATATACCTTTATGTGCCGATTGAAAACCCCTTTTTTGCAAATTTTAGAAATTTGGAATAAAGTATAACAATTTTTTGAGCCAAAAAACAACAAAATATGTGCAAAATACTTGACAAATAACGATAATTACTATATTATATGATTAAGAAAATTTTGTCGAAGGGTGGTGAAAGACATGGAAATTACAGACATCAGAATTAAAAAGGTTGCGGGCGACAGTAAGATGAAGGCTGTTGCATCTGTCACATTTGACAACGCATTTGCAGTACATGACGTAAAAGTTATTGAGGGACCTGAAAAGTTATTTGTAGCTATGCCAAGCAGAAGAACTCCTGACGGTGAATACAGAGATATTGCTCATCCTATAAACAGCGAAATGAGAGGTATGCTTGAAAGCAAGGTTCTTGCTGCATATGAAGCTATAGAAGACGATACACCGGCGGACGCCGAATAATTTTACATAATATATAAATACATAAAGTAAAGCTGACAAGGTATTTGCCCTGTCAGTTTTTTTCAGCTTCAAAAAAATAAAGACCGCTCTGCGGTCTTTAAAATTCTATTGTATCAGATTATACAGTCTGATAACCGTTGCAACGGCCTGTTCAACGGTATAATTCCCCTGCGGAGAAAATTCTGTTTCGGTAATACCCGTCATTATACCGTATTCGTTCGCCCATGTTACATAGAATTTTGCCCATGGGGAAATACTTGCCGCGTCATCATATGCAAGCTGAGTTTCTGTTCCAACCCAGATATACTTTTCTGCGACCTTACACAGAAGCGTTGCCGCCTCCTCACGGCTTATAGTTCCGTAGGGGTCAAAATGCGTTTCGTCCCTGCCGCTTACAATACCCAGCGCATACAGAATATTTACCGAATTATCAACGCCGTCACAGTCCTCAAAATAATTTCTCAAATATGCTCCGCCGTTATCAAACATATATGCCTCCAGCGTGGCGTAATTGTCCCTAACCGTAATCAGGTTGCCAAGCAAAACGCAAAACTGCTCACGCGTTATATTGTCGGGATATATATTCGTAAATTCATATGGTAGCAAGCTCTTTGAAGCAGCTTCCTTAGCAAAGGACTGCGCCCATTGCGCCTGTGGAAGCTTAAGGAAGTCATTTCCGGTTTCACGGTGAATTTCCTCGCCGTTCAGTTTTTCCTCCGCGTCCTTATAATCGCTGTCAAGATACAAAAGCTGCTCCGTATCCTCGTCGCTGAGCTTATAGCAGATATAATTGCCGCTGCCGTAAAGACCAATCTGTATACCCGAATTAATGCAATAGCTCTTTACGCTGTCGCCCGCATACACATTTACCGCAATACCGCGGAACGGTGTCGGATTTACCGTTCTGTGCACCGTCATATTCTGAGCAGTGTTGTAAAACTTATTTATGCCGCTGCGGTCAAGCTCGATATATCTGCCGTCTGACACATCAGAAACGGTTACACGCGTTATTTCGTCTGCATTGAAAATCCCCATAGCATCGGCAAAAGTCATGCTCTCAGGCAGATTTACCACGTTATACGCATGCGCCGTAAGCGAAAGCATAATAAGCATTGCTGCGGGAAAAATTATTTTTAAAAGTCTTTTGATAGTAATCACTCCTTAATTAAAAACGCAATACTTGCTCATGTACTCCTCCATTTTGGGAAGTATATCGCTGTATGAGCCGTCCTGCTTAAGATATTCGTAAATATCCTGAACGGTTATTATTGCGTGAATATTTATACCGAAGTCCTCCATGATTTCCATGATAGTTGTCTTTTCGGGATTCTGACCAACCTCACAGCGGTTTACAGAAATAAACATATCCTTTACCTGCACGTCTGCCGCATTCTTCAGAATAGGCATTGTTTCACGAACGGCTGTACCCGCCGTGATAACGTCCTCAATTATGATAACTCTGTCGCCGTTCTGTGGCTTGTAGCCCACAAGCGAACCGCCCTCGCCGTGGTCTTTTTCTTCCTTTCTGTTAAAAAAATAGGGCTTGTCAATTCTGTACTCGTTATACAGCGCGGCCGCGGCTGACGTTGCAAGAGGAATACCCTTGTAGGCAGGACCAAACATACAGTCAAAATCCTCACCGCAGTTTTCCTTTATAAGCGCTGCATAAAACTTGCCCAGTGTGGCAATCTGCTTACCTGTTCTGAAATTGCCCGTGTTTACAAAATAAGGTGTGTTTCTGCCGCTCTTTGTAACGAAATCGCCGAAACGCAAAACGTCAGACTCCATCATAAATTCGATAAATTCCTTTTTCTTTTCTGTAAGCATTGTTATCTCCTTTCCCGTTTACCGCCGCATGAATAGACCATGCGTCAATCCTTAAAGTACATATTTCTTAATTTTTTCAGTATCTTTTTTTCCATGCGTGAAATCTGCATCTGCGACGTGCCCATTATTTCGGAAATTTCCTTTTGGCTTTTTTCCTCATAATAGCGGTACTTCACAAATTCACGCTCCTCCTGGGTCAGATTTTTCATGCAGGAGGCAACAAAGTCCTTATCCTCAATCATAAGGTAGTTTTTATCCTCAACGCCCACAACGTTGGAAAGCGCCATTTCACCATCGGCATAGGCCTCATATTCCAGAGACTTTATAAATGATATATCGCCTATTTCATATACGCTCTCAAGCGTTTTTTCGGGAATATTGAGTATTCTGGCAATCTCCTCGCGGGAGATTTCGCCCGACATACGACGGATTTTTTCCGCCTTGTAAAACACCTCGTAAAGCCTGCGTGGTATGCGGATAAAGTTGCCCTTATCCCTGAAATATTTACGTATTTCGCCCATTACGGTAGGTGTTGCGAACGTGGCGAACTTTACGCCCTTGTCGGGGTCAAAGCGCTCCACAGCATATAAAATTCCAAGGCATGCCACCTGGTATATGTCGTCATATTCCACACCGCGGTTCACGAACTTACGCGAAAGAATTTCGGCAATATATATGTAGGAGGACACGATTTCATCACGAAGCTTTGTGTCTCTCGTTTCCCTGTAGCGTGAAAACATTTCATATTCACTTGTTACTATTTCGGGTTTTACTACTGCCACCTTAACCCTCCTTATCCGCACAAGTTACTTCATCAACTCTTTTGCAATTTTAAAAGCGTCCTCGTGCGATTGTATATTTTTTTCATCTTTTTCATTATTTACGCGTATCAACAGATACAAATCGTCACAATAAATTTCATTCTCTCTCAAAATCGCGCTGTCCTTAAGGCTTACAGCATAACCCGTACCGTCAGAGGTGCGCAGAATTTCCGCATCTGTATCCTCCGCGTAAAGATCTGTATTTTCAAAAGTATCGTCAATATTTTTTCTCTGAATATACAGCTTCGCTTCCACCTCGTCCATCAGATAAACAAAGGTACAGTCATCAGTAAATGTGAAATCCAGCTTTGTTTGTATAGCGTAATCATATTCCTCGTTTCCCGCACTGTCGGAAAACATAAGCGGCTGGAAGAATACGGAGTTTTTTCCGTTGCCATCCACATCGGTAATATACTGCGATAATATCTCCTGAAGCTTTTCCGTTTCCTTGTCAGAGTAGTTCATATGACCCGCATAAACTACAGTCATATCGTATTTAGGACGGTTTGCGCACTGCACAATTGTCACTGCCGCAATAATCACCGCGGCAACAGTTATTATCACATGCCACCTATAGTAATCCCAAAAATATCCCCACCATGCTTTTGTAAACTTCGGTGGAATTGTACCGTATTTTTCTGCCATATGAATTCCTCCTTTGGATTAGGTTAATTATTGCCCTCAAAGAGGGATAGAATTGACGATTATCCGCTGAAAATTCGTTGGTGCTGTACACGGTGGTACCGCCCGACGGATTTGAGGCAGATAGGCGTTAATTATTGCCCTCTTTAGAGATTGGCTTCATTGTCGGGAACAGTAATACATCTCTGATTGCAGGCGAGTCTGTAAGCAGCATACACATACGGTCAATACCGAATCCGATACCGCCTGTCGGAGGCATACCGATTTCAAGCGCTCTCATAAAGTCCTCATCGGTAGTATTAGCTTCCTCATCGCCCTGCGCAAGCTGTTCCTCCTGCGCCTTAAAGCGTTCTCTCTGGTCAATCGGGTCATTAAGCTCCGAATAAGCATTCGCCATTTCCCAACCGTTCATAAAGAATTCGAAACGCTCAACGTAGTCAGGATTTTCCGGCTTTTTCTTTGTTAAAGGTGAAATTTCAACAGGGTGGTCCATAACGAATGTGGGCTGAATAAGGTGCTCCTCGGCAAATTCCTCAAAGAACAGGTTCAATATATCACCCTTCTTATGTCTGTCCTCATATTCAACATGGTGCTTGTCCGCAGCGGCGCGCGCTTCCTCAAGAGTGCTTATTTCGTTAAAGTCCACGCCTGCATACTTCTTTACGGCGTCTACCATTGTGATACGCTCAAACGGCTTGCCCAAATCCATTTCAATACCATTGTATACAATCTTTGTTGTACCGAGAACCTCCTCGGCTACATGACGATACATATTTTCCGTAAGGTCCATCATGCCATGGTAGTCTGTATAAGCCTGATAAAGCTCCATAAGCGTAAATTCAGGGTTATGACGTGTATCAAGTCCCTCATTTCTGAATACCCGTCCTATTTCGTAAACGCGGTCAAAGCCTCCGACTATAAGACGCTTTAAGTAAAGCTCAAGCGAAATACGAAGCTTGAAGTCCTCATCAAGGGCATTGAAGTGCGTTTCAAACGGACGTGCGGAAGCGCCACCTGCATTCGAAACAAGCATTGGCGTTTCAACCTCCAGAAAGCCCTGATTATTCAGGTAGCTACGTATAGACGCAATAATTTTCGACCTGTTTATAAATGTCTTTTTAACGTCCGCGTTCATTATAAGGTCAATATATCTTTGACGGTATCTCAAATCCGTATCAGTCATGCCATGGAATTTCTCTGGAAGCGGAAGAAGTGACTTTGAAAGAAGCGTAATTTTGTCAACCCTTATTGAAATTTCACCGGTCTGGGTTGTGAACACCTCTCCCTCTGCACCGACTATATCTCCTATGTCAAGCTTTTTGAAGTGGTTATATTCCTCCTCGCCAAGAACATCCTTCTTTACAAAAAGCTGAATTTGTCCGTCTGTATCTGCTATATGAACAAAGCCTACCTTACCCATGCCGCGCTTCGACATGATACGTCCCGCAATTGAAACCTGCTGACCGTCAAGCGGTGAAATCTTTGCCTTTATTATCTCTACCTCGTCAGAGCCGCGCTTTTTAAACTCTCTCTCCTCCTCGGTGTAGTTTTCCTTAATCTGGTCTGATGTATGAGTACGGTTAAACTTCGTAATCCTGAACGGGTCACGTCCTTCGTTCTGAAGCTCTGTCAGCTTATCACGGCGCACCTGTAAAAGCGCTGATAACTGTTCCTGTGTCTGCTCTGTGTTTTCCATATATTCAAAATCCTCCTTGATTTAATTCTGATTATTTCTGCGTACTTCACTTAATTATATACTATTTCTCGTAATTTTACAATGATTTTTCAGAAAAAAGTCGCTTTTTAAGTGTAAAAACCAGCACAAAATATCATTTTCCATTGACATTGGTGCGATTATTTTATAAAATAACCACATAGACAATATCAGGTGGTGTAATTTTTGAAAA
Organism: Hominilimicola sp.; assembly: GCA_051877355.1. Lineage (GTDB taxonomy): Bacteria > Bacillota > Clostridia > UBA1381 > UBA1381 > Hominilimicola. Next base: position 10,749 of record JBJEIU010000068.1, read on the forward strand.
AGCTTTTGGCAATAATAACCTCTGTTTCCATGCTTTTCACAGCCGGCGCGCTTGGAGCATACAGAGTGGAAACAGACGATGATACATACGTTTCGGACGAAATATATTTCGATCCGGTTTCAACATGGGACGCTGTTAACGCCCAGACAATAAATCTCAAAAAAGGCAGACTTATCTTCTACGCAGGCAGAGAAAACGAGCCGCAGCGTATAGAAGCAACCGTTATGCCCGTTAATACAACAAATAAAACCCTTACATACAAGTCGGAAGACATAAGTATCGCGTCGGTTGACGCGGACGGATACGTTACTCCGAACGGCAAAGTCGGTGAGACGGTTATAGACATAGAATGCGGCAGAGCAAAGTCAAAAATCAAGATCAGCGTCGTAAAAGGCGTGGAGGGCGTAGCCATGTCACAGAGCGCAATGACACTTTATGCCGACAAGCCCGTCACGGCACAGCTTTCTGCGCTTATAGCTCCTCAGGATGCAACCATTCAGGACGTTAAATGGTACAGCGAAGACGAAACAATCGCATATGTGGACAACGAGGGACTTGTTTCTCCATGCGGCGTGGGCACAACGGACATATACGCCAAAACGCTTGACGGCGGATTCAGCGCAAAATGCACCGTAACTGTTACCACATGGGAAAAACGCAAAGAGGATATTCCTGTTGAATATGTAGATTATCCTATGACAATAGAGGAAATGGTAGAAAAACAAATGACGGCTTCACCGACCATTTTCACAAACGAGGTACTTCCTGCCGACGAGAACAGCGTTGAAAAGTATGTAAATCCCGAAAACCTTGTATCAGGCTATGACAAGTACCAGTTTATGGACCTTGGCTCTTCGAACAACATTGACGCGCAGACACTCGACGCATATCTGAACGGCAAGGGAATTCTAAGCGGTAACGGTGACACGTTTAAATCCGCCGCGGAAACTAATAATATAAGCGAGGTATATCTCGGTATACACGCCTGTCTGGAATCGGGCAATGGTACCTCGCAGCTTGCGTGCGGTGTGGAATACAAGGGCGTAACCGTTTACAATCTGTTCGGTATAGGCGCGCTTGACGCCGCGCCGGTTCAAGGCGGCGCTCAGTACGCATATGAGCAGGGATGGACAACGGTTGAAAAGGCTATCGAGGGCGGCGCTGAATGGATAAGCGAAAATTATATTAATAATCCGAAATACTCTCAGAATACACTGTATAAGATGCGCTGGAATCCCGACAAGCCCGCCGTTCATCAGTACGCAACCGATATTGCGTGGGCGTCCAAGCAGGCACGGGACATGAGCGCCATGTTTGAGGCATTCCCGACGGCAGAGTATCATTTTGAAATTCCCGTCTTTGAGGGTCAGGACGAACTGAAGCTTAATTAATTAACATAAACAGGAGAATATATATGGAAAAATTAAAAACGAGGTTTGCAAAGCTGCTGGAATTTATAGACCTACTCACCGGCGATAACGTAAGCGTATACGCGGCACAGGCGTCTTTTTTCCTTATGATTTCCGCAATACCTCTGCTAATGCTGATATTCGCAATAATAAATCTTTTTATCAACATAGACCAGCAGACAATTCTTCACACCATAAATTCCTTTGCGCCCGCTGAAATAAGCAGCCTTATGACAACAATTATGAATGAGTTGTTCAACAAAGCCGCGTCGATACCCGTAATCTCCATAACAGCCATATCGACGCTGTGGCTTGCGTCAAAGGGTATTATGGCGCTTTACATGGGGCTGAGCAATGTGTACCACGTACCTATGCGCAATTATATATATAGCCGTATTGTTTCCATAATATACACCCTTGCGCTTATTGCAACGCTTATATTGACTGTGATATTCTTCGCATTCGGCAATAAATTTGAACTTTTTCTCACTTCACATTCAATAATTCTATCGAACCTTATGCAGCTTATACTACGCGGAAAAATAATCTTTTTTATGGCATATCTAACACTGCTGTTTGCGTTGTTCTATAAATTTTTACCGCGGCGTGACAAGCCCTTTAAGAATCACATTCCCGGGGCGGCAGTTTCAGCTGCGGGCTGGATTATTTTTTCATATATATACTCAATATATATTGATAATTTCTCCAATTACTCATATGTTTACGGCTCGCTTGCGGCAGTCGTATTCCTGATGCTGTGGCTGTATTTCTGTATGAATATCTTCCTTTACGGCGCGCAGATAAATAAAATGATAGAAAATGGATTTTTTAAAAAATAGCTCTTTTATTTAACGGAGTTCTATGCTATAATTTATATATAGTCACATCAAAAGGAGGTTTAAGGCATGGCTTTTGACATTATCGTTTTTTCACAGGAGGAGCTTGAAAGCGCCTTAAACTCCGGAAATACATGTATAGGACTGTGTGACAATACATTTGCATTGCCGCGCATATGCAATATATGTTATACTGCTATCGGCACGGTTGATGTTTCCGTAAATATCACAAAAGAAGAATTTGAACGGATGAATATAAAATGCGATGGATTTGAGCCGCACTTCACGCAAGAAAAGGTTCTGCCGTTTTCTGCGCCGATTCAGGCGTCGCCTGTGTCATATAGAGCTTCTGTGTCAAGCTATTTATCCTCGTATTTCATGTCATCATATTTTATGTCGTCATATCTCCTGACGTCATATTTTATGACTAGATATACAACCTCGTACATGTACGAATACGAATATGAATACGAAACAGGCTCCTTTGCCTCGTCATATTCCACATCATTCCGGAGCAGCATATCGTCATTCCTGTCCTCATTTCTGACAAGCTTCCGCTCTCACGCGGACAGCGCACACACAGAAAACATGTGTATAATGGTAAACGGATACGGAATTAATCTTATTTAGGTGAAGTTATGAACGCAATACATATAAACTGGACGAAGCCGTTTATGAATAAATTTAACCGCCCATACGAGGTCGAAGATTTTGAAATTCTTACAACCATTCTTTCGGCACTCAAATGGCGTGAAAAAAACGGCGCGATTACAATGATTACCGACTCAGTCGGTGAGGAATATTACAGAAAAACAGGTCTTGATGTCATATGGGACAGCATAGAAAACGCACTTGACAACATTGACGTAAACGCAGATGTGTTTTGGGCGGCAGGCAAAATTTTTGCGCTGAGCCGTCAGAGCGCGCCCGTGGCAATGATTGACACGGATTTTATTGTTTGGGAAACAATCAATCTCGATTTTTTATCCGATGTGACGGTTATTCATTTTGAAGATTTGTACCCCGATGTTTATCCTCCCCAGGAACATTTTAATATGAGGAATTACAGCTTTGATGAGGAGTTTGACTGGCGGCTCAAGGCATGTAATACCGCTTTCTGCGTGATAAAAAATGATGAGCTGCTGAAATATTATACGGAGCAGTCAATCAACTTTATGCGCCATACGGACGAGCAGGATGACCGTCTTACATATATGGTGTTTGCGGAGCAAAGACTTCTGCCCATGTGCGCTAAAAAGCTGAATATGTCCGTTTCGGCATTTTCAGACCTTAAGAGACTGTTTGAAAACGGTGAAAACTGCTTTACCCACACATGGGGAATGAAGCAGCAGATGCGCGATAACGGTGCGTTGCGCTATGATTTTTGCCGCCGCTGTATTAACAGGATTGTTCACGAATATCCGCATATGTATGAAATCATGAAAAATATAGATAATCTGAAACAGTATTTTTAAAATACTGTTTTTTTCTTTCACTTTCTGCGCATACTAAAGCAAAAAGGAGTGAAATTATGCAATTCATAAAAATAATACTGACTTCGCTCGGCTCAATAATCGCCCTGTTTTTCTCCACAAAGATAATAGGAAATAAGCAGATGTCAGAACTAAGCATGTTCGACTACATCAACGGAATAACAATCGGTTCAATCGCCGCGGAAATGGCGACATCGCTGGACGGTGAGTTTTATTTTCCGCTTTTGGCGATTGTGATTTACACTGCGGTCATGTGGCTCATATCCTTTATCAGTGAGAAAAACGTCAAATGCAGACGCTTTCTTACTGGACGCTCCATATTGCTTATGCAGCACGGCAAAATTTATCAGAAGAATTTTAAAACCGCAAAGATTGACGTCAACGACTTCCTTACCCAGTGCAGAATAAACGGGTACTTCAATCTCAATGACGTTGACACTGCCGTGCTTGAACAAAACGGTAAAATTTCCTTTCTGCCCAAAGCGGCAGCACGACCCGTTACAACGCAGGACTTGGATTTGTCCGTAACGCAGGATTCGCTGATGTATACCGTTATCATAGACGGGCATATAATGACGGAAAATCTTAAACGGTCAGGAAAGAACAAGCAGTGGCTCGAAAAGGAGCTTTACAAACATAAAATCAGCAATATAAACGATGTTTATATTGCTGAATGTGACAATGACAATCTGCTTTTTGTATTTTCCAAAACAGACACAAAACCTAAAAATGACCCGTTTCAGTAAAGCAAAAAAAGTGCGGAAATCCGCACTTTTTCTATTTTGAAATCGGAATTCTGACTGTAAATTCCGTATATTCATTCTTTACCGACTCAACATCTATACTTCCCTTGCATGAGTCAACAATCGCGCGGGCTATGGCAAGACCAAGTCCATAGCCTCCGCTTGCTCTGGCGCGGGACTTATCCTCGCGGTAAAAACGCTCAAATATCTGCTTTTGCGCCTCGTCGGAAATACCCTCGCCGCTGTTGCGTATTGTAAATACCGCGTCCGAGGAATCACGCGAGAGAATGATTTTTATATCACCCGATTTCGGCGTATACTTTACGGCATTATCAAGAAGTATCATAACAAGCTGCTTGAGCTGCTCAGATGAGCCGTTCACGTACAAATCAGGCGTTATATCATACAGCAGATTGACGTTATTCTCAAATATAACGGCTTCCATAAGCAATATAACGCTTTCCGCTGCCTCGGAAAAGGAAACGCGGCTGAGCATAATTCCGCCCTCATTATGGTCAAGCTTCGCAAGATAAAGCAAGTCGTTTGTCAGCTTCGTCATGCGCTCGGACTCCGTTTTTATATAATCCAGCCATTTGCGTTCCTCGCCGATTGTGCTGTCAGGGTGTGAAAGCAGCACGTCCACATTTGTATTTATGGTTGTAAGCGGTGTTTTCAGCTCATGGGACGCGTCCGCCACAAACTGCTTCTGCCTGTTATACGATTCCTCTACGGGACGTATAGAGCGGTTCGCCGAAAACAGGCTTATCAGAAATGCCGCAGTAAGCGCAAAAATTCCCACAAGCAGCAATATCAGAAACAGATTGCGCAGTATGGTATGCTCCGCCTGAAACTCCGTAAATGCCGTTACGTAACCCATATCAATCGGTGACACCTTATACGCCCAGTAGCCGTTATTGGTGCGTATTCTACCCTCATTGTCGGCGTCATGAATAATATTCATCATTTTGTCGGAATAAAAATCCTCGTTCAAGTCAAACGGAATGTTTATCTTTTCAATATTTCCCTCCGCGTCCGTTATTACCGTAAACGTCAGTGAAAACGGCTCATTGCCTGACTCATTATTACGCGGCTCAGGAGGAATATTATCCTCCTGCTTCGACTTATTATCTTCCTTAGGAGGTTTTTTGTTATCCTTAGGTCTCGGCTCTTTCTGCATACCAATGGCGCGTTCAAGCTTCTGCTCCACGCCTTTGCTCACATTTCTTGCAGTCATGACATATATCACCGAAAAGCTTCCCAGCACCAGCGCCGCAATAATCAGCGTGTTGACAATAAGCAGCTTGTTTCTCAGCTTTTTAAACACCGCCTGTTAATCTCCTTTCTGAATTTAACATATTATTCATATGTCAAGATATATCCTACCCCTCTCACCGTACTTATCGCCGCCTTTGAATGTACAAAGGCAAGCTTCTTCCTCAGAAACGATATGTATACCTCAACATGGTTAGCCTCTGCCTCCGATTCAAATCCCCATAGCTTTTCTATAATCTGTTCCTTGGAGCAGACTATTTCCTTGTGTATCATAAGAAATTCCAGAAGTTCACTTTCTTTCAATGTCAGGCTGATTTCACTTGCTCTGCTTGTCAGCTTCAGCGTGGAGGTGTTCAAGGTAATATCACCGTATGAAAGCGTATTCGTATTTGTGACTATTTCACCTCTGCGCCGTCCCAACGCTCGTATACGCGCCAGCAGCTCCTCGGTATTGAACGGCTTTGCAAGATAATCATCTGCGCCGCTGTCCAAACCACGCACCTTGTCCGAAATTTCGCTTTTGGCTGTAAGCAAAATCACAGGTGTGTCAAATCCCTCTCTGCGCAGGGTTTCCAGCACAGTTATTCCGTCCATTTTAGGCAGCATTATATCAAGCACGATAACATCATATATCCCGCTTAAAGCATTATCCAAACCTGTCTCACCGTCATTTGCCACATCCACCGTGTAATTGTTCTTCTTTAGTATATGCGACAGGGCTTCCGCAAGATGAAGCTCATCCTCCACAACAAGTATACGCATATTTTCACCCTCTTTTCCCATTATACTATCATTATACCACAAATTCCTTAAATCTGCCTTAAAAATTTTATAAATTATACATTGCGCAACAAAAAAAGTGACTGCAATGCAGTCACTTTTTCTGTGTTCAAAGAACAAACTTTATGGAAATATTAATTATTTCTCGTTAATCTTTGCCTGAGCGGCAGCAAGTCTTGCGATTGGTACTCTGAACGGTGAGCATGAAACATAGTCCAAACCAATCTTGTGGCAGAACTCAACTGATGACGGGTCACCGCCGTGCTCGCCGCAGATACCGATGTGAAGCTTCGGATTAACAGGCTTACCAAGCTTGATAGCTGTTTCCATAAGCTTACCAACGCCGTTCTGGTCAATCTTAGCAAACGGGTCATTCTCGAAAATCTTAGCATCATAGTAAGCGTCAAGGAACTTACCTGCGTCGTCACGTGAGAAACCGAATGTAAGCTGTGTAAGGTCATTTGTACCGAAGCAGAAGAAGTCAGCCTCTGCTGCGATTTCATCAGCTGTAAGAGCGGCACGCGGAATTTCAATCATTGTACCTACTTCATACTTCAAATCGCTGCCTGCTGCTGCGATTTCAGCGTCAGCCGTTTCAACGACTGTCTTCTTAACATACTTCAATTCCTTAACTTCGCCAACAAGCGGAATCATGATTTCAGGAACGATTGTCCAGTCAGGATGAGCTTTCTGAACGTTTATAGCAGCACGGATAACAGCCTTTGTCTGCATAGCTGCGATTTCAGGATATGTTACTGCAAGACGGCAGCCTCTGTGACCCATCATCGGGTTAGCCTCGTGCAAGCCGTTAATAATATCCTTGATTGTCTGAACGCTCTTACCCTGAGCCTTTGCAAGAATTTCAATGTCAGCTTCCTCTGTAGGAACGAACTCGTGAAGAGGAGGATCAAGGAATCTGATTGTTACAGGATTGCCCTCAAGAGCCTCGTAAAGCTGTTCAAAGTCGCCCTGCTGCATAGGAAGAATCTTATCA
>JBJEIU010000069.1:0-4002 GCA_051877355.1 Hominilimicola sp.
CGGTTCCCGGGAACAGCAGCACCGCCATTTCCATAAGAAGCGATATGACAAACGCCGCCTTCAGTATAATTGAAATAATGGCGCGTATTGACGCAGTGTCGCGTTTACCCCAATACTGCGCGCCAAGCACAGTCGCTGCGCCGCCAAGTCCGAAGCATACCAGCGACAATATGAAAAACGGCTGATTTGCCAGTGATGACGCTGACAGAAATACACCCGTATCATCGGCGCGTCCGAGCATTATTGTATCCATCATGCTTGTTGCATATGTGATAAGATTTTGCAGAGCAATCGGTATCGTCATTGACATTAAATTTAGATAAAATCTCTTTTCCTTTACTATACGCATATGTTTCCCCCTCCCTGCGACAGTATATCCTATTATACTCTTAAATTTCATTAAACGCAATACTTTTCTTGACTATATGGAATATAAATTATATAATTAAGTAAATTAATATACGAGGAGGCGGTAATATGCCAAAAATGCTTTTTATTTTTAACCCCCGTTCAGGAAAGGGACAAATCAAAAACTATTTGCTTGATATTATAGATATTTTCACAAAGGCAGGCTATGACGTCACCGCACGTCCGACACAGGCGCAGCTTGACGCCTATGACTATATACATCGGCACGGAGATGAATTCGACAGAATTGTTGTTTCAGGCGGCGACGGAACTCTTAATGAGGGCGTTAAAGGGCTCATGACCTTTGACGCAAAGAACCGCAAGGCACTCGGGTATATCCCAGCAGGCACCACGAATGATTTTGCCTCCACGCTGAACATTCCTAAAAATATACTTAAAGCCGCTCAAATAGCTGCAGGAGGTACTCCATTCAGATGTGATATAGGCAGCTTTAACGATACTACCTTCAATTACGTTGCCGCTTTCGGCGCTTTTACGGATGTATCATATGACACACCGCAGGAAATAAAAAACGCCATTGGTCATATGGCGTATGTATGGGAGGGTATAAAGCGTCTGCCAAGCCTTACCTCATATCGTGTCAAAATAAAATATGACGACGGAGAAATTGATGATGAGATATTTCTGTGCATTATTATGAATGCAACCTCTGTCGGCGGTATTATCAGCACAGAAAAAATAATGAATGTCAACCTGTGTGACGGATTGTTTGAAATGATTGTATTCAGACAGCCAACAAATATGCTGGAATTCCAATCCGTACTGATTGGTCTTATGAAAGGCGAAGCCTCAGGTGATGGCTATATTACCGTCAAATCATCACGGTTTGAGTTTACATCTGAGGAAAACATAAAATGGACTATTGACGGCGAGTACGGCGGAGAAGCGTCACATTCCATTATTCAGGTACTTCCCTCCGCTATGACATTTATTGTTGACGATAATAAATTACCAAAAAAACCGGGAGAAATGAAAGAAAAAATTTACATTTAATTTATGCTGTAATATTTGCATTTTGAAGCAATATGGTGTATAATGTGGTCTGTAGTTTATTAAAAGGAGAAAGCTTATGGAGTCTATAGTACATTCCATTGTTGACGCGCTCAGCGGCAAAATATCAAAGGAATTTATAATTTTTATAGTATCAATGATACCCATTCTGGAGTTAAGAGGAAGTATTTTGGCTGCCGGATTTATTCAGGGAACAACGTTTCTTCCCACGTATATCGCCGCCGTATTGGGAAATATGCTTCCCATACCGTTTATACTTCTTTTTATAGAAAGAATATTCGCATGGATGAAAAAAAGCAAACACCTGCACAAGTTCCCGGACTGGTGCGAAAAAAAGGCGCTGTCCAAATCGGCACAGATAGAAAAATACGGTTATTTCGGACTATTCCTTTTTGTTGCAATCCCTCTCCCCGGAACAGGCGCATGGACAGGAAGTCTGCTTTCTGTATTACTTGGATTGAATCCAAAAAAATCCTTCGGATGTATATTCCTTGGCGTACTTACTGCAGGTCTTATAATCTCCCTGTTATCATTCGGAATTATACAAACAATACTTTAACAAATATGAAACGGTACTTTGCAGTGCCGTTTTTGCTTGCAAAAAAAAATGCGTTCATTCAATGAACGCATTTTTAATTGAATACTACTTTAAATTTTATAACGCCATCACTTTCCATTGTGTAATCCGTATAGCTTACATCCTCTCTGTTAAGGCTTGACAGGATAAGAGTCAGGTTTGCTGAGTCAGTCGTGTATAAATCTCCGTCCTGGTCAAAAGAATACTGCTGTATAACGTCCATAGCCTTCTGCGCGTCGGCAGAGGATATTTTCATCTTTCCAATTGCCTTCGGCTCTTCATCCTCGTCATCATTATGATTTTCAGCATTATAATATCTTCCCAGCGCTATATTATTGTTATCCTCAGCAAGAGAATATGCGCTTCTGGCATTTAATGCAACATATTGGTCAGCTTCAGCGCTGTATGCGCTGACCTCCACCTCAGGCGTTATGCTCGCAGCCGCAATTCCGTAATCAGTCTTAGGTTGAACCTGCGCTGTCTGAATACTCTGCGCAGCAGGAGAAGCTTCACCGACCGTTTCAGTATTTGCAGGTGGCGACACACTGCTGTTTGATTCAGCTATAGAAGGTGAGTTTTCTGCCGCCTTTGCAGTCTGTACAGACGATTTTGCCGGCTGTGTGCTGACCGCTGTCTTTGCAGTTGCCTGTATACTTGCCTTTTTCTCAGTGTCCGCTCTTTCTACAGAAGGGACAGCCGATTCCTCAAAAGGCGATTGAAAATCTGCCGCCTTAGGTTCATCAGATTTAGTATCATTTATCTGCGGAGACGACGGCTTAGCCGTAGCTGTTGATGATTCATCACCCAAATCATCTGTTGTCACAGTTTCCTCACTAATAACACCATCACTGCCGCCGTCAATCTTACCCACAAGCAATTTTCCGTTAGCTGTGATAACTGCCACAAGTGCAAAACATGCTGCCGCTGCCGCATACTGACACCAATTTCTCTGCACGTTCCTAAGTATACGCTTTGCTAACTGCTGCTTTTTCCTTTCCTCCATGTCTATACGGATATTAAGCTTATCCATAAAGTCTGACGGAGGTTCTATCCTTGGGAGAGATTTTGCCGTTTCTATTATGGAAAGCATAAAGTCAAGCTCGGACGCACACTCTTCACACTGCGACGCATGAAGCGTCATTTCCGCTTTTTCTTCATTTGTCAAATTTTCATAGTTGTCAAGACAATCTCTGAACTTTTCGCAATTCATTGTATCTCCCCCTTTCTTTTTATGTATCAGGAAATTACCGCAAAAGCGGTAATTTCCTCACCCGTGTGCCACAAGACACCATTTATCATAACCCTTTTATCCCTTTACATTATATTAGACGTAAGAAAGACTAAAAAAGTTCCCTTTTTTTCATTAAAATTTTCTTTAAAGCATTTCTTGCGCGATTTATACGCGATTTTACTGTTCCCGTTGGGATATTCAACATATTTGACATCTCATCATAGCTCATTCCCTCAATATCACAAAGCGTAATTACCACTCTGTATTCCTCTTTCAGCTCATTTATAGCGTTTCTCACCGCTGACTGTCTTTCAGAAAGCTCCATATTTTCTTCTATAGTTTGTGAATCGTCCTTTATGTCCATGTCTTTATTTTCATCGACAAATTGATTTATACTTACAACGTTTGTGTCTTTCTGACGCTTGCGGAGAATATCTGAGCATACATTTGAGGTTATCCTGTAAAGCCACGTGGTGAAGGAAGCCTGCTCCTTAAATGACTCTATGTTTTTATATACTCTTACGAATACCTCCTGAGCCGCATCAAACGCGTCCTCACGGTCGGAAAGCATGCTGTAAGCTATGTTTACCACCTGTGACTGATACCTTGAAAACAGTATGTTAAACGCTTCTCTGCTGCCCCTTTTGCATTTTTTTATTAAATCATTTTCGGTCAAAAATTCCTCACCACCTCTCGCTGTTTATTTATCGATATGATTCAGAATTTTTTTATTCTGTCCATGTATACGTCGTAG
>JBJEIU010000070.1:0-18090 GCA_051877355.1 Hominilimicola sp.
ACGCCTCCAACCGTGATGACGAGGGATTAAAGAGCATTATACGCAAGGTGTATAATTTTACGCAGTCGTTCCCGTCACCAATGGAGTGGCTGAGGGAAAAGGCTGATATGTACAGCGATGATATGACGGAAAGTAAATGGATTTGTGACGTGTTCATTACAAGGCACAGGGATTATATTGTGCGTAGGCACGAAAAGTTCTGGAATGACCTGTTCGATAAAATGCTCGGAATAGTTGAGGAAAAGTACGGCATAAACGCGGACGGCTATATTGCGTACGAGGAAATAAAGGAAGCGTCAGCGTACTGGGGCAAGCTATGGGCTAATGTGTGCAAGTGCCGCGAGGCGGTTAAGGCGCTCAAAGCCGCGGACGGCTATGACGGTATGTACACATTTTTTAAAACGTACATTGAAAAGAAATCATTTCTCGGCATGGCAATGAACACTCCGCCGAAAAAGAAAGAGGTGTCTGACGAGGAATGGCAGTTGTTTTATGATGAATATAACTATATGCGCGATAATTTGCGGACGGAGTGTATGAAGCTCCCGACGCGTGACGCGGACAGTTTTAACGAGTATGTACATTCTGAAGAACTGAAAAAGAGCGTGGAGGATATCGTATGGCTTGTTGAAACGTTTAACAAGAGCTTTGAGGAAAAGAAAAACAAAAAGAATGAAAAATCCTTTGCGGACATAGAGCATCTTGCATACAGACTGTTCAGCGAGAATGAAAATATCCGCAGTGAATATTCGCAGCGTTATCGGGAAATTCTGATAGACGAATATCAGGATACAAACGGCTTGCAGGACGCGATATTCACTTCAATTTCGCGTGATAACAAAAATATGTTCATGGTGGGTGACCTGAAGCAGAGTATTTACCGTTTTCGCGGCGGCGACCCGATGATATTCAAGGAAAAGAGCCGCCTTTACGGCGAGGGGGACGGCGGCAAAAAGATAATGCTGTCGCAGAATTTTAGAAGTCGTCAGGAGGTTTTAAGCAGTATAAATGCCGTGTTCGCCACGGTTATGTCGGACGAGGTCGGCGATGTGGAGTATAGCGATGATGAAGCCTTGAAGCGTGAAGCGGAAAGGGAATGTTATATTGACGGCGAAAACCTGCTTAACGCGGAAAACAGGAAAAACGGTTATAATTCGGAATTATACAGAATAGCCGTGTTCAAGGACAGTGACGAAGCTGACGAGGACGTTACCGCAGAAAGAGCCGAGGCGGCGTGTATCGCGGAAAGGATACGCGCCCTTGTGGACGGACATTTTAAGATACACACGGGTGACGGTGAGTACCGTGACATAGAGTACCGTGATATTGTGGTGCTTATGCGCTCTGTAAAGGGAGGCGGTGATGTGGTTCGTGAAATACTTGAAAGACACAGAATTCCCGCCTTTGTTCAGAAAGAGGAATACTTTGAGCGGCGTGAAATTAAGCTTATGCTGTCGCTTATTTCGCTTATAAACAACCATATGCAGGATATTCCGCTTGTTGCCGTCATGCGCTCGCCCATAGGCGGATTTACGGAAAATGAGCTTGCAATGATTAAGCTTGGCAGTCATGGCAAGTCATTTTATAAGGCGGTAAAGGGATATAAGGTCGGAGAAAAGGAACTTACGGAGGAGGAGAGCCGCCTCCGCTCCAAATGTTACCGCTTTACAGCCGACCTTGATCGCTGGAGAGGGTATGTCAAGATGAAGTCCATTGCGTCGCTGATATGGACACTGTACGAGGAAACGGGCTTTTATGATTTCATGGGCGCGCTTGAGGGGGGTGAGGAGGCGCAGGCAAACCTTAAGCTGCTGTATGAAAGGGCAAAGCGTTATGAGGCGTCGGGCTTCAAGGGCATTTTTAATTTCATACGATATATTGAGCGTATGGAAAACAGAAATGAAGATTTAAGCGGCGCAAAGCTTGTGAATGAAAGCCACAACGTTGTAAGGATAATGACCATACACAAGAGCAAGGGGCTGGAATTTCCTGTGGTATTCCTTGCGCGCACGGAGAAAAGGTTTGCAACTAACCCTCCGAACGCGGAAAACAGGGTGCGCCTGCATAAGGATTTCGGTATCGGTGTTGATTATTATAATTATGGGGATATGTACTGCAAAAAGCTGATGTTCAACGATTACATCAAGGATGAAAACGAAAAGGAACAGCGCAGCGAGGAAATGCGCCTTATGTACGTTGCCATGACCCGCGCAAAGGAAAAGCTTATTGTTACAGATGCAAAAATGTACAAGGACGAGGAGGATTACAACGAAAGTACCAATAAGCAGAGGAATATGTATTCGGGATTTACGGGACTGAAAAGAGCCGCCGCAAATGCGAAGTGCTACAGTGATTGGATTGTTCCTGCTGTAATGCATGACGGAGAAAGCTGGGTAAGCTATGAGAAAAAAGTTTCTTCTATTGAATATGAAGTTGAAGAAACGGACGAAAAAGAAGAAATCGTCATAGAAAACCCCGATGAAATGCGCGGCGCGGTACAAAAAATTCTTGAATTTCAATATGAGTACCCGCAAAGTGGCGCTATTCCCGCAAAAACCTCCGTTACAGCAATTAAAGAAATGGAGGACGCGGAGCATATCCACGAGGACGACCCCGTATACATGACGCAGAAGCCGAAGTTTATGCGCACGGAAAGTCTGGGCGCGCAGATTGGCACGGCGCACCATCAGGTGATGGCGTATATAGATATTGCGCGCATGAGCAAAATTGCGGCGGAGGATTATGAAACTTTTGTCGGAAGTGAAATAACGCGTATTGCAGATGCGGGACAAATAGAAAAGGAAATCGCGGAGGATAAGGAAATCACAAGTATGATATGCGCAAACGTGTGCGGATTTTTCAGAAGTGATATGGGCAGGGCGATTTTTGAAGCGAAGTGCGTTTACCGTGAAAGACCCTTTGAGATTGAAATAACCGCGAGGGAGTATGATGCAACATTGTCAGATGCCTACGATGGTGAAAGGGTTGTTGTTCAGGGTATTATTGACCTGTACTTTGAGGACGAGAATGGCGATATAATTCTTGTGGATTACAAGACTGACCGCTGCAAAACGCGTGAGGAACAGCTCAATGTGGCGCATCACTACAGTAAACAGCTTGAGCTTTACGGTCATGCAATGGAAAAAATATTAAAAAAATCTGTAAAAGATAAATATTTGTATTTATTTTCTGCGCAAAGTGTGGTAAAATTAGATTAGCACAAAAATTTTGGGATATGAAAGGATATAATGGCAATGGCAAATTACGGCAATTTTAATTTTAACAGGAAAAGAAAGGGTAAAAAAATTATTATTGCTGTGGTGTGTATTATAGCCGTGCTGCTGGCTGTGATATTTTATATAGGAATAACGGCAGGCTCAGACAGCGAGGAAATGCAGAGGGTTTCAGCGGTTGTTTCGGAGAACACGCAGCTTAAGGAACAGGTGAGCGAACTGAGCGATGAAATCAGCAAATTGCAGAAGGAAATAGAGGATCTTAACGCGCAGCTTGAAGCGCGTCCGACAATAGCGCCTACGCCGTACGCGGCTCAGGGCGCTGAAATTCCTGCAGCAACACCTGCGCCGACGCTTTCGCCGCGCGGAGGGATACAATAAAATGTAAATAAAAGCTGTCGGAGATTATATTCTGACGGCTTTTATCAAAACTAAAAAAAAATAAAAAATAGCTTGACTTATTATCCCATTAATGATATAATATTTCTGCTCGAATAAAAGCTCTTTTTTTTATGCTTGAAATAAAAGGGCTGACATATATAAATGCGGAGGTGTTAGAAATGAGAGTAAAAATTACATTGGCATGCAGCGAGTGCAAGCAGAGAAACTATAACACAATGAAGAACAAGAAGAATGACCCTGACAGACTTGAAATGAACAAGTATTGTAAGTTCTGCAGAAAGCACACTCTTCACAAGGAAACAAAGTAAATCTGATTGAGTAAGGATGTGTAAAAATGGCTGATACAAATTTATCAAAGGCAAAAAAAGCGAGCTTTGGTACAAGAGTAAAGAGATTTTTCAAGGATACCAAGGCTGAGCTTAAAAAGGTCACATGGCCTACAAAGGAACAGCTTATTCACAACACAGGCGTAATTATCGTGTTCATCATCATAATTACAATTATCCTGTCATTGCTTGACGTTGCGTTCGCACAACTGTTCAAAATGCTGACTAACATATTATAATTTTCAGACTGCTTGTCAGGAAAGGAGAACGGTTATGGCAGAAGACGCAAAGTGGTATGTGGCTCACACATATTCAGGTTATGAGAACAAGGTTAAAGCCAATATAGAAAAGTCTGTTGAAAACCGTGGTATGCAGGATTTAATTCTGGACGTAAGAGTACCTACCGAGGACGTTGTTGAGGAAAAGGGCGACGTAAAGAAGATTGTTAAGCGCAAGATTTTCCCGGGCTATGTTGTTGTCAAGATGGTGATGACGGACGAGAGCTGGTATATCGTAAGAAATACACGCGGCGTTACGGGTTTTGTCGGCCCCGGCTCAAAGCCTGTTCCGCTTTCTGACGAAGAAGTGGAAAGAATGGGCGTCGAGGTAATACGTATGAAGGATATTGACTTTGCCGTTGGAGATACTGTTTCTATCAAATCAGGTCCTATGGAGGGCTTTTCGGGTAAGGTTACGAGCATTAATAATGAAACGCGTAAAATCAATGTTGCTGTTTCAATGTTCGGACGCGAAACCCCTGTTGAAATTGACTATACACAGGTTGAACACATTGAATAGTCGGTTACTTAATTTTTTGATATAAGCGGACAGGCTTTGTCCGTTTGTATATATCCCTCTGGTAACAGTGGGAGGGCTAAAAGCCCGCAATTACCACATTTATATAGCGTAAAGCTATGATTTTTCAAGGAGGTGGCCATTATGGCACAGAAGGTTGCAGGTTATATTAAATTACAGATTCCTGCTGGTAAAGCAACCCCAGCACCACCGGTTGGACCGGCTCTTGGTCAGCACGGTGTAAACATTATGCAGTTTGCAAAGGAATTCAACGAAAAAACAGCAAAGGACGCAGGTCTAATTATTCCTGTAGTTATTACAGTATATGCTGACCGTTCTTTCTCGTTCGTAACAAAGACACCGCCGGCTGCGGTTCTTATCAAGAAGGCTTGTAAGATTGAAAGCGGCTCCGGTGTTCCTAACAAGACAAAGGTAGCTACAATTTCAAAGGCTGATCTTCAGGCTATCGCAGAGCAGAAGATGCCTGACCTTAACGCAGCAAGCTTAGAGGCTGCTATGAGCATGATCGCAGGTACTTGCAGAAGTATGGGCGTTCTTATCGGTGATTAATCGCCGATGCGGTAACTAATTTGTTAAGAAAAGTGGGAGAGATAATATATCTCGTTTGACCACGAAGGAGGATACGAAATGTTTAGAGGAAAGAAATATCAGGATAGCGTAAAGCTTGTTGAGAAGTCAAAGCTTTATGACACAAGCGAGGCTATGGACCTTGTTACAAAGACATCTAAGGCTAAGTTTGACGAGACTGTAGAAGCTCACATCAGACTTGGCGTTGACTCAAGACACGCTGATCAGCAGGTCAGAGGTGCAATTGTACTTCCGCATGGTACAGGTAAGACTTCAAAGGTTTTGGTATTCGCTAAGGGTCCAAAGGCTGACGAAGCAAAGGAAGCAGGCGCAGATTACGTAGGTGAAGCTGAGCTTGTACAGAAAATACAGGGTGAAAACTGGTTTGATTTCGACGTTGTTGTTGCAACTCCCGATATGATGGGCGTTGTTGGTCGTCTTGGTAAGGTGCTTGGTCCTAAGGGACTTATGCCGTCACCAAAAGCCGGCACAGTAACAATGGATGTTACAAAGGCAGTTAATGAGATTAAGGCAGGTAAGGTTGAGTACAGACTTGACAAGACTAACATTATTCACTGCCCGATTGGTAAGGCTTCATTCGGCGCACAGAAGCTCCAGGAAAACTTTGAGGCGCTTATGGGCGCAATCATCAAGGCTAAGCCGGCAGCTGCAAAGGGTCAGTATTTAAAGAGCGTTGTTGTAGCTTCAACAATGGGACCCGGTATAAAGGTTAACCAGGCTAAGTTAGGCTAATTAAAATGACATATTTGCCCGTATATCACCATTTTCGTTACTTGAAGTACAAACGTACGTCTGCGTAACTCAAATGGCAATCTACGAACAAATCTGAACATTTTAAGAAAATGACATATTTGTCAAAGTTTTTGGGGACAACCCCTTGACAACCCGATTCATTCTGTGATATACTATCACAGTTGAATAAATCCGTAGACAGTAGGCAGTGGAAACACAGTAAGTCCAACCGAGGGTATAATTAGTATATGAAATTACTATGGCTCTTTGCGTCTACGGCAAAGAGCCTTCTTTATTTACTTAGAAGGCATATTTACCAAAATTACAGGAGGTGAAACGAATATGCCAAGTGAAAAGGTTTTAGAAGCAAAGAAAGCACAGGTTGCTGAAGTTATCGAGGTTCTTAAGGAAGCTCAGACAGGTGTACTTGTTGACTACCGTGGTCTTACAGTTGAAGAGGATACTGCTCTCAGAACAAAGCTGAGAGAAGCAAACGTAAAGTACTTCGTTATGAAGAACACACTTCTTCTTCGCGCAGCTAAGGAAGTTGGACTTGAAGCACTTGAAGAAGCACTTCACGGCCCTACAGCTATTGCTGTTTCATCAGAGGACGCAGTAGCTCCTGCAAAGGTTCTTGCAGACTTTGCAAAGGATAACGAAAAGCTTGAAATCAAATCAGGTTTCATGGATGGCGCAGTAATGTCTCTTGACGAAATTAAGAAGCTTGCAGCTACACCAAACATGGATACATTGATTGCAAAGATGATGGGAAGCTTGAACTCACCGATTTCTTCTCTTGCAAGATTGCTTGCAACTATAGCAGACGGTGGTGTTGAAATCGCTGACCTAATCGCAAAGAAGGAAGCTGAAGAGGCTCCCGCAGAGGAAGCTGCTCCCGCTGAAGAAGCAAAAGCAGAGGAAGCTCCGGCAGAGGCTCCCGCAGCAGAAGAAACAGCAGATGCTGAATAATTTTGAAATTTAGTGTTATATTTAATAGGAGGAAAATAAAATGGCAGATTTAAATGCAATTCTTGATTCAATTAAGGAATTAAAGCTACTTGAAGTTGCTGAATTGGTAAAAATGATGGAAGAAGAGTTCGGCGTAAGCGCAGCAGCTCCTGTAATGGTTGCAGGCGCAGCAGTTGACGGCGGCGCAGCAGGTGCTGAAGAAAAGAGCGAATTCGACGTTGTACTTGCAGATGCAGGCGCTTCAAAGCTTGGCGTAATTAAGATAGTAAGAGAACTTACAGGTCTTGGTCTTAAGGAAGCAAAGGCTCTTGTTGACGGCGCACCTAACACTGTTAAGGAAGCTGTTGCTAAGGACGATGCTGAAGCTATGAAGGCTAAGCTTGAAGAAGCAGGCGCTAAGGTAGAATTGAAGTAATTTTGCTCTGATGAGTGTTTGCCGGCGTTAGGAGTATATTATGACAATAGATGTATCGACAATACTTAAGGAAATAGGCGGAAGGATAGATATTGACGGCAACGTTATGCTGTCTGACACGGATTTCCTTGGGGAGATGTATCATTTTGACGACCCTGTTAGGATAAAAGGACATATTTCAAATAACGGAAAATCACTGATACTCAATGCGGAATGTACGGGGCATATGACCACGCAGTGCGCGAGATGTATGAAGGATATTGATGTTCCGGTTAAGTTTGAAATAGATGAAAATCTTGCGCAGGATGACGGAGAATCGTCTTATGACGATGAGGTTATTCTGTTCGATGATGTCAAAATTGATATAGATGATATAGCAGCCAACAATTTTCTGATGAATGTTGAGGGCAAGTATTTGTGCAGTGAGGACTGTAAAGGTCTTTGCCCGCAGTGCGGAGCTGACCTTAATGAGGGAGACTGCGGCTGCGGTCAGGATAACGTTGACCCGAGATGGGCGGCGCTGGTAGATATTATGAACAAGGACAAGTAACGTAACAGTCAGAGAGAATTATGGAGGTGTAATTATGGCAGTACCTAAGGGTAAAGTTTCGAAAGCCAGAAGAAATAAAAGACGTGCTAACTGGAAGCTATCTGTACCAAACATGGTAGAGTGCCCACAGTGCCACGAATTTAAGATGCCTCATAAGGTTTGTAAGTTCTGCGGATATTACAACGGTAAAGAAGTTATAAAAGTTGAGGATTAATTCGGCTTGATAATTATAAAGAGAACGCTTTTGCGTTCTCTTTTTATGTGGTTGCAGAAATTATTATGTACTTTGGAAAAAACAATAGACAAAACATACCCGAATGGAGTATAATGTATTACAAATGAAAAAGCGGCGGTGACGAAAAATGGCTGATAAGAAGAATAATCACTTACATCACAGACAAAGAATGCGGGAGGAGTTTGCCCAGACAGGTTTCAAAGGCTGGCCCAAGCATAAAGTTCTTGAATATCTTATGTACTACACAATACCTGTCGCGGACACAAATGATATGGCACATGACCTAATAAGGAAAAGCGGCGGATTTACAAACGTGTTTCATGCCTCAAAGGAGGAGCTTAAGGACGTAGATGGAGTGGGAGAGAAAACCGCAGGATATTTGCGAATGCTCGGAGAGTTTGTCAAGTATTATAACAACGTAATATATGATAAGGACACCTTTGTTCTTGACAGTAATACAAGCGAGCAGTATTTTCGTGACTTGTTTGCAGGACATAGCAGGGAATGTTTTTTTATAATTTGTCTTGACCCTCAAAATCATATACTGAACAGTGAGCGTATTTCTGAGGGAAGCTTTGAAAGTATGGATATTGACGTATCAAGAATTATGCGTATTGCTGTAAAATGCAATGCTGCATCTGTAGTGATGGCGCATAATCACCCCAGTGGAATTGCAAAGGCATCTCAGGCGGATATTGTGTCCACACAGGCAGTTGAGCGCGCATTGCTGATGGGCGGCATAAGCCTGCTTGACCACATAATTTTTGCAGATGGAAAATGCGTCAGCATGAGAAATGAGAAGCTTCTTCTCGGCGCATTATCAGGGGGAATTATCAAAGAAAAATAATATAAATTAAAGCCTGTATAAGGTGTTATACTGGGTTAATTTATACAAAAGTATTTTGATAAAAAAGGTCATATTTGGCGGTTGACAATATTGACTTTATCACACTAATGTGGTAGTATAAATTATTATAGGAATTACTATAACTATATACATAATTTTAAGTATCAGAAAAGATAGGGGAGGCAAAAGAATGGCAAAGGTTGCAATAATGGGCTACGGTACTGTAGGAAGCGGTGTTTATGACATCATAAAGACCAATGCAGACAAGCTCAGCCGCAGTGCGAATGGGGAAGCAGTAGAACTGAAATACATTCTTGACATTCGCGATTTTGACGACCATCCCGAAAAGGAGCTTTTTACAAAGGAATTCAATGATATTCTTAACGACAGCGAGGTAAGCGTTGTTGCTGAGGTTATGGGCGGACTTCACCCCGCATATGAATTCACAAAAAGCCTTTTGGAAGCGGGAAAGAGCGTTGTGACGTCTAACAAGGAGCTTGTTGCCACATATGGCACAGAGCTTTTGGAGATTGCCCGAGGGAAAAACGTAAATTATTTCTTTGAGGCGAGCGTGGGCGGCGGTATTCCGATTATAAGACCTATGCATCAGTGCCTTACAGCTAATAATATAGAAAAGATTGCAGGTATTTTGAACGGTACCACAAACTACATCTTAAATCAGATGATAAAGAACGGCAAGACGTTTGAAACTGCCTTAAAGGACGCTCAGAACAAGGGATTTGCGGAGAGAAATCCCGCTGCCGATATTGAGGGTCATGACGCGTGCAGAAAGATTGCAATTCTTGCATCTCTTGCGTCGGGAAAAATGGTTGATTACAACGATATAGATACAGAGGGTATTACAGATATCACTCTTGATGATGTCAAATATGCCGCAGCTATGGACGCGGTTGTAAAGCTTATCGGCTACGCTGAATTTGCAGAGGACGGCAAGGTTTATTCAATAGTAGCGCCTATGGTTATAAAGAATGACAGTCCGCTTTCGGGCGTTGACGGCGTTATGAACGCTATCATGGTAACGGGCGACTGCGTGGGCAATGTAATGTTCTACGGCGCAGGCGCAGGCAAGCTGCCAACGGCAAGCGCTGTTGTGGCTGATATAGTTGACGCTGTTAAGCACAATGAAAGAAGCAAGAAAATATTCTGGGAAAAACCGTCAGAAAATATTATGGCGGATAAGGACTCTAAGAAATTCTCATACTTTATAAGAACAACCGATTCTGCTGAAAATGTTCAGAAAATATTCGGAAAGTGCGAATTTGTGGATAACATTGTTGATGACGAGTCAGCGTTTGTAACAGCGCCATTGACTCAGAGCGAGGCTGACGAAAAGGCTGCAAAGCTTGGCAGTGTTGTTACAAAGCTGCGAGTTTTAGGTTAATGATTAAACTCAGAGTGCCTGCAAGCAGCGCAAATATGGGAGCAGGCTTTGATACCCTCGGTGTGGCAGTAGGCTTGTATAACCGTATGGAGATTGAGGAAATCCCTGAAGGTCTGGAAATAATAAATAAAAATACTCAGAGCTTTATACCGAAGGATACAAACAATTTAATTTACCGCGCAATGCTTTATCTGTTTAATCATGTAGGCTACACGCCGAAGGGTTACAGAATAGCGCAGAACAGTCATATACCGATGACACGCGGTCTGGGCAGCTCCAGTGCATGTATAATAGGCGGTATGCTTGCAGCAAATATTATTTCGGGCAGAACGCTCAGCTATGATGAGATAATACATCTTGCGGCAAAAATGGAGGGACATCCCGACAATGTGGGACCCGCGCTTTTCGGCGGTTTCTGTGTGTCGCTCATGGACGGCGAAAGGACTGTAATCAAAAGCACAAAACTTAAAAGCCATATAAAGTTTGCGGTTATAATTCCTGATTTCTTTGTGGCAACGAAGAAATCAAGGGGCGTATTACCGTCAAAGGTTGACTTTCGTGACGCAGTATATAATGTGGGTCATGCGTCCATGTTTCAGGCGGCTATGCTGTCGGGGGATATGGAGGCTCTCGAAATGGGGGTTAAGGATAAGCTTCATCAGCAGTACCGCAAAAATTATGTTGAGGGCATGGAGGATATATTTCAAAAAACATATTCTCTCGGCTCACACGCAACATATCTGAGCGGCAGCGGACCTACGATACTGTCCATACTGGACGGTGATTACGACAAATTCAGCAGAGGTATGCAGGAGTATTTCAGAGAAAATTCTCTTGAATGGAAATGTATGATACTGCCGATTGACAATGTCGGTGCGGTAGTATCTGTTATATGAAAACAAAAAAGGAAGGAAAATAAAAATGGGACTTATTGTTCAAAAGTACGGCGGTACTTCCGTTAAGGACGCCCAAAGAGTAATGAATGTCGCAAGACGTATTACAGACGCGTATAAGGCAGGAAATAACGTGGTCGTTGCGGTCAGCGCACAGGGCGATACTACTGACGACCTTATTGAAAAGGCAAAGGAGATTAATCCTGACGCTTCAAAGCGTGAAATGGACCAGCTGCTGGCAACAGGCGAGCAGATTTCAATTTCACTTCTTGCAATGGCTATTGAAAAGATAGGCTGTCCTGTAATTTCATTTACAGGCTGGCAGGCAGGAGTTAAGACAGATTCAAAGTACGGCTCTGCAAGAATAAAGACAATAGACACTGAAAGAATTCAGAATGAGCTTGACAGAAAGAGAATTGTAATCGTTGCAGGCTTCCAGGGAATAAACAAGTACGATGATATAACCACTCTCGGCAGAGGCGGCTCTGATACATCAGCTGTTGCGCTTGCGGCGGCGCTTCACGCCGACGTATGCGAGATTTATACAGACGTTGACGGCGTGTACACAACAGACCCGAGAATTTGTAAGAACGCATATAAGCTTGAAGATATTTCATATGACGAAATGCTTGAGCTTGCTTCATTGGGAGCGAATGTGCTTCACAACAGAAGCGTTGAAATGGCAAAGAAATATAATGTTAAGTTATCAGTTCGCTCAAGCCTGAATAATAATGAGGGAACATACGTTAAGGAGGTTTCACAAGTGGAAAAGATGCTCGTAAGAGGTGTTACAAGAGATAACGACTGTGCAAGAATTGCACTTTGCGGTGTAGAGGATGCCCCAGGTAAGGCATTCCAGATATTTGAGATGATTGCCAAGGCAGGTATCAGTGTTGACCTTATAATCCAGTCAATAGGTGACGGAAAGACAAAGGACATCAGCTTTACTGTTGCTGAAGCAGACCTTCAGCCTACGCTTGACCTCCTTAATGAAAATAAGGCGTTCATCAATGCGCGTGAGATTAAGGCTTCTGAGGACGTTTCAAAGGTATCAATTGTCGGCGCGGGTATGGTTAACAACTCAGGCGTTGCCGCTAAGATGTTTGAGGCTCTTTATGACGCGCATATCAATATCAAGATGATTGCAACATCTGAAATCAAGATTTCCGTTCTTGTTGCTCAGAAGGATGCAGAAGCGGCTGTCGTTGCAATTCACGATAAGTTCTTACTTAAATAATTAAATAAAAATACGAGAAAAAACCACAAGGGCGTGGCGCTTGACTGATTTTGTATCTATCTTCGCTCACGTACTTGTGGTTTCGTGCTATAAAAGTATATTAAAATAGAGGAGAAGTGTCAGTGGAAGATAAGATTATAGGCAGAAATCCTGTCCTTGAAGCAATTCGTTCAGGCCGCAGTGTGGATAAAATTCTCGTAAAAAAGGGTAAATACGAAGGCTCTATAGTTCCTATCATAAAAAAAGCAAAGGACGCGGGAATTATTGTTCAGGAGGTTGACAAGGCAAAGCTTGACGCTATAGCAGAGGGCGGAAATCATCAGGGTGTTATCGCATATGTAAGCGCCTATGAATATTCTACCGTCAGGGATATTCTTGACAGGGCAAGAGAAAAGGGCGAGCCGCCGTTTGTTATAATATGTGATAAGATAACAGACCCCCATAATTTGGGCGCGATACTGCGAACGGCGAATTGTGTGGGCGCGCACGGCGTGATTATACCGAAACGAGGCAGCGTTGGACTTAACAGCACAGTTGCCAAAACCTCGGCAGGCGCGGTGGAATATACACCCGTTGCAAAGGTTACTAATATAGCCTCCACAATAGACGATCTAAAAAAAGAGGGCATGTGGATTGCCGCCGCCGATATGGACGGTGAGGAAATGTATAAGGTTGACCTTACAGGCTCAATAGGACTTGTAATCGGCAGCGAGGGTGAGGGTATCGGCAGACTTGTCAGAGAAAAATGCGACTTTATCGCAAGTATTCCGATGGCAGGCGAGATAAATTCACTCAACGCGTCAGTTGCCGCAGGCGTGCTGATGTATGAAGCACTAAGACATCGCAAGTCAAAGATAAATTAAAGCGGCAAGCTCAGAAATTTGTCGGAATAAAATAGGAATAAGGAGAAATTTATATGAAAGCAGTAGTTACCGTTATAGGAAAAGACCAGAAGGGCATAATTGCAAAGGTAAGCAATATATTATTTGAGAATGAGGTAAACATTCTTGACATTTCACAGACGATAATGCAGGATATGTTCACAATGATAATGCTTGTGAATTTTGAAAGCGAAAATGTAACGCTCAAGCAGGTAGTCGATAAGCTTGAGGAGGCAGAAAAGGAAATGGGACTTTCAATACATGTGCAGCGTGAAGAAATTTTCACATCAATGCACAGAATATAAGGGAGGGCATATAAATGATAAATCCCTTTGAAGTAATTGAAACCATAAAAATGATTGATGAGGAAAACCTTGATATAAGAACTATCACAATGGGTATTTCCCTGAAAAGCTGCGCGGGTCCCGATATAGACACCGTATGCGAAAAGGTGTATAACAAAATTACCACCTATGCAAAGGACCTTGTCAAAACAGGCGAGGATATAGAGGCGCAGTTCGGTATTCCGATTATAAATAAGAGAATTTCCGTAACGCCGATTGCCACTCTTGTGGACGCACTGGAAGAGCCAACGGTTGAAAAGTGCGTGAGGATTGCAAAAACGCTTGACAGAGCGGCAAAGAAAACGGGAGTTAACTTTATAGGCGGATATACGGCGCTTGTGCATAAGGATTACACAAACGGTGAAAAAATACTTATAGAGTCAATCCCCGAGGCGCTTGCTTCCACAGACCTTGTATGCTCCAGCGTGAATGTCGGCTCAACGAGAGCAGGCATAAACATGAACGCGGTAAAGCAGATGGGTCAGGTGGTAAAGAAAGCGGCGGAGCTTACCGCCGACACTCAGGGCTATGCCTGTGCAAAGCTGGTTGTGTTCTGCAATGCCGTTGAGGATAATCCGTTTATGGCGGGCGCGTTCCTCGGCGAGGGCGAGGGTGAATGTGTAATAAACGTCGGTGTCAGCGGTCCCGGCGTTGTAAAGTGCGCTCTTGAAAAGGTTAAGGGCGCTGACTTCGGCGTTGTAGCCGAAACTATAAAAAAGACCGCTTTCAAAATCACAAGAATGGGTCAGCTTGTGGCACAGGAGGCTTCAAAGCGTCTTGGCGTGCCATTTGGAATTGTAGATTTATCGCTTGCTCCAACTCCCGCAGTCGGTGACAGCGTTGCATATATATTGGAGGAAATGGGACTTGAAAAGTGCGGTACACACGGCACAACAGCTGCTCTTGCTCTGCTTAATGATGCGGTAAAGAAGGGTGGAATTATGGCGTCGGGCTATGTGGGAGGACTTTCAGGAGCATTTATCCCCGTGAGTGAGGATGCAGGAATGATTGCCGCGGCAAAGGACGGCGTTCTTACTCTTGAAAAACTTGAAGCCATGACCTGCGTATGCTCGGTGGGACTTGATATGATAGTTATACCGGGAGATACGACTGCCGAAACAATCTCCGCAATTATAGCGGACGAGGCGGCAATAGGCATGGTAAATACAAAGACCACCGCTGTCAGGGTAATACCTGCTCCGGGCAAGTCAGAAGGAGATGTTGTTGAATTTGGCGGATTGCTTGGCACAGGACCTGTAATGCCTGTAAAGGGATATTCCAGCGCTGAATTTATAAACAGAGGCGGACGTATACCCGCACCATTACAGAGCCTTAAGAATTAATATCTGTAAGGAAAGAGAGGTTTGGAAAATGGAAGATTTGATTATGAAAATAATCGACATCGAGGACAGAGCCCAGGAGGTTATCCGTGACGCAAAAAAAGCCGACAGAGAGCTTGACGAGCGTATTAGAGACGACTCCCGCAAGCTTCAGGACGATATTGCAAGAAAGGTTGAGGCGAAGAACGTCACACTCAAGCAGATGGAGGAGGACGACGCCGAAAAGAAAATCGCGGTAATAAATGAAGCTATGGAAAAGCACCTATCCGAACTTGAAGAAAAATATGAAAAGAACAAAGATAAATGGGTTGATGAGATAGTGCAGAATATTATTGGAAGGTGATTGCAGAATGAGCGTGGAATACAGTGCTGTCGCCGCAAAGCTGAAGGCGATGTATTCAAAAATTCTGACAGGCAGCGATTATGAAGAGCTGCTTGCAAAAAAAAGCGTAAATGATATATGCGGTTATCTTAAGTCAACTCCCGGCTACAGTGAAGTGCTTGCCGATGTTAACGAACGCAATATACACAGAGGTCAGATGGAGCTTTTGCTCGCGCAGGAGCTTATGGACGAGTATGTAAGACTGTATAATTTCGTTGACCACACAAAGCGCGAGCTGCTGGAATTCTGGTTTATGCGCCGTGAGGTTGAGTTTCTGAAAAGAGAAATACGTTATATCTATACCCACGAGGAACGAAGCAGCGACGAAATAATTCAGGGAGAATTTGAAATTTTCTTTGAAACGCACACAAAGATTAACCGTGAAATAATGAAAAATGCCCGCTCGATTTCGGACTGCATAGAGGCGTGTAAGGACACACTTTATGCAGAGCCTTTGAAGAGAGCCCAGAGCCTTGGCGCAGACTTTTTCTCAATGGGTATGGTGCTGGATTCATATTACTATTCGGCAATATGGCACCTGATAGGCAGAAATCTCAAGGGTGACCAGGCGGATTATTTCCGCCGGCTCATGGGAAGTGAGATTGATATGCTTAATCTTATGTGGATTTACAGAGGCAAAAAATATTTCAAATTTAAGAACGAGATAATTTTCACCTATCTTCTGCCCGTCAGATACAGACTGACGGAGGAGGTAATCAAACAGCTTGTAAACGCCGACAGTATTGAGCGGTTTGTTGATATTGTAAACGACTCAACCTCCTACGGTGAGCTGTTTGAAAATTATGATAAGGGAAGATTTCCGGAGGAGAATTACAGGTACATTTATAAAAATCTGTCAAAGAGCATATTTTCAAATCACAGCGAATCAATGGCTGCGATATACGCGTACCTTAATCTGAAGGAGGTCGAGCTTGATAATATTACCACCATTACGGAGGGAATAAGATACAGCCTTAATCCTGATTCTATCCGTGAGCATGTTGGTATATAACTGAGGAGGTAAAAGATGTCTATAACAAAGATGAAAGCCGTTACAATAGCGGGTCAGATAAGCGAATTTGACCATGTAGTCGAAAAATATGTGTACGGCAGGGATATTCATCTTGAAAACGCCATGTCTGTCCTCACAAACAGGGGCAAGCTGGCAAGCTTCGAAGACAATAACGAATACGACAGCATTGCAAAGACTTCAATGAGTATTATGAAGCTGGCAAAGTATAATGTGAATAAAAAGCTGATTGCGCCCGAAAGCACAAGGCTTGAGGAAATGCAGAAATTTCTTGACGATATAAATCTCAATATCGAAAATGAAAAGAAGCAGGATGAGCAGCTTACAGCTCAAATTAAAGCCAATGAAACGGCAATAGAGCAGATGGATTTAATGCTGTCGGTAGACGTGGATTTGTCGAAGATTTTCAAGTTTGAATTTATACATTGCAAATTCGGACACATTCCGAAAACAGGCTATAAAACGCTTGTGACATATCTTGATAATCTTGAAGCTTTCTTCATAAAAACAGCGGAGGACGCCACAGATGTGTGGGGATTTTATTTTGCGCCGCTGCTGAAGGAGAGAAAGGTTGAGGAGGTTTTTAACTCGCTTTATTTTGAATCTGTGGAGCTTTCGCACGACCTTATAGGAACGCCGTACGAAATCAAGCAGGGACTTATAAAGCAAAATCAGGAGCTTAAGGAAAGAATTGCGGAAAACAGCTCCAGAACGGCACAGATGCTTGCAAGCAATGCCGATAAACTTTGCGGTATATACAATCTTGCAAAGAAACGCCACCAGTTTTCGGAGGTAAGACGAAACGCGGTACACGGCGATATGTTCTTCTATATCGTGGGCTGGATGGACGAAAAGCACGCGCTGTCACTTGAAAAAGAGGTTAACGAATCGGGTGATGTTGTTATGTTCTACGTTGAGAATGCTGAAAACGTTAAGAATATGCAGCCGCCCACAAAGCTTAAAAACAATCCCGTATTTAAGCCCTTTGAGATGTTCGTAAAAATGTACGGACTGCCAAGCTATAACGAGATTGATCCGACACCCATACTTGCCATAACGTATATACTGTTCTTCGGTATAATGTTCGGTGATGTTGGTCAGAGCTTTATACTTGCAATCGCAGGATTTATTGTTTACAAGGTCAGAAAATGGGACCTTGGCGGAATTGTCGGCTGGGTCGGACTGTCGGGTATTGTGTTCGGATTTATATACGGAAGCTTCTTCGGTAATGAGGAGATTATTCCGAATTTGTTCCACACAAATCCGATAAGACCTATGGAACAGGCGATTATGATGCTTGGTGCGACAATCGGTATGGGCGTACTGATAATTATATTCGGTATGGCGCTGAATATCATAAATGCATTAAAGAGTAAAAACTCGGGCGAAGCGCTGTTCGGACACAACGGCGCGGCGGGACTTGTGTTCTATCTGAGCGTCCTGCTGCTTGCAGCAAATCTGTTCCTGA
>JBJEIU010000071.1:0-3977 GCA_051877355.1 Hominilimicola sp.
CGCTTGTGCATTGGTATCCAGTTCAAACTTTGTCAGCACTGTCGTTATTACAGGTTGTTCGCTTGTCCTCCAGCCCTCAGCGACCTTATCCAATGTCATTTCTGTCTGAAGCGTAGGATTAAAGGTAAAAATACCCTTTCCATCCGTTTTTATATAAATGTGGTCATACTCCGCAGCGCCAGCGCCGTCAATTTTAAGCTCAGTTGTACCCGTGCAGGAACCGCTGATTGTCAGGCAGCCGTCACGGCTCAAAACAAGTGTACCGCCGCCGGCAAAATCATTTATCGTGCAGTCGGTAAACAGGGACATATCAAGAGTACCACCCGCCATGACATTCACATTTACGCTTTCATTCAGCGCGCTTGGCTGAAAAGCGCCACGCTGTACTTTCAGATTTTCAATGTTTTTTAATTCACATTGATACAGATAGGTTGAGGAAACTACCAGAGAAGCATTGGTATCTCCGCCGGTGGCACCGTTAATCGACCGTATACCGCTGTCGCTTACGTTAATGCAAACCGCCGCCATTACGGGATAGCTGTAATAATCTGCTTCAGGAGCAAGCGGTTCATTGTTTGGGTCTAAGAAATTCTCGCTGTTATAGTCCCCTTCCTTTGCGCCGCTGGCATATATACTGCCAAAATGTGTGCCTGATACGCCGTTAATTTCAATATCAACACTCTTGCCAAAAGCACCGTTAATGCTGCCCGCATATATATTGACAAAGCAGGTGTCTTTTCCGCTGATTATTATTTTGCTGTGTTCTCCTGTATCAGGACTGAGCGACGCACCGCTCAGATTATACAAGCTGCCGCCCGCGATATGTATATCGCGCGCGATGTTGTCATATGACACATTGTTCAATGTCAGCGTGTATCCGTTGGCACATACCACCGCATGATTTGCATTCGGCAGGCTCAGCACAACATCGCTGAATGTCACGTCCGAGCCCAGTACGATACCGCCCTTCCGCACAACAATGTCGGGACGCGCAGTAACATCTGCCGCGCTGGTAATGGTCACATTCTTTGTAATATGAAGCGGCATACCGTCAGTTTTATCATTGACAAAAGCGCCGTTTTCCCCGATATATATTGTTCCGCCATCTGCAACAGCTGCCAATGCGTCCTCAAAAAGATTATATGGATTTTCCTGCGTTCCGCTGCCTGTATGCGAATTATTTCCGCTTATAAATTCCGTGTATACCGCCACGGGTGCGTCCGCCGATACAGCGTGCGGAAACAGCGGTAAAATCATTACAATGCTTATTAGCAGCGAAAAAAAACGTTTTCCTGTCATTATCATGTCCCCCTCTCTTTAATTTATATTATATACAAAAAATTCCTTCTTGTCTACTGTAAATAATGAAAGTAATTACAACGTTTAACACAATTATAATTCCATTCATATTATATAAGCAGGAGAACTGAACAAGGAGGCTATAGAGATTATTATGTTTGAAACAATTTCTGTAATCGGGGGAGATTTAAGGCAGCTTACCCTCGCCCGTCTCTTAAAGGCGGAGGGGTATCATGTTTTTCTGTACGGCTTTGATAAAAATATTCAGCTTGACGATTTCGAATGTGAAACAGACATAGATTTTGTTCTTGGAGCGGATATTATTATACTTCCCGTCCCCGTCACCTTTGACGGCGTGACAATCAACTCACCATATGCGGATATTCCGCTGACGGTTGAGGAATTTCTGGAATGTACAAATCCCTCCGCATTAGTTTTCGGAGGACAGATACAGCCAAATCTGAAAAAAGCGCTGGAGGATAACCATATTGCATACCGCGATTATCTGAAACGCGAGGAGCTTTCCATCAAAAATGCCATCCCTACGGCAGATATGGTATAGCTACGAATTTTTCTTACAACAAAACCTCCGAAATGATATTTTATATCATTTCGGAGGTTTGTTTTCATCTCCTATTCGTCAACTCTTACAATTTCACACTCCTCAATCACTGTGGTATATTTTTCCTTATACCCATGAGCGGAGTATCGTATTTTAAAAGCAAAGTCCAAATATTTCAGTATGATAATCATATACTCATCATACACAACAATACCATCAAGAATTTCTCCGTACACACTCTCAAAATGTACCGCATTTTCCTTTATCACATTGCGAATCTCAAACAAATCCCCCTGTCTGTCTCTTATTATATTATGTCTGTCTTCCCTCTGTTCCAGCTTCACATTCAGCCGTTCAAGCTCCTCGTCATATACATCACGTAGTTTTTTCATTTCATTTTCATTGATTTGTCCTGCAAAATAGCTGTCAAGCATGCGCAGTTTCTTATTCTCTGTTTCCCTTATCCGATGTTTTGTTAAATCAATCAGGGGTTCATCACATTCATCTGACATCTCATTTATTTCGGCAATAATTTCCTCTGCAACACTGTCAAAATCTCCACATGTTTGCGCTGTCACAAAACGCATACAATCAAGCAGTGATTTATTATTAATCATACGCATATTGCAGCCTATCATGTTTCCGTTACTGTCGGTTTTACTGTTCCCGTGCTCCGCTCTTGAATGACACGCCCATGTAATATATTCTCCGCTTTTCTTTCTGCTCCTGCGTATTACGAACCTTGCACCGCAAGCGCCGCAAATAATCTTTCCCGAACACCAGTAACGGTTGGAGTACTTTTTTTTAGCCGCCGCGTCCATGCTTCTGCGCTCCAGTTCCTCCTGTGTCCTGTCCCATGTATTACGGTCAATAATTGCTTCATGGTGGTTCGGAATAAATATTTTTTCACCGTTATTCTGTACCTTTTTGTGTGTCAGATAATCTATTGTTATGTACTTTTTTTGCAGTAAGTCACCAACATATTTTTCATTGCGCAGAATACGCGAAATCATTGCAGAGCTCCAGAATTTCTGCGAAGCGCGCGGCGGTTTTATCTCTGACTCGTACAGCTCACGGGCAATAACATGAGTACCCTTGCCCTCATTTATATACTTATGGAAAATAAGTCGTACAACCTCTGCTTCCGCGTCATTTACGGTAAGTATTCCATTTTTTACATTAAATCCGAAAATGCTGTTATTTCCGAACACAACACCGTTTTCCATAGCGCGCCTTTGTCCCCATTTCACACGCTCGCTTGTTTTGCGGCTTTCCTCCTGCGCAACAGATGCCATTATGGAAAGACGGAATTCTCCATCATTTTCGCGCGTATCTATGTTATCATTGATGAACAGCACACCGACACCGTACTCTTTCAGCATACGCGTATAACTCAGCGTGTCAACCGTATTACGTGCAAAACGGCTGACCTCCTTTGTCAGTATCAGGTCAATATTACCTGCTTTACACTCGTCAATCATACGGTTAAACCCCGCGCGTTTTTTCGTTTGGGTGCCTGTAACACCCTCGTCAAAGTATACCTCTGCAAATTCCCAGTCCTCATGTGACTTTATGCAGCTTTCAAAGTACGAACGCTGATTTGTAAGCGAGTTAATCTGGTCATCCTTATCGGTTGATACACGCGCATACGCCGCAACTCTGAGCATCGCAGACACCTCCGCTTAATTCCCCTGTATCAATCGTCTGTACTGCTCCTCGGTAATCATTGATTTTGCGTACAGCTCACGAACAATTCCGCGCTTATAGCATTCCCTGAGCTTTTGCTTCTGCGCAGCAGTTAAATTAACCATAAAAACACCCCTTTTTATTTTATTCGCATATATAATATTAATTCCGCAAAAAAAGAAGAGGCTGCCGCCTCCCCTTTTTATTCCATTATGCGTGACGTATATTGGTATATTCAGATATCTCCCTGCTTATGGTGATTAAGTCATCGGCTGACAAATCGTGTAAATCCTCATGTCCCGTAATTCTTGCAAAGGTTTTCAGTTCCTTTAATGTAACATTCAGGAAATTTGCCACTCTCTGAGCCGCCGCGTCAACCTTAAGTCTTGCCCTAAGCTTTTCGTCCTGCGTTGCAATACCTACAGGGCAA
>JBJEIU010000072.1:0-3963 GCA_051877355.1 Hominilimicola sp.
TTGACGCTGCCGTATCATATGGCCACTTCATGGCACTGGTATGCAATGCGTTCAAAATAAACTGATTTAGGGCGGCATTGACCGCCCTTTCTACTTCGGAAATAAAATAAGGGAAGCGGTTCAAGAATGAAGCTTCCCTATGTTATTTTATTAAAAACCGTTAGGTGGTCCGAACGGAGAGCTTGGTGCATCGCTTCGATATCTGTCTCAGCGATATACCATGCCTGATGAGGTTACAAAGGGTCTGCTTACCGATATAGGTAACGCAGAATACGTTTGACACGCAATACATAAAAATCCAATGTGCGCAGAACATTGGATTTTTGGTATTATTTAAGCGCCGACCACTTATCAGCGTTAAAGCCTACAAGAACGGTTTTGCCTGAAACTGCAATAGGACGCTTCACAAGCATTCCATCTGTTGCAAGCAGCTTAAGCTGTTCCTCATCGCTCATAGAGCCAAGCTTGTCCTTAAGCTCCATTGAGCGATATAAAAGTCCGCTTGTGTTGAAAAATTTCTTCAGCGGCAGTCCGCTCATTTTGTACCATTCCCTGAGTTCCTCATATGATGGATTGTCTGTTTTAATGTCCCTTATCTCATATTCAATGTTGTTTTCGTCAAGGTAGCTCTGTGCCTTTTTGCATGTGGTGCATTTCGGATAGCATATAAATTTAACCATAGTGTTTCCTCCTTAATTTCGATTTATTCATAAAATAAGTATATCACAAATTTACCGTAAAGACAACGTTTTACAACGTAAACTCCCATACATTATTAATATTTTCAAGTTCCAGCTTGGCTGTCCTGTTGGGATAAACGGTTATCTTTTTCAAAATTGTGCGCAGATATTCCTTAGGCGCATTGCTAAAACAAAGCAGATTATTTATGTATTTCGTAATATCCTTTTCAAATTCATCATAATTATGCGAAACATCATCGCTTTTTTTCAACTCGTCAATTTTTTCTCTCACATCAGCAATATCCGAATTTATATCCTCCAGCTTTTTTGCAATCATAGCTTTTGGATAATCGCCCGATAAGTCCATATCCAGAATTCTCATTTGCTTTTCAGTAAGCTTTGCAAGCTCGTTTTCATAATACGCAAGATTTTTGTGGTCATGGTCAATTGCGCCTTTCAGAGTTTTTCGTATAATGTGGAGCAGATTTTGTATTATGTATTCATTATCAAGTTTTAGTGTCCCCAGTGTCTGATACAGCATATCCATGGCAACGTCGTCACGCACCTGCTTTCCGTTACCGCACCCGATACCGCTTGGCTGTTTTGCACCGTCCGTATTGGCTGTACTGCAACGCCACGACTTGGTTGAAGTACCGTCACGATTTCTGCGTGTTCTTGAAACAAAGCTTTTTCCGCATTCACTGCATTTGATTTTGCCAGACATAACATATCGGTTTGAAATACAGTCCACGGTATCAGGCGATTTTAAGTTAAGCTTTTCCTGAGCCTCATTCCACATTTCGCGGTTTATAATCGGCTCGTGATGATTTTTAATTACTATCGTTTTTCCCGGATTTTTCTTTTTTTCATGGGTGAGATAATCGGGTGTGCAGGTCTTTTGCTGTACCAAATCACCGCAGTATTTTTCGTTCCGCAAAATAGAGTAGATACTTTTTATACTCCATTGGCTGTTATTTTTCATGGTTGTAATATTCTCTTTTTCTAAAACTTTTTTAATCTGCCGTATTCCCATATTCTTATTGACGTACATATCAAAAATTTTCCGCACGATTTCCGCACCCTTTCGGTTAATGTAAAGTTTAGTGTCCCTCAAATCATACCCCAAAAGGCTGTTACCGAAAACGCTGCCGCTCTGCATTGCGATTTTTTGTCCCCTTTTCACACGCTGACTTGTTTTTCGGCTCTCGTCCTGAGCGTGGGATATAAGGCTTGCAACCCTCGTTTCGAAATCGGGCATAGTGGAATCCACCTCATCATCAAGGAAGAAAATCTGTATGCCTTTCTTTACAAGGGGACGCACAAACTCGTAAAAGTGCTGAATATTCCTTGACAGTCTGCTGACCTCACGCGTTATCAGAATGTCGTATTCACGGTTTAAGCCAGCCTCCTTCATTTCAAGAAATCCAGGACGGTTCAGCACCTCTGTTCCGCTCAGTCCCTTATCGTAATATGAATTATACAGTTCCCAGTCATCATGCAGCATAATTTCCTCATTATACATCTGCAACTGACGTTCAAAGGAATTCAGCTGGTCCTCGCTTGAGGTGGAAACGCGGCAGTATGTGGCAACCTTCATCATTAAAATCACCTCACAGTCCATACTTTTGGTTGTATAATTCTTTTACGCATAATTCATATTGTACCTGCTTGATTTTGCCCTCGTTTAAAAGAGAACGCAGTATTGTAAGCTGAAAATTATAGTAAAATTTGTTGTTTTCTCCGAATCCTATTTCTATACAGTCTCTGTTTTGAAGTTCAGGCATTTTTACTTTTCTCACAATTCCACCCCATAACAGTTTATTTGCCGACAAATTGTCCGTATTACAAAAGACGAGATTGAATAATTGGCGTTTTGGTGGTATAATGAGGTTAAGCGATAAATGGGAGGAACATAAAATGCAGGATACATACAAGTCAAATTCATTGGAACAGCAGGAAGCAGGGCATATTTTGTTTATGGCTGTTCAAAAATGGTTGAATACAGAATTGCTGGAGACACCTAAAATAAGTTTGGCAGATAATACATTTACTTATATGCAGCCGGATTTTTATTCTGAAAGCGCAAGCGTTGTAGGAGAAATTTTTACACATATAGGAAAACCAAAAAAGGCGCAAGACAATAAAATTGCAAATGATATTCTTAAAATGCTTCTTCTGGAGAAAATCAGATGTAAAAAATACAGAAAGATTATTGTTGTGTGTGATGAGAGCGAAGAAAATAAGCTTAAAGGAACGTCTGTTTTGGCTGAATGTATCAGACAGTTTGATATTGAAATTAAAAAAATAGATATTGACACAGAAATCCAAAACAAAATTATAAAAGCGCAGGAAAGACAAAAGATGATAAACGCATAGAAAATAAGGTCTGTTAAAATTAAGGATTATGAAATTATTTGCACCTGATTATTACAATGATTTTTCCTGTATTGCCGGAAAGTGCAGACATAGCTGCTGCGTCGGTTGGGAAATTGATGTTGATGATGAAACATTTGAATATTACAAGTCGGTATCGGGCGGATTGGGAGAACGGCTTAACAGCGGAATTTC
This sequence comes from Hominilimicola sp., assembly GCA_051877355.1. Classification (GTDB taxonomy): domain Bacteria; phylum Bacillota; class Clostridia; order UBA1381; family UBA1381; genus Hominilimicola. The sequence goes on from JBJEIU010000072.1 coordinate 3,249, forward strand.
AATAGACAGCGGTACGCCGCATTTTGTTTTGTCCGAAGACGAGCGATGTCCGTTTCTGAATAAAAATAATTTATGCGATATTATTTTAAATATCGGCAAGGATAAGCTGTGTCAGATTTGTGCCGACCACCCTCGCTATAGGAATTTCTTTTCAGACTGCACGGAAATCGGACTTGGGCTGTGCTGTGAGGCGGCAGGACGTCTGATTTTGGCGCGTAAGCAGAAAACTCGGCTTATCGTGATTGAAGATGACGGAGTTGACGAGCTTGTTTCCGATGAGGAACAGGTCTTTTTCGCCTTGCGTAAGCGTTTGGTTGATATAGCGCAGAACCGCACAAAATCAATAAATAACCGCATAAGGGAAATGCTTACTGTATGCGATATAACGCTGCCGCAGAAGCCCGCCGCGGAGTGGGCGGACATATATCTGGCTCTTGAACATCTGGATTTTGCGTGGACGGACAGGCTGAATGAATTAAAAAGTATTAAGGAAATTCCTCCTTTGGACGATGAATGGGATATTCCGCTGGAGCAGCTGTTGGTTTATTTCCTTTACCGCCACACGGCGGACGGTTTGTATGACGGACGCTTCCGTGAGCGTGTAGCCTTTGCGGCACTCGGCGTTTATATTGTCGGTATGCTGTTTGCCGCTCACGGAGATATAACGATGAATGAGCTTATAGAAATTGCGCGTGTGTATTCCTCTGAAATTGAA
>JBJEIU010000073.1:0-3961 GCA_051877355.1 Hominilimicola sp.
ACTGGAAGGTTGCCGCTATGGACGCTATTATGAAAGCTATGGCAGAGGGCATGGACGGCGGAACGGCGTTCATGGAGGACTATACATATCATCTTGAAAAGGGCAACGAGCATATTCTTGGCGCTCATATGCTTGAGGTTTGCCCGCTTGTTGCGGCAGACAAACCGAAAATTCAGGTACATCCGCTTGGAATAGGCGGCAAGGGAGACCCCGCAAGACTTGTGTTTGACTCAAAGAACGGCGACGCTATCGTTGCTTCACTGGTTGATATGGGCGGCAGAATGAGACTTATTGTAAATGATATCAAGGCATGCAATCCGCTTAATCCAATGCCAAATCTTCCTGTTGCGGGCGTTATGTGGAAACCGCTTCCGTCACTTGAAGTGTCGGCAGAATGCTGGATTTTAGCAGGCGGCGCGCACCACAGCGTGCTTTCATATGATGTCACAGCTGAAATGATGAAAGACTGGGCAAATATGATGGGTATTGAATATGTGCATATAGGTGAGAACACAACAGTCGAGGAATTTGAAAAGGAACTTTTCTGGAACGATATTGCATATAAATTAAAGTAAAATACAAAAAAACAGGCTGTTCAATTGAACAGCCTGTTTTGATATGCAGTTTTATTTTTCGCTGACAATAATTGTCGGCAGTGACATTTCGCTGTACTGCGTGGATATAATACTGTTTTTTGCAATTCTCGAATACAGTCCGGCAAGCTCGCCGCCGTACATATACATACCCGTAATGTTGCTGTATTTTTTATACTTCGCATTTTCGTCATGGGTTATATCAATATTTAACGTTGCATACGGCTCGCAGTATTCCTGCAAGAGATAGTGGTTGTCAATATTTTCAGTAACCTCTTTTTTCCATTCCTCGTCCGTCATGCCCTCAACTCCTGCATAAACACCCTTTGACGCGTAGGAGTCCTCGGGCTTAATAACCCACTTGTTTTTTGTGTTCAGAACGTCGTGCTTTTCAACCTCATCTTTGGTCAGAGAAGCGGTATAGGGGATATGCTTCTTTACGAATTTAATTTCTTCATCTGTAAGGAAAGCGGAGGTCATATCGTCGTGGAGAACCTTAAAAACAATTTTGTTGTGTATAACCTGTGTTTTGAAATCACCGATAAGGCATACGTCGTTATTTTCCGCCGCATGGATAAATGGCAGAACCCTGTCATAATTACGCATAATATCGCAGGTTACGGCGCGGCGGTATACTGCGTCAATCTGTCTGCCGCTCGGTGAAAGCAGCTTGCCGTCCTCGTAGTGCAGGTCGGTGATTTCGCATATTTCACATTCAATTCCGCTGTCCTCAAAGGCTTTTTTAAACGTGGTAAACTCACGGCTTATATCACCATTGAAAAAGTCGACAATGGCGACATACGGATTTTCCACAGCCCTGTCATATGTTCTGTAAATATCCATAAATGCCTTAACCCATGAGTTAAAAAGCTCAAAGGTGCGGACATTGTATTTTTTTATAAACTCGTTATACGCGCTTGTCAGTTTTATCGCCTGATTAAGCTCTTTGTCCTCATTCATGGCGCTTGAACCGTCCGCGTTAAACTCGCAGAACTTGAACGAAAAATCGTCCTCATTAAAAAATATATCTATTCTCGCCATCGGCAGCGCACAATTGTAATGGTTGGGGCGCAGAATGAGCCTTTCAAGCCTTTCCTCAAAGCCGAATAATTTACGATATTCGCTGCTCGTCTGATATTCGCATATCACTTTTTCAAGTATGCCGTACATAACGGCTGATATTTCTTTGAAATAGTCAGCCATTTCCTCGGTAAACATTTTCGGCATATAAAGCGTATGCACATAGTAGCCGTGATAACGTGCCGTATATGTTTTTATGTACTGCTGCTGAATTTTTGCGCTTTCGATACTTTCCTCAAAATTTTCGTCTGTAAGCTGTTTATAATATTCCTCTGCCCTCTGCAAAGCAAACCGTCTCCTTTAAAAATATAATGCGTGCGGTTTCGTCAGCAGAAAACGGACGGAACCTTATTAAGCTGTTCAATCTGAACCTCGCCCTCTGTAAGCGGCTTTATATCCTCAAGGAATTTTATAAAGTGCTTTGCGTTGTTGTGTTGTTCAATGGCAGTGTCGTTGAGCCATTCCTCGATAAAGGTGAACTGCGTCGGGTTCTGTCTGTTCTGGTATATTTTGTAGGCAAGGTTGCCCTTTTCCTTGCGCGTGTCGCGCACAACGTTTACGGCGCATTTTTTGAACTCCTCAACGCTTGTGGGCAGCACGCTGAATTTTGCAATTATAGTAATCATGGTTTTCAGCTCCTTAATATTCTATATATAATTATAGCATATCAGGAGAGTATTTACAAGTATAAATATTACTCTGAAAAAGGTGATACTATGTGATATGTATCCGATATGCTCCTGAGCGCGTCGGAAAGGGTGAAGTCATAGTCTGTAACAGTAGCCAGAAGATATGCGATTGATACAATTATGGATTTTTTCTTTTGTTCAAGGGTCTGATGACATGTAAGACTTTCCATATATCCTAATATATCTACGGCAATCTCACTTGAATTGTCGGTATCTAACTGAAACAACATTCTGTTGATAACCTCGCCGACGGATAATCCATGGTCCTCGCCGTATTCTTTTAAATATTCTGCTGTGCTTTTCAAAACAACAGCGTTGATTTCTTTTGTTTCTAAGTCCATTGTCATTCTCCTTTCATGCAATAAAAAAGTGCGTCACTTCAGGGAAGCAACGCACTAAAAACGTTGCTTTTACTTACTGTTGCGATGCAGTTTATACCAATACCGGTATAACAAGTAAAGCATACGTTTTTAACTAACGTACGCCGGTATTGGCTAAAATATTCAACTGCATCGCAAGTATATTTTACCACACTTTTTTGCATTTGTAAACAATAAAAAAGTGCGTCACTTCAGGGAAGCAACGCACTAAAAACGTTGCTTCGATAAATGTTGCAGCACATCTCATCCCTAACACGGTATGACAATCAAAGCATACGTTTTTAACTAACGTACGCCATGTTAGGGTAAAATATTCAGATGTGCTGCAAGTATATTTTACCACACTTTTTTGTATTTGTAAACAACAAAAAAGTGCGCAGCCTAAGCCGCGCACTAAAAACGTGACTAAGCTTTCTACTGCAACATAGTTCATATACACAACCGAATATGACAAGCAAAGCCTACGTTTTTAACTAACGTATGCTGGTTGTGTAAAAAATATTAAACTATGTTGCAAGTATATTTTACCACACTTTTTTGCATTTGTAAACAACAAAAAAGTATAACCAATTGGTTATACTTCACAATTATTACATATTTGTTATTTTTTGATGAAACATGTTGAAAAACAAGAAATTGCGATATATAATACCGTAATCGGAGCAATCCGATAGTTAAAGGTAAGACGTATACAAGCGTAAAAGCTGGGCGGTTATGCCATCCTAATTCCAAAACTATAAGTCGAGGAAGGAGGTGGCAGCTATGAAAAAATACATAATTAGGATTTTAATTTTAACTATTGTATTTTTGATAGTTTTTACTATAAAAGTAAAGTAGCCCCCACCTGTGCAAAAATGTTGGGACTACTTTAAAAATTCCAATGTGGCATAACCGCTTAAGGTCTTGCCTTTTCCTATTTATATTATACATCTATAAATTAATTTTGTCAACACAATTCATATTTTTCGTTTTTCTTGACGGAATATCCCATAAGTGATATAATTAATAAGTTAATTATAAGGTTACGAAAGGACATATTTACAAATGGACAAGCATAAATTTATAAGGGAAAATTTTAATATTTCTCCTAAGGCTTTGAAGATAGTTGAAGAAGCCGAAAAGGAGGCACAGGAGCAGTTTGAATATATAGAAAACATAGCGGAAATAAATCAGCTGCGAGTGATGAAAGCCTTTGCGGATAATCGCGTATCGGACAGCC
>JBJEIU010000074.1:0-3955 GCA_051877355.1 Hominilimicola sp.
TTTTCTTTAAATAACCTTCCGTATCCAAAAGCGACAAATCAGCTTTGCCGTTCCAGTTTTCCTTATCCGCTGCGGTCACATGGATGTAATCATCACCTATGTGAGCATTTACCGTTTCTTTAAGCGCATCCATATCTTCGCCTTTAGCCAAACGAATATCCTCCGACATATAAATCACCGTCTTTCATAAACACTATCAATTATTATTTATTTGAATCACAGCAACATCGTACTCGGCATATGTTGCATCATCTTCTTCCCGCTCGTCTGTCCAATTTGTTATATCCGTAACAGACACCGTTTTATATGAGGTATTTGCAGCACCTACATAAAAGCAGTTATCCAAAGTTACTGCGGTTATAGGCAGAGCGACAAGCAAATCGGGATTAAAGCCTATAACGAAATCACCCGTGCCGGAGTTTCGGCTGCCGTATTGCGTATACTGACCCGATTCATTCGACACATAATCACCGGTTTTTAATTGGCATCCTATACATCTGATTTTATAAAATTCATACTCGCTGTGACCTCCATATTGAATACGGCATATTTCCATTGTCAGAAATTCAACAACGTCACTCAAGTAAGCATTTCCGACAAAAACCTTTATGGCATTTATTTTTTCCTCCAAATCATTTGCGATTGCCTGAACAAAAGCGGTCGTGGCAATCCTCGTGGAATTGTCCGATGAAGTCGGCGTAGTTGACTTTGGTGTCCCTGTAAAGCTCGGTGAATTCTTATCTGCTTTGTCCGACCGTAAAGCAGCTATCAGAGCGTCCACATTTATAAAATTCTCATCTATATCACCGATGTCAATAATATCCGAATCCGCCGGAAGTCTGAATTTATAATTCTGTGTATATTCCATTTTAGTGTCCCCTCTCTTTTTAGTGTCCCTTACAACAAATGTGCATACGGTTCGTCATTTTTCAAAACCACATACGCATTCGCACCGTTTTCTCTTAAATACACGTTATTGTTATCTACATATAACCACGTCCTTCCGTCATAATTCTGACCGCCTTCCCATGTAAATACTTTTGCATTTCCCCATGTTCCGAGTTTGCGTCTCAAATCTCCCCATGTATTGCGCAGAAACTCATAATTTACTTTCATGTGTGCGGGTTTTACCTCTTCTACGGCCTCACATATCTGTTCAAGATTGTATGGAATACCTGTCCTGCCGCCAAATAAAATGTTTACAGTATAATTTGCAAAATCCTCCGTTATTGTGCAGCCTGTCTTGTCATAAATGAGAATAAGCCGTTCAAGCTCTGCTTTGGTAAGCAGATTATTTCCCTGTAAACGTGCAATCACCCTCGCGCGTTTTGTTTCATTGTCCGCGCTGATTTCCGGCAATACAACATCCTTTTCATGCAATGAGAAGTTATCGGTTGTAGTTATGAATAACCTCAATTCCTCCGCTGAAATATCTTCCGCTACTCTATCAAGCAGCTTTTGAATTACAGCGTACAGGTCTTTTACAACCCTTGATTTCCTATAATAGTCGGGGAGTCTCGCAATCATGAAATCATCACGCTCCCTAAGACAGGCACAGCGCCGTCTGCGATTATGATGTTCGCCGTTCCGCCGTTTATTTTAAGATTTGTGTAGTCCTCCACTCCCGAAACCGATAAAATTAGGCTGCCTATTTTAGCATAGGATATATACGCTCGTTTAAGTGCGTCAGTCGAGAGATAGCTTTTTATTGACTCCTCAATTTTCTGCTGAATGTCCGGCGTTTCGTCTGTAGTCAGTTTGACGGTGATATTCACCGTAAGAGCAGTTGCGCTTACAACCGTGACATCCGCACCAATCGGTCGGTTTTCATCAATATGTGTTTTCACCTTTTCAATCAGTTCAGCCTCAGCAGGCTGATTATCTGTATCTACAATGACCACTTTAACCGTCCCGGCTCCGTTCCATAGAGGAATAACGCGCACATCACCAACGCCGCTTACTTCCTTTGCCCATTCGATATAGTGATACTTGTTTCCGCTGACATTCGGACGCGACACCTTTTCAAGATAGCGTTCAAGTAAATCAGCATCACTTTCCGCATCATAACCGCCTGTGAAATCCGTTATATTTTCAACGGCAGTAAGCCCCGGCAGCGTTACGGGAAATCGATTTATTTCGCCCGCCTTGACATTGCCTATACTTCCGGCAGTTGCGCAAGTGGCAGTCAATTCAACATATCCGCTTTCGGGAATACTCATAGTTTCGTCCACGGAAAACAGAATATTTTCAGCGGCAATCTTTGAGCCTTTCGATACTATTTCACCGCGATTTCCCGTGATGCGTACTATTCCGCTTGAATAGGTGGCTGCCTTTCGCGTGATACCCTGCTCCGCCGTCTTACGGTCAAGGTATTCCCCTGTTGCTGTAAGCGCAAAAGTATTTGTTGACAGAGTCTTTATCTTGTTTTGAAGCAAATACACCTGTTCCGCCACAGGATAAAGAAGGTCATAAAAAAACGAGCCAACCGAGATGTCGTATTCATCCGGTACGCTCGACAGCATATATTCAATTATCTCTTCAAGTGTCAAACTTATACACCTCCGCAATCGCTCCATAGCTTGTAGCAAGTGTAAATGATAGATTAAGCTCAGAACCAAGGTTTACGGCTGAAAAGCTGTCCATGTTATGGATGTCCTCATTTTTAAGCAAAGCGGTTTCAATCTCACGGCGCAGTTCCGATTCCGCAAAGTCTATGCCGTAGGTTTTGCCTATTACCAAATCCTCAATATTGGCACCGTATTGCCGACCTTTATATATAGAATATCGGTTAAGCTGTGTCCGTATGGTTTTCTCTATCCACAGCTTAAGAGTGTCAATACCCGTCAGCACCACAGGATTGCCGTTCTTCATTCTGAACTCGCCGTTTTTGAAATCAAAGTCAAATGTATTTTTCATTGAACCACCCCAATAGCCAGAAACTTGTTATTAGTGGAATATGGCAGTAGCACAACTTCTTTGCCGAGATGTATGTATTCCGTATGGTTATCATAGGTCTGCGTTTCATATATGTCAAAAGTGGCTTTGATGTCATCCGCGTCAAGCAGTATCCTGTTTCCGAGCTGTATGGTGAGTTCCGGCAAAGTTATTATTTTACCGAACATCGGCGTGTAAGGCGAGGGATTGTCCCTGTCTTTTATATGCCTTGCTAAATCTGTTATACCGCCCATAATTTCTCCTTTCAGAGCATGAAAAAAGCGCATCATTTCTGATACGCCTCTTACTTTATTTATCTTCTTTATCGGAATTACCCATTAATTCCTCAGCTTTTTTACATCCGTCATTCACCCATTCCTCAAATTCCGTCTGAAATACCATTGACGGATCAATGCGTTCTTCAACTGTATTCAAAAATTCCACCTACCTTTAATCATATACTTTCATAAAAACGCTTTTATACTCTATAAATATAGTTATCCTTGCGCGGTTTTAACGGAACTTTTTCTCCATATCCGAGTACGCAGTGACCGATACCTTCATAATCGCCGTCAATGCCCCATTTTTTAAGTAAAGCTTTGCCTTCCTCGCTCTCAAATTCTTCTTTTGCGCGATGTATCCAACAGGACTGTACCCCTACCGCTTCGGCTGCGTTCATCAAATTTCCCATTACTAATGAGCCGTCATACAGATATGTAGAGATATTTTTATCGGCAAGCACAATGATTACTGTGGCAGCTCCGTAGAACGGATCACTGTCAGTTCCCATAATGGCAGCATTCATTTTTGAAAGCTGTGCAACAGTTTCCTCGTCCTGAACCACTACCATAACAGGCGACTGCCTTCCCATTCCCGTGGGCGCATACATTCCCGCTTCAAGTATTGTATTAAGCTGTTCATCTGTAATCTGCCTGCCGTCAAACTTCCTGCAGGAACGGCGTGATTTTAATGTTTTAATTGTATCTGTCATTTGATAACCCCTCCAAGTTCTTAATATATT
>JBJEIU010000075.1:0-3952 GCA_051877355.1 Hominilimicola sp.
AGCTATCTTATAAATTACCGTATAAATTGTTCAAAAATACTGCTCAGGACAGAAAATATAAGCGTGGGAGAAATTGCAGGAAGAACAGGTTTTGCCGATGTAAGCAACTTCATAATACAGTTCAAGAAGCAGACAGGACAGAAACCTATGGACTACAGAAAACGGTTTGCATAGAAAAAGGTCTGGCAGAACACATCGTTCCGCCAGACCTTGTGGAGAGAGAAGATATTTATTATTTGTGATATTATTTGATTATTACAATTTCCTCAACAACGTCGTCGTATATCTTAAGGAATACTCTGTTGTTTTCGTCCTCGTCGTAAATCTGGATATCGTTTACCTTTGCTGTAAGAACGTTATTCTTTGACTTTGTTGTGTCAACGCTGTATACAGTTACGTCTGACGGAATAACGTAGTTTGTTGCGCCTGATTCGTTTACTGTTACATTGATTGAGTTTGAGAATTTCTTTGTAACCTTTCCGTATACTGTTTCAAGGTCCTTATCAGGTGAAGCAATCATTTCGTTATCCTTGTCGTTTATATCAAGAAGAAGTCTTACGCTTACGATTTCATCTTCAGCATTTGTCTTGTACTGGATAATGTCGCCCTGTTCGAGCTTCTTTCCGCCTTTTACAAGCACATTTTCGCTTTCTGCGTATACAGAAATCTCTTTGCCGTCTGTAAGGGCAACAAGCATATCTGTCTGTTCGTCATCTGCGTTTGAAACGCTCATAATCTCCTTTACAACGGCAATCGACGCGGCTGCGTCTGCACTGAGCTGTGTTTTTGTGACAACAACGGCCTTTGCGGTGTAGTTATCAGCCATATCGTAAACCATTGCGTCATAGACCTGCCCATCCTCGAACATATCTGCTGTTCTTATGGCATTGTCGCCTGAAACGTCAAATATTACTGTTTCAGAGTCAATTCTTACATTGCCAAGCTTTGAAAGTGACTTTGTAAATTTAGCGTCTGTCAATGAGTAGTTGAGAGTAAACGCATCATTGTTTACTGCGCCTGTTGAACTGTTGTCAAGCGCTGTGTTTACAGCTGTTATTTTGTTATCTGCATTAACTGTGTAGGTTATAAGCTGCGCCTTAGTTGCATTGTTTTCACCGTTGATGGAGTTTACAACTTCCTCTGCGCTCACGTTTCTTGTACCGTTAAACTTGATTTTGTCGTTTCCTTCAAGCGTAACTTCCTTGTTATCCATCGTAAATATTTTGAATGAAGCTTTTTCTTCTGCGTTCTTTGCATAGTATGCTTTCATAAGATAGCCGTATTCTGAACCTGTGGCTGTAGCTGAGCTTACAGCGGCAATTTTGCCTTCTATATCAAGGCAGAATACACCCTCTGTACCTATAGAAATTGTGTTGGTGTAGTTGGAAGCAACCTTGTATTTTTCGCCGTTTATAACAAATCCGCTGCTGTCCTTTCCTGTAACCTTACCTTCAATTTTTTTGCTTGTTACAGAAATATCGTAAAGCTTGCCGTCAAGACTTGCGTAGACTGAAAGTACGTCATATTCGTTAAGGTCTGAAATTTCTATTTCTTCAAGCCCCTTTGTAATTCTGAAATCAACACTGTCATCAAGCTTAAGAACTGTGTCTGAATACTTGTCCTTAATCTTGTTTGTTGTCACGCTGTCCACGACGATATTTTCGTAGCATTTTATAAACGCAATATCATATTTGCTGTCCTTGTTTGTGTCAAGCAGTGTGATATTTCCAGACTTGGCATTTAAATCAAGCAGGGAGGTGTCCATATCTGCGTACTTGCCGTTGTAAATAAGAACCGCATTTTTGTCAAGTTCCGCTGTTGATACTTTTAACGCGCTTTCACTGCTGTAATATTCAATTGCTGTGTTAGAATTCTTCGTTGTCAGCTTTGAGAATAAATCAGAACTGATGATTAGCTCGTTATTTTTGCTCTTTATCGGCAGGGCAAGTATAACTTCGTTCGAACCGTTCTTGTATTCCTTAACGTAATAGTCTACATTGTAACCAAGCAGATCGTTCATGTTGTAGGCAGTCTCAAAAACCTGGTCGCCGATTTTTATTTGATTTTTGCCGAGATTTGATGAACCGTTCAGAGCTGTGTTCTCGACTGCTGTTATCTGACCACTGTCCTTTGTAACGTTAAGATAATCCTTAAGAAGCGTTTTGTCTGTAATCTCAAAAGAAGCACTTGACCCGAAGCCTGTCTGCTCCATAAGCTTTGATTCAAGAGCGTTTGTTGTCAGATATGCAACATTGCCTCTTGAGATTTCCTCTGCTGATGAACCCTGCACATTCTTTGTAAGACCGTTTGAAGTAGCCACCTGGATATATCCCTGCGGGTAGCCGCCTCTTCCCTCGGCTGAAACGGTATAACCTGTTGCACGTACCATTATAGTCATTGCCTCGGCGTATGTTATAGGCGCATTAGGTCTGAAATTGCCATCGCCGTCGCCCTCAATGATTCCCTGAGAAACGGCAAGGTTAATATAACCGTTTGCCCAGTGGTCTGTTGAAACGTCATCAAACATTGTCTGACCCTTTGCAGATTCAGCCGCGTCCTCAAGACCGAGAGCATGTACTGCCATTTTTGTGACCTCAGATCTGATGATTGTGTCGTCAAGTCTGTACTCGCCGTTTTCGTCGCCAACCATTATCTTTAGTGCTGAAAGAATTTGTACAGGTTCTTCATACCTTGTACCTTTCACGTCTGCAGGGATTGCCGCTGATGCCGGAACAGCAAGCGAAAGAAGAGCGCTTGCGGCAATTGCTCCTGACAGAATTCTTCTTTTTAACAGATCCATTAAAAATCCTCCTTTTTCGGGAATAACCCTTATCCTTATAGCTTATATTGTGGTATTATGTTAACCACAAGTCACATAATACATGATAAAAACACGAAAATCAAGCTGTAATATATGGAATATGAGAGTTATGTAAACTGAAATGTTTCTGAAAAATGAATTTAATGTTAATGTTATAAAAATTGATAAAAATCTATTGCAGAAAACATGCATTTATGTTAAAATTATATTAAATAAACTATGTATATAAAAAGGAGAACACAATGAATAAGATTATAAAAACAGCATCAGCTATGCTGATAGCATTATCTATGGCGGCTCCTGTATTTGCCGCGCCGGCAGATACCACGGACACTGTTTCGGCTTCAAAATTTAACGATATAAATACAGAAAATTACGCATGGGCAAGAGAATATATAAATTCCATGGCGCAGAAGGGACTTATCTCAGGATATGAGGACGGAACCTTCAGACCTGACAATGATGTAACAAGACTTGAGGCGCTGTCGCTTTTTGCAAGAGCGATGGGCTCAAATGACGAAGCAAATTCACAGGTGCTTGAAATTGCGCATGAGAAGTATGACGCTGTAATCAAAAATTACGACCTGAAGTGGGGAGACGATGAAATAGCTTACCTTATGTACAAGGGTGCTCTGAAAAAGACAGACCTTGATACATATCTCAAGGATACAGAAAAGGATACGCCTATGAAGCGTTATGAAGCTGCCATAATCATAACAAAGGCTATGGGTGGAGAAGAAAAGGCGCTTGCAGAGCTTGGCGTTGTGCTGAATTATTCTGATGCAAGAGAAGTTCCGTCAAATGCAATTCAGTATGTTTCATATGCTACCGAGGCAGGAATAATGGAAGGTATGGGAGAGGGGTTATTCTCACCGAATACGGCTGTAAAGAGAAGTCAGATGGCGGTTATGCTTTCACGAACGGTTGACAAAACTGATTATTCCTTTATGAAGGTGAAGCTTATCGGAATTGACACTGACGCAAGAGAAATTTCAATCAGAAATTCAGCAGGAGAAGAAAATAAGGTTGCTTATACTGACGACACTTCAATAAAGAATATGGGGGTCGAGACTCAGGTGAAAGATCTTGATGTCAATGTTGATGCTGTACTTACATTCGCAGAGAATACAC
>JBJEIU010000076.1:0-3949 GCA_051877355.1 Hominilimicola sp.
GGATGGTTTTGTAATAAACAGCGCCCATGATGAAAGCCATACCCAGAATTCATCTTCATGCTCCGGATATAAGGTAAGGTTATTCGCCTTCGTGCTGTCACGCTTAAAAAATCTTGTAAGCGCCTGACCTGTATCCATTATTTCAAGGTATCCGGCATAATGTATCAGCTCTTTATATTTGTTGGGTGACGGTGTAGCCGTATTTACCAACTTATATGGCACTCCCTTGAATTTGTTGAGAAATGTCTGATATGTCTTGCTTCCAAACGAACGCAAGACCGCTGCTTCATCAAGCGAGGTTGCCGTAAAATATTTCGGGTCAATATCTCCGTCACGCACACGCTCATAATTTGTGAGAAGTATTCTACCCTTAGAGGCTCTTACCTCATCCATATTTCGCACATACGGCGGTTCTTCCAGTCCAAGAAGCTCAACCGCATCACGTTTGAATTCCAGTTTAACTCCGAGCGGTAAAACTATCAAAGCCTGTCCACCCTCATGCTTTGTTATGATATTGCACCATTCCAACGCCTGAATTGTTTTTCCTAATCCGAAGCTTTCAAACAGCGCACGCCTTCCGCCGCGCACGGCCCATATAACAGCATCACGCTGATGTGGCAATAATACCGGATTGACATCTTCTGCGCTGACTTCAAAGCCTGATACAGGAGCAACATCAATCTTTTTCTTTAAAAAATCTATGTAATCCATTATTCCGCCACCTGTCCTAAAAACTCTGTATTCCGCCACTCTATAAACCATTGCGGATAATCACCTGTGGTTGTGACATTGTGTATCGTCTTTTCCATACTTGATACAATTATGTATGTGCTGATATATGATTGAGCTAATATTATCAATGTTATTACTATTACACAAATAAGCCATACCGGCATTTTAATCTTCTTCATTTTTATCGCCACCCTTCAATGCTGTTAAGATACAACAGCCAAATACAATCAATATAAATCCTGCAATTATCATAATTTACCTACCTTTCCGCCTCAATCCACTGTTTCTCTGCTTCATAAGCGGCTTTTGTTCTGTATTGTATATTCTGTCCTTTCCAGTTCAGTTTTTCCAAAGCATAAAAATACTTTGTTATTTCGTGCATGGACGTAAGGAACTGCTCCTTGTATTTATACATATCCATATGTAACTCACCTTATATATCCCCTGGATTTCTACCTAACGGGCATTTTCCCAATATCTCATAATGAATGCAAGCTTCACAATCTGCATTTGTTCTTCTGCACTCCTCTTCTATATCCTTAATAATTTCAATCGCTTCATCTCTGTCCATTTTTACACTTTCCTTTATATTGACATTCTTTTCAAATTTGTGTTATAATACAAAAAGAAAAGATGATTGATGTGGTGTTAATCTTCTTTCACTTCACCGCAGGTACGAACTGCGGTGTTTTTTTATTGCTAAAATGCTTGTCCTATCATGCAGGGCTTACGCCCCGATTCGTTCTTCCTTGTTCAGTTTTTCCCATTCATCAATAGCTGATTGAGTAGGCTGAACTTCGACCTTTCCATAACCTAACGCTTCGTATATTCTCTCAATGTGAGTTTTCCAGTGCATAACTCGTTCATACATTGGTCTATCTCTGACGCTTCCAACTACCTCGACATGAACCGTTGGCTGTTTTCCTGCCATATAAAACACCTCCCTGAAATTACTTTATGTATGGTTGATTTTGTCCTATTACATTTACGCCACTTAGGCTGTTTTCTGATTTACCTGTTTGATAAGGTCATTAGGCTGTACTTCCAGTAATTCACAAAGTTTAATAATGTCATCGAGTCTCACTAAACGTCTGCCATTTAACAAATCTGAAAACTGATTTTCTTTATAGCCCATTTTTTCTGCTATTACCTTTTTTTTATAGCCTTTTTGTTCTATAATGTTTTTGATATTCTGCAATGTTTCTTCGTGCATCATTTTTCACCTCACTTTCAACACAAATTATTTGTGTTATGGTTATATTAGCACAATATTTTTGTGTTGTCAATAGTTTTCTCACAAATAATTTGTATTTTTCTATTGATTTTTTTTATGGTTTGTGTTATTATGGTCTCAAGAGGTGATATTATGGGATTCGCACAACGATTGCAAAGGGCAAGATTGGACAAAGGATATAAGCAAAATGAGCTTAGTCTTTTAATTGGTCGCTCTAAAAATACTATCAGTAATTATGAAAATGGAATTAGTAAACCAAATCTTGATGATTTGATTAAATTGATAAATTTATTAGATGTAGATGCTAATTTCTTATTATATGACGATTTATCTGATTCTATAAAGAGTAAAATAAATACGTCTGATATTGATATATGTGAGGGATTGAATCCAGACGGAAAAAATAAGGTGCATTCTTATATTGACGACTTAAAGTCAAGTGGTAAGTATGATAATGACCGTAGCACTGTATCAACAGATATAATTGAAGAATTAAAGCAAGATGCAGAAAAAAATACTATAAATACAAAATAAAGTTTGCTATTCCGTTCTGCGGAATTGTATATAAAATTTTGATATATTATACCTAAGGAGAAGTTTGTTATGTGGTTTTGGATATTATTAATTGTTGCGATAGCTATAATCATTGCTATTAAATTTCTCAAACCATCAAAAAAAGAGTTAAAAATTCTTGAGTTGAAAAGATGGGAAGATGAAAAAGCTCAAGCGCGAGCTGCGGAAAAAGCAAGAATTGCAGAAGTCATAAAGGCAGCAACTCAACAAACTCAGATTAATACTATTCAACAGCCTAAGCCTGATACAATGACTTTAGAGGAAATGGCTGAAAATGATTGTTGGTGTAATAATTATTCTGTGCCTTGCTATATTGCTTACGATTTAGAAACCACTGGCTTAAATGCTGAAACATGTGAAATTATAGAAATTGCAGCTGTAAAAGTGGAATACCACAAGATTGTTGATACTTTTCAGGAATTGGTTAAACCTAAGAATAAAATCCCTCAGAGGATTACTGATATTACAGGTATTACAAATGAAATGATTGAAAACTGTCGTAGCATTGAGGAAGTTTTACCAGATTTCATAAAATTTATAGAAAAATATCCTATGGTAGCTCATAATGCTGATTTTGATTATTCATTCATAAAGAAGCACTACATGGACATTTACGGCAAGCAATTTTCCCGCCGCCATTATGATACAATAAGAAAATATAAACAATATTATAAGGGTACTGGAACAAAGCCTGATAGTTGTAAATTAGGTAATGTAATTTTAGATGTATTAGGCACAGAATATTATTTTGATGTTTATTCTAAGGATAGTCACAGAGCTTTGACGGATGCAACCGCTTTATATTACATATTTGAAATTATTAACGATAATTAAAAAATCCCCCGACTGCGCCAACAGCCGAGGGAAAAGCGTGTATCATATATGAATACAATAACACCTTAAGCAAGTAATATTGTATCATATACACGCTTATTTTGCAATACCATAAATTGTAGATAGGAGTGTATTTTTTTATGAATGTAGCAATTTACTTACGAAAATCCAGAGCTGACGAGAACAATCCTCACGAAACACTTGAACGACATAAGGATATACTTCTGGATTATGCAAGGGAAAATAATCTTACCGTCATTGACATCTTTGAAGAAGTCATAAGCGGTGGAATGCTTTTTAACCGCACCGAGATGTTAAAACTTCTTGACAATATTCCCAAGCATTTATATGACGCTGTGCTGTGTATTGACCTTGACCGTCTGGGACGCGGAAGCGCAGCTGACAGCGAAAAGATATTTGATGTATTGAAAGAAAATGACATCAAGATTATAACGCTGAAAAAGATATATGACCTCAATAACGAATATGATGAAGATTACAGTGAATTCGAAATGTTTATGGCCCGAAAGGAGCTTAAATTTATCACACGGCGCATGAACCGCGGACGTATCAAAT
>JBJEIU010000077.1:0-3948 GCA_051877355.1 Hominilimicola sp.
TCTACTGCGTAATTGATTTTTGTCACAACACCTGGAATTGTCTTTGTGCCAAGCTTTACAAGGTAATCCTTACCGACAGTAAGCGGTTCGTCATCCATCCACAAAAGCGACACCGTAAGCCTTTTATATACTCCTACATCATCCGCCTTTATCAGCACGCAGCCTCGCGATACGTCAACCTCCTTGTCAAGAGTAATAGTCACAGGCTGTCCCTTATGGGCGGTCTGCGCTTCCTTGTCTGTCACAAGAATTCCCTTAACGTGTGCCTTTTCATTACTAGGCAGCGCTGTAATTTCATCACCAACCGAAACAGAGCCATCTTCAATCTGTCCCTGAAAGCCCCTGAATGTATGGTCTGGACGGCACACCCTCTGCACAGGCAGATAAAATCCCTGCTCACCATCGTCTGCACTTATATCCACATTTTCAAGATATTCAAGCAACGGCTCACCGTCATACCACTTGATATTTTTAGATTTTATGGTTACATTGTCCCCCTCCGTTGCGGAAAGCGGAATTATTTTTACATTTTCAATCGACAGCTCTTTTTTTAGATGGTATATCTGTTTTTCAATTTCTCTAAAACGCTTTTCATCATATCCGATTAGGTCCATCTTATTAACCGCAAAAACAAAATAGCGTATGCCCATAAGCTTACAAATTCTTGCATGACGTCTTGTCTGAACAAGCACACCCTGTGACGCGTCCACCAGAATTACAGACAAATCCGCAAATGACGCGCCAACCGCCATGTTTCTTGTATATTCCTCATGTCCCGGTGTATCCGCAACTATAAAGCTGCGGTTGTCTGTTGTGAAGTAGCGGTATGCCACGTCTATTGTAATGCCCTGCTCACGCTCTGCCATAAGTCCGTCAAGAAGCAGCGAATAGTCTATCGCTCCGCCGCGGCTTCCAACCTTACTGTCCAGTTCCAGCGCCTTTTCCTGGTCAGCGTACAACAGTTTTGCGTCATAAAGTATATGTCCGATAAGCGTTGATTTTCCATCGTCCACGCTGCCACAGGTAATAAATTTTAATAATCCTTTATTTTTCATTAAAAGTAACCCTCCCTTTTTCTTCTCTCCATACTGCCTGCCGCCTCGTTGTCGATTACCCTTGATGTTCTTTCGGAGGATACCGAGCTTAAGGTTTCTTCTATAATCTCGTCAAGCGTATCGGCTGTGGATTCTATTCCGCCTGTCAGCGGATAACAACCAAGAGTACGGAAACGAACCGACTTATATTCAGGCACTTCTCCCTCTCTTAATGGGAAACGGTCATCATCAACCATAATAATATTTCCGTCACGCTCAACTACAGGACGCTTTGCCGCAAAGTAAAGCGGCACTATATCAATCTTTTCACGCTGTATGTACTGCCATATATCCTTCTCTGTCCAGTTTGAAATCGGAAAGACACGCATACTTTCACCCTTGTTAATTTTTGTATTATAAAGCTTCCACATCTCAGGACGCTGATTTTTCGGGTCCCACGCCTGCGCCTCGTTTCTGAAAGAGAAAATACGCTCCTTTGCACGCGACTTCTCCTCATCGCGTCTGCCGCCGCCGAATGCCGCGGTAAATCCGTACTTTGTAAGCGCCTGCTTAAGCGCCTGCGTTTTCATTATATCCGTATATGCCGCGCCGTGGTCAAATGGATTAATTCCTCTTTTTATTCCGTCCTTATTTGAATATACAATCATTTCAATACCCAGCTTTTTAGCCGTATCATCGCGGAATTTAATCATGTCCTTAAATTTCCATGTTGTGTCTATGTGCATAAACGGAAACGGAGGCTTCTCTGGGTAAAATGCTTTCATAGCCAGATGCAGCATTACAGAACTGTCCTTGCCTATTGAATACAGCATTACAGGCTTCTCGCACTCAGCCGCAACCTCTCTTATAATATATATCGCTTCCGCTTCAAGCTCGTCAAGATGTGATAATTCACTCATATTTAGTGTCCCTCCTGTGTTTTAGTGTCCCTTAATATTTGTTGGATTCTTTTTGATTTATATCTATTTCGGTAATATCACCGTCGGATTTTTCGATTATCCACTTTAAAATATCTCCGTCCTTTTCAGTGTGGACTCTGCTGCCCATACCGCCTATATCCGCGCCCAGATAAAATCCGATTGCGCGCGTGGGACACTCCTTGATACATGATGTACAGCCCCAGCAGTCCTTTGGATATTTGATATAGGCTTTGTTATTTTCGTCCTGTTTTATAAGGCTGCCGGGGCATACCATACGGCATTTCCCGCAGCCGATACATTTATTAGTGTCAATTGCTATGCTCATATGTGCCGCCTCCCTCCACCAGCTCACGCAGTATAATTTTTATTTCACCGTCCACAAGACGGGAATTAACATACTTTCTGAAATTTTCATTATCCTTTTCGGGATAGTCCAGATTTTCCGCGAAGCTGTGCCAGCGCGTTTCATGCCTTGCCTTAAGGTGCGCTATTACGCTCCGGCATACGGTAAGTCTTTCCCTTAGTTCGTAAACATACATAAGCTCCTGAAAATCCTCTGCTCTTAACGTGTCAGATAATTCCGTCAGCTTTTGTATCTTTTCGTCGGCAATGTCCAGCTGCTTTTCATTGAAGCGGTAATTTGTTTTTATGCCTCCCGCGTATGAATCCATAACTGTCTGCATTGCCTCCTCAAGCTGTTCCGTGGTAAATCTTGCATTATCAGATTTATCAAGGAACTTCTCAACCTCAGCAATATGCTTTTGTATATCGTCCTCGTTTATTTCTGATAATACGGCATTTTCAATATATTCAGCCGCCGCCTGCGCCGCTATTTCGCCCTCTGCAAGCGCGCCTGTTACATACTTCTGCGGACAGCCGCCTGCAACATCACCCGCGGCATACAAGCCCTCTATCGTGGTTTTTCTGTTCGTATCCACCCAATATCCGCTCGCAGTGTGTCCGCCGACTATATACGGCTCTGTACCCTCAATTTCCACATTCTGCTCTGACGGATTTTTGCCGCCCTCTATCCATTTAAGAGTCTGCGACGGAGCCATATTGAGATACGCCTTTTTCAAGTCCTCATCTTGTTCATGGGTAATTCCCTCGGTTTTAAGATAACAGGGTCCTCTGCCCTCGATATTCTCGTTCACTGTTCCGTAAACACGTTCGGAGGTGGTTATTCCGTACTTGTCCTCGTATACCTCACCAAGAGAATTTATCTGCTTTGCGCCTACTCCCTGGGCAAGTGTTCCTGTAGGCGCGATTGTGTCTTTGCATCTGAGGGCTATAAATCGCATTTCAAAGGTGGTCATTTCCGCGCCTGCTTTAATTCCCATTGCGTATCCCGCTCCCGTGTTAAAGGGAGGATACCACATCTTATGGCGTGAAAATCCGGGATTGTTCGGCTTATATAACCCTGCCGCACCGCCTGTGGCAACGATAACTGCCTTTGCTTCAATTATATAGAATGTATCATTCTCAATTCCTATTCCGTACGCGCCAAGAATTTTGTTGTCCTTTACTATAAAGTCCGTTATATTTACGCAGTTAAGCACCTGTGTATTTTCAAGCTTATTTACCGCGTCGGCTAAAATCGGTTTTATATTTTCGCCGTTTATTTTAAGATTACGCGTTCCGCGCGTAACATATTTTCCGTTTTCATCCTTTAATATTACAAGACCTAACTTTTCAAGTTCGGCTGTTACGTCATTCAGACGCTGGGACATTGTTAAAAGCAAATCTTCGCGTACAATACCGTCTGCGTCCTTTTTTGCGTAATCCACATAAAACTGCGGAGTATGTCCCTCGGTGATATATGCGTTCAGGGCGTTTACTCCCGCCGCAAGGCAGCCGCTGCGCTTTATATGTGCTTTTTCGCATATCAGCACCTTTGCCGCCGACTGCTTAGCAATTGTTATTGCCGCATAGCAGCCCGCCGTACCGCCGCCGATTATTAATATATCTGTTTT
>JBJEIU010000078.1:0-17922 GCA_051877355.1 Hominilimicola sp.
GAAAGAACAAAATTTGAAAGAGAAGAGAAAATGAGAAGAAAATAGCTACAATAAAGAATTTTGAATTTTGTAGAGAATGCACAAGTAAAAACCTCTAAAAATAAGCGAATACAAATTGAAAAAGTTGTGAAAATATGATATAATTTCCATATATGCATAAAGGAGACGGTAAATATGACGAATAGTGTACCTTCACTGCCGGCAAGAAACGGCAGACTTGTAAACAGGAAATTTACCGAGTTTTTTTTCCCATCGGTGCTGATGGCGGCATCAATATCGCTGAGTATAATAATCGACTCTGCGATAGTGGGAAATGTTCTCGGAAGCAATGAGCTTGGGGCAATGAATCTTATTATGCCGCTGTCGCTGTGCTTTACGGCAATAAGCGGAATGTTCGGCATAGGCTCGTCAACCTGTATTTCAATGTTCAAGGGGAAAATGGACGGTGAAAACGCAAATAAATCTCTTACGCTTTCGTGTATTGCGTGGCTGGTGTTCAGTATAGCGGGAGTGTGTCTGGGACTTTTTGCAAATAACGCCATAGCGGGATTTCTTTCGGGAAGCTCAGGACTTCATGACCTTGTGGCGCAGTATCTCAAAGTATATCTTTTAGGTTCGCCGTTCACGTTTATAATGCTTATTTTTCCGCATATCATTAGGGCGGACGGAAAACCTAAGCTATCCTCAAATGTATTGATTATCGCAAACGCGGTTAATCTGTGCCTTGATGTTGTTTTTATGAAGTTCATGAATATGGGACTTGGGGGAGCGGCTCTCGCCACAATTGTAGGATATATTGTGGGAACACTGCTCTATATAATTTACATAAAATCTAAGGGCAGAACCCTCAGACCGACCAAAATTAAGGCGGCAGATTTCAAGCTGTACGGCGATATGTTTAAAATGAGCGTTTCGTCCATCTTCGGACAGGGGTTGATGTTCGTAAAAATATGGATATTTAACATGATAGTCGCAAGGGAGGCAGGTCAGGCGGGACTTGCGGCATTTTCAGTATGTACGTCATGTTTGTCGTTCGTTTCAATGTTTATCGCAGGCGCGGCGCAGACAATGATGCCTATGGTAGGCTCCTTCTGCGGCGCGGACGACAACACCGCCATAGAGTTTACCGTAAAAAGAGCCTTGAAAATAATAATAGGCTGCTGCCTTGTGATTACTGTCCTGTTTGAAATATTCCCCGAGGTGATTTTAAGATTTTACGGAATTACAGACGCAGCCGTAATGCAGACAGGAATTATTGCTGTAAGGCTGTTCTCAATAGCGCTTACGGGCATTGGATTTTCATTTTTGTTCATGTACTACGTTCAGGCGAACAAGATGCCCGCTTTCTCAATGCAGATATGCGCTCTTGAGGGATTTGTGATTATAGTGCCTGTGTGTCTTGTGCTTTCGTACATTTTCGGCGACAAGGGAATATGGATTTCCTATACTGTGAACGAAATACTTGTTGCGCTATTCATTTTTATAAATGCGCGGCGGATTGTGAAAAAATCAGACGGGAAATTGTATTCCGTATTTATGCTGAAAAGAAATGACGGCAAAATGCAGGAAATGTCCGTTGACGTTTCCGATGACACGGCTGTAAACAGCGTAGTTGACGCAATCGGCGGAAATAATGCGGAAACGGTACGGAGCATTTTTGAATTATCCAGACTTGCATATAAGGAGAAAACAGGACTTAAAAAGGGCGATACTGTTGATGTGATTATTGCAGACGGCAGAATAACCTTTAAGGACATGGGAAAGGATTACAGGCTCATAGCCTCACAGAAATATATTGATAAAATAAAAGAGCTGAATAAAAGCTATGAAAATGTAATGATGATAGGAATGAATTATTCAAGTATAAAGGAGGACGGAAATGAGTAACGTAAAGGAAGCAGTTTTAAGTAAAACGCAGTCGGGAATTTATATTGAATGTATGAATAATCCTGAATCAACGCTGTATAATGCGCCGTTTTTGGGCAGGCTGGGCGACGATATTGACGCAGACAGGCTTAAAGACGCCATAGAAAAGACAATCAAAGCACGTCCGTGCCTTAACACTGTCATTTACACAAACGACAGCGGCGAGGTAATGCAGAAAATTGCAGAGGACAGTATCGCTGTTGAAGTCTTTGAAATGACTGACGAAGAATTTGAAAAGGTGAGAGTAAATCTTGTCAGACCGTTCAACATAAACGGCGGAAAGCTGTGCAGATTTGAAATTTACATAACAACGTCGGCAAGATATATGTTCGAGGATATTCACCACATACTGATAGACGGAACATCTTTAATTATACTTGCCGCCGATATACGCAGAGCCTATGACGGTGAGGAGCTGGAAATTGAGCCATACACGGGTATTGATGTTGCTGCGGACGAGGCGGCGCTTATCGGCAGCGAAAAATATAACAGCGCAAAGGCTTTTTATGAAAATCTTCTTGACGGCTGCGAGGGTGATTGTCTGCCTGTGAGAGATGTGTATGAGGATACACCGAAGCAGGGCTGGCTTTTACACGAATTTGAAATTGACAAGGACAAATTCAAGGCGATGAGAAGGGAAATAAAGGTTTCGACAACTGCGTATTTCACCGCCGTTATGGGATTTATTATCGCCAAATACAATTATAGAGACGACAGCGTGATTGCGACAATTTATAACGGCAGACTGGCAGAGGAAAAACAGAATGTCGTTTCAATGCTTGTCAAGACAATGCCTTATGTTACGGATATAAGCTCAAATCCGTCTGTTAAGGAGTTTTTGAAAAAGGGCAATGACAACCTTAAGGCAAGCCGCGAAAACGACATTTATTCCTTTGAGGAAATCGCCGCGGAATACGGCGTGAACTCCGATATAAATTTTGCTTATCAGGGACGTATCCTTGAATATGAGCTTATGCACGGCAGCAGCATTGAGGTGGAGCGTATATATGATGAAAAGCATATAGAAAGCACTGCTCTGCTTATTGAAATATCGGACAAGGGTGACGGCCGCTATGAGCTGCACATGGGTTACAGAGCGGATATGTTCAGCCGTGAATTTGCCGAGAATATGGCAAGAGCCTACGCAAAGGCGGCACAGGAATTTCTTGTAAAGGAATATGTAAATGACGTTGAATTAGCCGATGAAAAGGCGGTTGAGCAGATAAACTCCTTTAATATGAACGAGCATGAGTTTGACAGGAGCAAAACCGTAATTGACCTGTTCCGCGAACGCGTAAAGCTGAATCCCGATAATACCGCGTTGGTGTACCTTGACAAGAAATTTACGTACAAGGAGCTTGATAAAATAACGGATATTCTGGCAAAGCACCTGCGCAAAAAGGGAATCGGCAAGGAAAAAGTTGCAGGCGTGCTTATACCGAGATGCGAATATATGGTAATCTGCGCACTGGGTATTTTGAAAGCCGGCGGAGGCTATCTGCCCCTTGACCCCACATACCCGCCGGAAAGACTTAATCTTATGATGAACGATTCGGGCGCAAAGGTGCTTATAACAACCGCTGACCTTAACCCGATTATAAATGATGAATACACGGGCGAAAGAATGTTGATTGACGAAATTCCAAATCTTGAGGACTATGACGAAGAATTGCCAAGACCTGAAATCGGTGATTTATTCATCATGCTTTACACGTCCGGCTCAACGGGACTACCCAAGGGCGTTATGCTTGAGCATGGCAATATTGCCGCGTTCTGCGATTGGGCAAGACACTATTATTCCATTGACGAAAGCACAAGGAGCGCGGCATATGCAAGCTACGGCTTTGACGCGAATATGTTTGACACATATCCTGTGCTTACAGCCGGCGGCACGCTGTATATCATTGACGAGGGTATCCGCCTTAATCTGATTGAATTGCAAAATTACTATAATGACAATAAAATCACCCACAGCCTTATCACAACGCAGGTGGGACGTCAGTTTGCGCTTATGGAGGGTACAACAACATTAAAGCACCTTACTGTGGGCGGCGAAAAGCTTGTTCCGCTCGCCCCTCCCGATTATAATATGTATAACGCATACGGCCCGACGGAGTGTACGGTACTGATTACTGTGGCAAAGGTTGATAAAAAATATAAGGACGTGCCGATAGGCCCCGCGCTTGACAATGTAAAGCTGTATGTTGTGGATAAAAACGGCAAGCTGCTGCCCCAGGGCGCGGCAGGCGAGCTGTGGGCGGCAGGCTATCAGGTGGGACGCTCATATCTTAACCGTCCCGAGCAGACAGCCAAGGCGTTTACGGAAAATCCGTTCTGCGATAAAGAGGGATTCAGAAAGGTATATCACACGGGCGACGTTGTAAGATTTCTGCCCAACGGCTCTGTTCAGTTTATCGGCAGACGCGACGCGCAGGTCAAGGTAAGAGGTTTTAGAATAGAGCTTACGGAGGTTGAGGAGGTTATCCGCAAGTTTGACGGCATAAACGATGCCACAGTTGCCGCATTTGACGATCCGGCGGGCGGTAAATTTATCGCAGCGTATATTGTTTCCGACGAGGAGATTTCCGTTGAAGCGCTGAATAACTTCATTATGGAGCAGAAACCGCCGTATATGGTTCCTGCCGTAACAATGCAGATTGATAAAATCCCGATGAACCAGAATCAGAAGGTAAACAAGCGCGCACTGCCTGTTCCGGAGCGTAAGTTTGATGACGCGAAAAAGCCGCAGAACGATATGCAGCAGAAAATATTTGATATTATCGCGTCCGTAATCGGTAACGACGGCTTTGGCGTGAACACAAATATTTACATGGCTGGACTTACCTCAATTGGCGCGGTAAGGCTAAACGTGCTGCTGTCAAAGGAGTTTGACGCGGCGGTAACGTCAAAGGATTTAAAGGAAAACGACACCGTTGAAAAGCTTGAGGTATTTTTGAGCAACGCGGAAACCAATGAGGAATTTGAAGTATTGCCCGATTACGGAATTACAAAAACACAGGAGGGTATTTTCGTTGAGTGCATGGCGCACCCCGAAAGCACTGTGTATAACATACCAATACTTCTTGAACTCAGCGACAATATTGATACGGAAAAGCTTACAGCGGCAATTGTAAAGGCTGTAAACGCGCACCCGTACATAAAGACAAGGCTGTTCATGGACGAAAACGGCGATATAAGACAGCGCAGAATGGACAGCGAGGTATTTGATGAAAATGACATTGAGGTGATAACCGCCAACAGCATAGACGAGGTAAAGGACACCCTTGTAAGACCGTTTACCATTATGGGCGGCAGACTGTTTAAAATTCAGATTATAAAGGCGGACAAAAATTATCTGTTTGCCGAGATGCACCACATTATAAGTGACGGTACTTCAATGCTTATCTTCTTTGAAGACGTTTCAAAAGCGTACAGGGGAGAAGAAATTGAGACAGAGCGCTACAGTGGCTTTGAAGCGTCGCTGACGGAGGAAAAGCAGAGAAGCGGCGAATATTTTGAAAAGGCGAAAAAGTATTATACCGATATATTTGACGACTGTGACGCAGATTGTCTGCCCGGCGGTGATTTAAAGGAAAAACCGCAGCCACTCTCTGACAGCGTAAGGCTGTACGGCGAATACAACACAGCGGAGGACGTGAAATATTACTGCGAGGCGAACAAACTGAGTCTGAACGGATTTTTCACGGCGGTGTTCGGTCTGGTGCTGTCAAAATACAGCCGCAAGGAAAACGCTGTGTTCACGAGCATATATAACGGCAGAAACGATTCAAGGCTTGACCGTTCAATGGCTATGCTTGTTAAGACGTTCCCTGTAATGTGCGCTGTTTCAAAGGAAAACGGCGCTCAGACTATTGCCGAGTACGTGTCAAAAACAGGCGCGCAGCTTATGGACAGTATGTCGAACGACATATATTCATTTGGTGAAATAAGCAGAGCCTTTTCCATAACCGCAGACGTTATGTTTGCCTATCAGGGCGAGGACTTTGAATTTAACGAGCTGTGCGGCGAAAGGGTGCGTATGCTTGATATGGAACTGGATCAGGTAAAAGCGCCGCTTAACTTAAACGTGTTCCTTGAAAACGGCAGAATTAAGTATTTCTGCGAATACAGAAGCGACCGCTACAGCCGTGAATATATAGAGAGTTTTCTTGATGCGTATGATATGGCTGTGTCGGAGTTTATCCGCAAGCAGACGGTTAAGGAAATTTCAATTCTGTCCGACAAGGCAAGTGCGGAAATGGAAACCTTTAACGACACAGCGGGCGAGGTTGAAAATCTGACCGCGCCGTATCTTCTGGAAAGACAGGTTGAGCAAAACCCAGACAAGACAGCCGTTACAGCCGGAGGGGTAAGCATCACCTTTGCGCAGCTTAACGAAAGAGCGAACAAAATCGCAAACACGCTTATTAAAAAAGGCGTTGTAAGCGAGGACATAGTCGGACTTTATATGAACAGAACGGTTGACGTGTACCCCATAAGACAGGGCATAATGAAATCCGGCGGCGCGTTCCTTTCCACAGAGCCGGATTACCCCGACGACAGAATTTCATACATATTTGAAAATTCAAAGGCGAAGTTTGTTATAACGACAAAGCCGCTTTACGAGGAAAGAAAAACGCTGCTTGACCGCCTTGACGCGCAGGTGCTTTTGCTGGAGGATTTGTATAAGAGTGAAGATATCGAAAATCCGAATGTTGAAATCAATCCGTCATCACTGGCATATTGTATTTACACATCCGGATCAACGGGTAAGCCTAAGGGCGTTATGATAGAGCACAGAAACCTGATGAATATGCTTTCATACCATGAGAAGAACGTGCTTGCAAAGGACTATGTGGATAATACAAGCGTATTCTTAGGACTTGCGGCGATAACCTTTGACGTGTCTGTTATTGAGGAAATGATGCCGCTTTATCATGGTCAATCTGTTGCAATGGCAACCGAGGAGGAAATACACAATCCTATGCTCCTTGCCAAGATGATGGAGGAAACAGGTGTTGACATGATGAAATGCACACCGTCATATATGCAGACAATGCTTGATTTCCCAGAGGTGTGCAAAGTGCTTAAGCAACTGAGGGCAATTATAATAGGCGCGGAGCCGTTCCCTGAAACGCTGCATAGCAAAATGCGCGCCGCAGGCTTTGAGGGTATTATATTTAACAGCTACGGCCCAACGGAAACAACCGTAACCGTAACGATAGACACCCTTGACGGAAAGAATGTGACCATAGGCACACCTGCCGGCAACACAAAGGTGTATATGCTCGACTGCTTTGATAATATCTTGCCAAAATTTGCAAGAGGTGAGCTGACAATTGTCGGAAACAGTGTTGGCAGAGGTTATGTGGGTCTTGAAGAAATGACAAGGGAGAAGTTTATTGAGTTTAACGGCGAAAGAGCATACCGCAGCGGCGATATTGCCTACTGGAACGCTGACGGAAAAATTGTTCACTGCGGAAGAAGTGATAATCAGATCAAGTTGAGGGGCTTAAGGGTAGAGCTTGACGAAATTGAAAACGTCATGAACAGGTATGATGGTATAAAGAGGAGTGTTGTGCTTGTAAAGGGTGAGGGCAACGACCAGTTCCTGTGCGGATACTATGTATCGGAAAATGCTGTGGATACCGCAGAGCTTTCAAAGTTCATGGAAAAAACACTTACAAAGTACATGATTCCGAATGTGTTTGTACACCTCACAAGTCTGCCTATGACGAATAACGGCAAGGTTGACAAGCGTGCGCTGCCGGAACCTGCCGCAGCGGAACGCACAAAGGCAGGACGCGAGCCGTCGACAGACCTTGAAAGGAAGTTGTGCGAAATCTTCGCAATGGCTCTTGGCGTTGAAAAGGTGTACGCCGATGATGATTTCTTCGAGCTTGGCGGCACGTCACTGTCGGCGTCAAAGGTTGCGATGAAGTGTATGACGGAAAATATCCCCGTTGTATACGCAAATATATTTGACAACGCAACTCCTGCAAAGCTTGCGGCATTTGTATCGGGCGAGGAAGTAACGGAAACAGTTCCGCAGGAAAAGAAAGAAGTGACAAGTGACGACCCGCTTTATGACGTTTTGAAATTCAACACAAGCGAGTATGTGAACGACATTTCCTATGAAAGCATCGGCAAGGTGCTTGTTTCGGGAGCGACAGGGTATCTCGGTATTCACGTTGTAAAAGCGCTTATGGACAGCGACTGTGACAGGATTTATTGCCTTGTCCGCAGCGGAGAGAAGCAATCAAGCGAGTTAAGGCTCAAAATGATGCTTATGTATTATTTTGACGACACCTTTGACAGCGAGTTCGGCAGCAGAATTATTCCGATTAACGGCGATATAACGGACGGTAATCTTGGGGCAGTTCTTAAGGATTACGATTTTGACACTGTTATAAACTGCGCCGCTTGCGTAAAGCATTTTGTAAATGACGATTTGCTTGACAGGGTGAACGTACACGGTGTGGAAAACCTTATAAATATCTGTACGGAGAGGAATAAAAAGCTTGTTCATGTTTCAACGGTCAGCGTTGCTGGAGAAAGCGTAAATGACAGCGTGCCAAATAATAAGGTTCTTATGGAAAATAGTTTGTATCTTGGTCAGACTCTTGACAATAAATATGCCGAAACGAAGTTCCGCGCAGAAAAGGCAATGCTTGAGGCGGTACAAAAGGGACTTAAGGGCAAGATTATAAGAGTTGGTAACCTTATGAGCCGCGAGAGTGACGGCGAATTTCAGATTAACTATTCCACAAACGGATTTATGAAGCGTCTGCGCGCCTACGTTATGGTGGGCTGCTTCCCGATTGGCAGTATGGACGCGCCTGCGGAGTTCTCGCCGATAGATTGTACCGCAAAGGCGGTTATAACACTTGCCGGAACGCCGGATAAATTTACGGTATTCCACGCGTATAACTGCCATCATGTGCATATGGCGAACGTGCTTGACGTAATGCGCAGATACGGCATAGATATTGACGTGGTAAGCGACGAGGAGTTCAATGATAAATTCAATGAAATGCTTGCAGACGAAAAGCGCAATATGGAAATTTCAAGTCTGATTGCCTACCTCAATAACGGCAGCCGTAACCGCCATTTTGTCGGCTGGGATAACAGCTTTACGGTAAAGGCGCTTTACCGCCTTGGCTTTGCATGGCCGCTTACGGGCGAAAAGTATATTGAGCGCGCCGTAAATGCATTGTACACACTTGGTTTCTTTGATAGTAAAGATGATGAATAAGATATATATTGCGCGTACAGAGGCATTAAAGGACGATATACTGTTCGGGAGGCTGTATAATGCGGCCTCCCGTATGAGACGCGAAAAAACAGACAGGCTGATGTTTAGAAAGGATAAAATGCTTTCTCTGGCGGCTGACGCGCTTATGAGAAAGGCGCTTTCCGACAGGGAAATAGAGGACTTTACCCTTGAATACGGCAAAAACGGTAAGCCGTACATAAGGGATAAGAATATATATTTTAACCTGTCACATTCGGAAAATACGGTTATGTGCGCGGTTTCCGATATGGAAATCGGCTGCGACGTCGAAAAGGTCACTGATATTGACCTTGAAATCGCAAAGAGGTTTTTCCACAGCGCGGAATATGAAATGCTTGTAAAGGCGCGGACGGACGAGGAAAAACGCGATATGTTTTTCAGACTATGGACGCTCAAGGAAAGCTTTCTAAAGGCGACAGGTTTGGGAATGGCGCTGCCTACGGACAGCTTTTGCATTCATATAAATAAGGATAAAATATCGGTTTTTCAGGATGTGAACAGAGAAAATTATTATTTTAAGGAATATGATTTTAATGACGGATACAAATATGCCGTATGCGGCAAGTCAGAGCATTTTGAGGAAAAGGCAGAGTTTGTAACGTTTAAAGGAGAGATATAAAATGGAAATAATTAAAAATGTATCGGGAGAAACGCTGACAATAGAGGTTAAGGGCAAGCTGAACACGGACACAGCATCGCAGCTTGAAAATGAGATAAAGGAAATCGGCGCGGAAATAAAAAGGCTTGTTCTTGATTTGGCGGAGCTTGATTACGTTTCATCAGCAGGTCTCAGGGTATTGCTTATAGCGCAGAAGAAGATGAATAAGCAGGGCGTGATGCTTGTTAAAAATGTAAACGAAAATGTTATGAGTGTTCTGACAATGACCGGCTTTTCAGATATTCTTGTGATTGAGTAATCGGTGAGCGGCTATGAAGAAAGTAAGTTTTAACGATAAAAGCGGCAGACAGAATTTTAAAAGCGGATTGATTACGGCGCTTTTGTGCGCTCTTGCGTTTTTCGTTGTGACAATGCCTTTCAGAAGAATGTTTTCAATATTGAGCGTAACGGAAATACGTCCCGTAAACGCGTTTCCGCCTGTGTTTGGCATTGCGTTCGGATTCTGGGGCGCGATAGGGTGCTGCATTGGTAATTTCGCGGCAGATATAATTTCGGGTGAAGATGTTATGCTTAGCGTATGGGGATTTTTTCTGCAATTTTTATACGGCTATCTGCCGTATCTGCTATGGCGGTGCATTAACCCCGGCGAGGGCAATGAAAGACTGCGGATTGACAGATTTGACAAGCTGATGAAATACATATTGGTGGTTTTGGCGGACAGTGTGGTTATGACGCTTTCTCTTGCAATTGTTTTTCAGTTTGTAGGTATATCGGATATAATTTCACCGCTGACGTTGTTTTTATTGCTGAATAATTTCGATTTTTGCATAATAATCGGTATACCGCTGATGATTATCGTTTACAGAACGCGTAGGTATATTCAATGCGTTCGTGAGGGAAAAGACAGAGAAAGCATTATTCATATCCCTCTGAACGAGCGTATGCTTCTGGGAATTGTGGCTATCGGAATTATTACCGGCTGCCTTGTCGGCACTATTGTTTTTGAAGCCGCCAACCATACAGGTCATAGTACGATTGAGGTGTGGAACAGGGTATATGTGGTTGTTGGCATTGAGGTGAATGTGTTCTTCCTCATATCCTTTGTTATTCTGCATTTTATTGAAAAGAACATTACGCTGCCCATAGAAAGCCTTGCGGAAATTTCCGAGAAATATTCAAGTCAGAGCAGCGGCTTTGACAATGAAATGATGATTAAGGAATGTGAAAAATTCTGCGATAACAAAACCGAGGCTGGACATCTTGCCCGCTCATATGTGCAGATGGTGAAAAATCTTGACGCGTATATAGAGGATATAAAAAATATGACGGCGGAAAGGGAGCGTATAGGCGCGGAGCTTGCGGTGGCGCGTAAAATTCAGCGTGAAATGCTGCCGCACGATTTTGATATGTTTTCGGCACGTGATGATTTTCAGATATACGCGGATATGAAACCGGCAAAGGCGGTAGGCGGTGATTTTTATGATTTCTATATGCTTGACGACCACAAATCCGTATTTTTAATCGCCGACGTATCGGATAAGGGAATTCCTGCGGCGATGTTTATGATGAAATCCAAAACAATCATAAGAGACCTTGCCGAAAGAGGTCTTGAGCCTGATGAAATATTTACAAGGGCAAATGAAAAGCTGTGCGAAAATAATGACGCAGGTATGTTTGTAACCGCGTGGCTTGGAATGCTTGACCTTAAAACGGGACTTATGAAGTTCGCAAATGCCGGACATAATCCGCCGCTTGTGCGTCACCGCAATGGCAGGTTTGAGTATATGAAAGAGCGAAGCGGCTTAGTTCTTGCGTGTATGGAGGGAATAAAGTACCGTAAAAATGAAATACAGCTTGAAGCAGGCGCTCAGCTATATCTCTACACTGACGGAGTGACAGAGGCTGCTGATAAGGACGGA
Source organism: Hominilimicola sp. (assembly GCA_051877355.1). Lineage (GTDB taxonomy): Bacteria > Bacillota > Clostridia > UBA1381 > UBA1381 > Hominilimicola. Next base: position 11,759 of record JBJEIU010000078.1, read on the forward strand.
CAGCTTTACGGCGAAGAAAGACTTTGCAGGCTTTTAAATTCAATCGAACAATCAGACCCGGAGGGTATTTGCAAGTATGTAAAGAGCGATGTTGACAAATTTGTCGGCGCTGCGCCTCAGTGTGATGATATTACCATGCTTGCGGTTAATCTCAATTGTATAATCGTAGATTATAATATTTCCGTTGTACCGGATGAGGCTTCCCGCAATGCTGTCAACAGCTTTGTTGAAAATCTGATTGACAGGCTTGATATTAACCCCAAAACCGCATACAGTATTAATATTGTGTTCGACGAAATTTATACTAATATTTTAAATTACAGCAAAGCCGGACTGGCAGAAATTTCGTACAGAATTGAAAACGGAAAGCTTCATATAACCTTTGAGGATAATGGTATACCATATAATCCTTTAGAGGCGGCTGAACCAGATATTACTCTGTCGGCGGAGGAAAGAGAAATAGGCGGTCTTGGTATTTTTATGGTAAAGGAAATGACAGAAAGCATGGAATATGCTTATAAGGATAACAAAAACATTCTTAAGCTTGTAATAGCTCTTGAATAAATTTATATTTTTGTATCTGTAAAAATGAAGCTGAAACGGAATACATTTCACTCAAAACCCTCCTGTGCATATCACAGGAGGGTTTTGTTATGAGTAAAGGGTCATAATTGTTCATGTACAATGTATTTTCTGTATTCGTTAGGAGTCATGTTTACAATACTTTTAAACATTCTGCAAAAATACATGGGGGAGTTGTATCCGCACATTAATGCCGTTTCGGTTATATTTTTATTACCAAGCTTTAAAATATCGCATGCCTGATTTATGCGGACACTGTTAAGATAGTGAGATATAGTCACAGAGGTTTCTTTCTTGAAGATATTGCACATATACGGTTTTGAAATACACAATGCCTTTGCAATATCATCAAGGCAGAGTATTTCGTTATAATGCTTGTTTATATATTCAAGAATGGAATTGACAGTTTTATCAGAATATTCTGTCTGATGAATAATACTGTCCGGTCGAGATATAATTGACAGTATTTCCGCAAGATGAATATATGAAAATTTATCTCCGCTGTATATGCGTCTCAAAAGCTCAGGAATTTTTTTGAATTCCTCTGGCTTTATATTGAATTTTTCGTTGTTGAACATCTTTGTCAGACTTTCGGTAACATCCGGCGTAAAATAAGTATTAAGATATTTGTCTGTAAAATGCAGAGCGTAACGGCTGTGTCTTGCGCCGCCGTTATTTTTATGCAGGGAATTAGGCTTTATAAGAACTATACTGTTTTTACACACATTTATTATATGGTCGTCAATGAGCATATTTGAAGAACCGCTTGTTACAACAAACATTTCGTATGCGTTATGGTAGTGCAGATTTGATATGTGACGGGCGGACTGCTCGTCATACGTAATATATAACCATTCGTTTAATAATCTGAAATCGGTATTAATATTAGCTTTCATTGTATTATTCACCCCCTTATATTAATATAATATAATAATTTTAATAAAATTGCAATATAGTGATAGAAATTTAAAATAAATTATTATATTATGATTAATATTAAATATATTAAATGGAGGAATAGAAATGTTAAAAAGAGTGATTGCGGCAGTCACAGCGGCGGCAGCGGCAATATCCGTGATACCGTCTGTTTCTGCAGGGGCGGAAGAAGCAGCGGTTAATAATTCGGTGTCGGGATATGTATCTTTGAGCGAAGGTGTTAAAATTGCAGGAAAGGACAAGACACCTGAAATTTATATTGACGGCAGCGATTACGACAGCGTAATCCGCGCTGTCGGTGACCTTAAGGAGGATATAAAATCCGTAACGGGAAAAGAGGCATCAGTTAAAGGCGCGGATTTGGTCAATCTGATGTCAGGGGAAGATGTGCAGATTTCGGGTATTGATTTTGCTGCTGAGACGATGACGGTAAAAAATTATCAGCAGCTTGAAAATAACGCGCGTGGTATTATTGCAATGTATAATGCGGACGGCACACTTTTAAAGGCATATATTTCAGATAATACAGCTTCAAATATAAGCGGAACTTTAAATTTTACAAATCTTACTGACACAGAGGGAACTAATGTACGCGGTTATCTGTGGCGTGAAGAAAACGGCCTTACACTTGAGCCTGCGGTTGATACATACATATATCAGAGATATACCTTAGATGCATGGGACAGCGCGGATATTATAATCGGAACTCTCGGAGCGAGTGATGCCGTTGACGCATTGGCAGAGACAGGCGACATTGACGTATCGGGAATAAAGGATAAATGGGAAAGCTTTACTGTGCAGGAGGCAAATAATAAGATAGTTATTGCCGGTTCTGATAAGCGAGGCACAATTTACGGTATATATGACTTGTGTGAGAAAATGGGCGTTTCACCGTGGCAGTGGTGGTCGGACACAGAGCCTGTGACGGCGGACGAATTGTATATCAATCTGCCGGAAGAGGGATATACAGAGGGGGAACCATCTGTAAAATACAGGGGAATATTCTTAAATGACGAATATAATATGAATCAATGGTCGCAGTCCATGGGTGAGGGAAACATGAACAACGAAACCTATGAGAAGATTTTCGAACTGCTTTTAAGACTGAAAGCAAATTACATGTGGCCCGCAATGCACGCATATTCAACAGCATTTCATAATACTGAGGGGAACGCGGCGCTTGCCGATAAATACGGAATAGTCATGGGCTCGTCACACTGTGAGCCGATGCTGCGCAATAATCTTGGTGAGCTTGACGCGTTTCAGGATAAATGGGAAGAAGAAAATCCCGATAAAACATTATATAAGGCATTAAAGAACGAAAGTGGAAAATCCGTTGCATATTACTGGACAGACCATGACGATTTAGGAAATACGGTTGACAATAAGGAGTTTCTTGAAGCATATTGGAGAGAAAGCGTAAAGGAAAACGGAGGATATGATAATATCTATACTCTTGGCATGAGAGGCGTACACGACGGCTCATTCCAGACAAATATGGATTATGCGACGGCATTGAATGAAATAGTTGCTGTGCAGCGCAAGATACTTAAAGAGGAAATATGCGATAAAACAGGAAGGGATATTTCTGAAATTCCGCAGGTATTTATTCCGTACAAGGACGTTCTTAAATATTATAATGACGGTTCGCTTGTCATTCCCGAGGACGTGACAATCATGTGGACAGATGACAACTACGGTTATGTGCGTCAGAACGCCGACGATACAGAACGCGCAAGAAGCGGAAGAACGGGACTTTACTATCATATTTCCTATTACGGCTATCCAACGAGCTATCTGTGGCTTTCGTCAACGCAGCCGGGACTTATCCGCGAGGAGCTTACAAAGTCATATGATATGGGTTCAGATAAGATATGGATACTTAACGTGGGTGATTTGAAGCCTGCTGAAAAGGAAATTGAATATTTTGCCCGTCTTGCAAGAAATATTGATGAGGTACGCGACACTGACATAAGTGAAATTTACAAGCAGAATGCGAAACGTGATTTCAACATGAATGATGCAGACGCAAAGGAATATGCCGAAGTGATGGACGAATATTACGAGATAGCAAATTCAAAGCGTCCCGAGTTCCAGCGCAGCGGTAATTTTTCTCTGACAGCCTACGGTGATGAGGGACAGCGGTATATTGACAGATATAATGAGCTTACGGAGCGTGCCGAAACGCTTTACAAAAAGCTTTCGGAGAATAAAAAATATGCATTCTATGAGCTTGCACTGTATCCGATACGCTCGGCAAAGAATATGGCTATTGACTATATTCAGTCTGACAGAGCCAAGCTGTACAGCGAGCAGGGCAGAGGCGCGGCTATGAATACTTATGCGGCAGAAGCAAACACTGCGGCGTCGGAAATTGACACAGATACAGAATACTTCAACACAATGCTTGACGGCAAATGGAATAAGATGATGAATATAAATCCGTCTAAGCTTCAAGGCTGTGACGCGCATATTACGACATCACTTAACCCTCCGACAGCGGACAGCCTTGACTATACGCAGATGGAGATTGCCGTTGACGGACAGACAGAGCTTTCTTCAGAGCCTGTCATTACATTGTCAAAATATGATATGTACAACAAGTTTATTGATATATTCAACACAGGATACGGCTCATTTGATTATACCGTAAGCTCATCATCGGCGGCTGTTGTGCTTAGCAAAGCAGCTGGAACAGTATATGACAGCGAGCGTATCTATGTAAAGCTTGACGCGGATAAAGCGCAAAGCGGGGTATCGGAAGCTGTGATAACCGTATCGCAAAAGCTGGGCGATAACGCAATTGACTCGCGCACGATAAATGTAACGATAAATAATCAGGGGGACGTAGCAGATGAAAAAACATACGTCGAAACTGACGGAACAGTTTCAATAGAAGCGGAGCATTATTCAAATGCAGTTTCAAACGGCGAATATGAGTGGAAAATAGAAAAGGATTTCGGCAGAAGCGGCGACAGTATAAAGATATATCCTAATCTTGCCGCGGGCGTGGCTGACAGTGACGTGCTTACAAATTCGGCGTATACGGAATACAACGTTGTATTTGAAAACAGCGGAGACTACACACTTGACGTTTACAGAATGCCAACGCTTAATGAACGCGGAAATATGCGTTTTGCGGTTGGAATAGATGGCAATGAGCCTGTTGTGTTCAAGGGAACAAGCGCATATACGGGAAGTCAGGATAAAAATAACGCATGGTCAAAGGGAGTTCTTAACAATACGGAAAAACTGACGGCAACAGTGACAATCAGTGAAGCAGGCAAGCATGCCGTAAGGATTTATAATATAGCGCCGGGCGTTGTAATTGACAAGCTGGTGCTTACAAAGGGAGATGTGCCGTATTCATACTTCGGCGCTCCCGAAAGCTATAATACCACATACAATAATATATTGCCGCAAATGCCGTCATCATCAGAAGACGAGGAAATAAGCGGAATAAATAAGCTGTATGAGCCTGACGCGGTTGTAGGTGAGATTAATAAGGAAAGCGCACAGATAAACGGCGTGAATATTATAAAGATTACAAATAATTACAGCAGCGCTGTTGCGGCTGTGACGGGCTATGACGCAGACGGAAATATGACTGCGGTGAATTTTGCAAATGTGGATTTATCAGAAACGGCAGTAGGCAGCGCGGTGAATGTGCCTGTGGCGCTTAATCTGACGGAGGATACAACATCATATGCTGTAACCGTATTCGACAGCTTTGAAAATATGCAGCTTATTGCGCCGTATAAGACCTATGGCACGATTCAGAGAGAAGCTGAAAGCAACAATATAGGTATAAAGGCTGATATGAGTGACTATCTTGGAAAAAAGACGATAACAATTATTGCGGATTGTGCAATAGATGAAAACATCAAGGCGGAAAATATCAAATATCTGTACGGTGAAAATGCGGCGGCAGACTCATATAAATATATTCCGTTTGCAAAGAACGGTCAGGGAATATATTACATAAGAACAGGCGTATACGGTGAAAGCGCAATAGATGAAACAAAGAATACCATTGTAAATATTCTTCCTAATAATGACGGAGTGACGGAAACGGTAAATAAATGGAGCTTCACAAACGGTCTTGAGGACGATAACGGCGTAAAAGCATTTGAGGTTTCGGGCGGCGCGGCTCGCAGCGACGATGGCATGATAAAGATGAATACCACATCAGCAGGCGACGCATTTGTATCATATAGCGATCCTGTAACGGTGATGCCGGGAGGTAAGGTTACAGTTGAGTTTGATATTCTTTACGGCAAGCTGAGCGGTAAGAGTATGACCTATAGCATAAGTGATTCTAATGGAAACAGTCTTGCAGAGGTGTCTATAAACGCATATAATCCGGCAGAAAAAGCAAGCGTGAAGATTGGAGGAACAGAAATTCTTGAAGATTACTCGCAGCTTTCAAATGCTGTGTCGAGGAGCAATAATCTTGCGTCAGCCAACGGCGCGACGCACTATAAGAATGTATTCGATTTTGAAGCAGGCAGAGCATATATCACGGTATCATCAAGCGCGGGCACGGCTGAATTTTCAGGGAAGATCGGTACAGTTTCAGGAAACGTATCAAAAATCAATTTCTCAACATCATATAATAACTCTGAAAGAGCTTGCTTTGTGGATAA
>JBJEIU010000079.1:0-3940 GCA_051877355.1 Hominilimicola sp.
ATTTCGTCCTTAGACAACTCCCTGCCACATTTTATACATTTATCCATTCACTATTTCTCCAACAACGATTTTGCAGCTATAGGGTTCTACATAAAAAATACAACCGTCCTTATATGTGCCTGTTTCCTCTCCTGTTACGGCATCCGTAAAGCGAACCGCCATACCCGAGGACGAATGAATTCCCAAATCATCAAATGATACATAAAGCCGCGATGACTCCCAGCTTTCATTATCGTCAGTGGTGTTGAATAAGCCAAGGGCAAAACGTCCCTTGCTCAGCAGTCTTGCCATCACATATGACTTACCGTTATCCGACACACAAAATGCAGGTCGACACTCGTCATCCTGATTGATTGCGATTAAACCGGAATTAAGTAAAATATCTTTGTTTTCTTTATCAATATTTCTTATATCCGCGCCAATAATTAACGGCGAACCCATAAATGCCCACATTGCAAAATGCTGTAAATACTGCGTATTGCTGCACCCCTGTAAGCCTACATTTCCTTTGCCGTGCATTCCGGTAATCAGCATATCCATATCGTTATAGCAACCGGGAGCGTTATTTTCAATATTCGCGGTCTGACTTTTGAAAATATCAATATAGGATTTAGGCGTATCAAAAATATCGCCTGTTGAACGGTATGTATGCGCGCCTCGCGACCTCATCCACTGTGACGGGTTTTCTACTCCCCAGTTGCATGCCGCAAAAAGGATATCGCGTCCGCAGTTTCTGAGCGCCATTGCCATTGTCAAATAAGCATTTTTCGTATCTGCGCTTTTAGGGAAATTGCAGAAATCGTATTTTAGATAATCCACTCCCCACTCGGCGAACTGTTTTGCATCATCAAATTCATGACCGTAGCTGCTTGGATAACCCGCGCAGGTTTTAAATCCCGCACACGAGTACATTCCAAATTTCAGACCCTTAGAGTGAATATAATCCGCAAGATATTTCATACCGTTCGGAAAAAGATTCGGGTAGGGCACAAGCTTTCCGTCAACGCGCTCCTTCAGCGACCAGCAGTCGTCAATGATTACATATTCGTATCCGGCATCTCTGTATCCGTCACTTACCATTACGTCTGCAATTTCCATAATAAGCTTTTCATTTATGTTCTGCGCAAATGTATTCCATGAATTCCAACCCATAGGAGGTTTATATGATATCATTTTCTTTTCCTCTTTTCTTTACAAATTGTATTTATATATTATATCAAAATTTCTATAAATTTTAAAGAGATTATTTTGACATATATATACTAAAATTGTTTTGATTTATTTTTACCTAAATATAATTGAATCTGTTGGGTAGCTTTTCCTATTAAGACATAAAATAACAAAAAGATATTTTTTTGATATGTTATACAATATTAAAACAACCCGATTCTGAATAGAATCGGGTTGCTTGTATACGAAAATTGTATTAATTTTCAGCTATGCCGCTTAAATTTGTAAATCTCTCAATTAAAGCAGCAGTTTCCGCGCGGGTTACATTTCCCTGCGGTGCAAGCTCGGCGTCACCGCGTCCGCTCATTAGTCCGCTGCCTACTGCCCAGACAACACTGTCCTTTGCCCAGTCTGATACAATATTGCTGTCCGCAAATACCGACAGGTCGCCCTGTTCACTTACTGACATCTTCTTGTATTCAGCATAACGCTTAAGAAGAGCTGCAACGCTCTCACGCGTTATAACTGCGTCCGGATCAAATTTTGTCTCGCTTACGCCGCTTATGATGCCGTTCTGCTTTGCCCAGCCTATTGCTGCGGCATAATAAGCGTCGTCAGAAACGTCCTCAAATACATTCTCACCTCTATAGATTTGCTCGTCAGCAAATCTGTACAGCATTTCGGCAAACATTCCTCTGGTCATTTCCGTAGCCGCACCAAATTTATTATCTCCGACACCCTGCATATATCCGTTTGTGTACATATATGCCACGTTGCCGAAATACCAGTCGTCAGTTCTTACGTCGTCAAAGATACTGCTTACGTCAACAATTTCAAAGTCCTTTTCAAGCGTTGCAAATACTTCGCCTTCCTCATTTTTTATTGTCAACGTAACCTTACCTGTACCCTTTTCAGTATTGTTGTTGTACTCAACGGCAACGTTCTTATCCAAAAACAGCTCGTGCTCGCCCATCATCAGCGCAATTTTAGGCTCAACAGGCTTTCCTGTATATATCTGGGGGGCTATATTCTTGATTGAATAATCGTCCTGATTTTCGCTGAATATATATCCGCACGGGTCTGAAAGGTACTGATTGCCCTTAAGATCCACTGCCTGGAAGTATGCCGCATACTCAACATCGCTGCCCTTTGTAAGCTCTGTTTTTTCAATGTTGATTGTATGTGATTCATATCCGTCTTCGTCTGTTTCCGGCTTAATTGTAATCGGGTCGTTGCATATGTATTTTGTTTCATCCTCAGCTTCGCTCAGAAGTGTGCTGAATGTAAATTCGCCCTCAGGGATATAGGATCTTGTTTCAATTCCCTCAGCGTCAAGATCAGCAACAGAAATTATTATGGCTTCCTCCGGTGTCTGCGCGTCTGCTAAAGCCGACATAAGTGATATACCTTCGCTGCCCTCTACCTTAATCGGGATTATGTAAGCTATTACTAAGCCATCATAGATTTCCGATTTTTTGCAGGTGAAGAACTCTCCTCCGAGACTGTACCATGTACCGTCAAATTCTGCTTCGAAACGCAGATTATCCCAATCTTTTGCCACGTCAACCGAGCCAAGTGAGTATACCGTTTCGCTGCCGTCGCTGTTCTTCTTCGTCATCTGGCATGTAGCCATAACATCTGATATTGCTATTGCTGATTCAGCAGGTGTAACTTCCATATAGAATGTACTGTTTTCCAAGTCCGGATTTGTTTTCAGACTGCCTGAGAATACCTGGAGCTTGTCAGTTTTTAATAAAAGCTCTCTGATATATGACGCATAGCTTTCGCTTGTACTAACTGTGTCATATACGTCAGCACGGTTTGACGCAGAATCTTCCTCATTGCCTATAATTGTTTGTATTGTCGGATAGTAGAAGCCTACTCCAAGACTGTTATTTAATGTTACTCCCGTTCCTCTGTAAAGCACAAGGGGATTTTCACCCTGAACATCTCCGACAAAATACTCGGGAGTATTGCCCGGAGGTGTGCCGATAGCGTCTATTACAGCCTGAGCAGTTTCAAGATTGTCCAACTGCTTATATGCAAAATCATACAAGTCAACAACTCCTGTCATGCCCTGATATGTCTTCTGAACATCCTCTGCCGCACGGGCAATATCAGCGTATTCATCAGGCTTATCAAGCTTTTCATTAAGCTCCTTAGCCATATTGTCAAGGGCTTCTAACGCCTTCGGCGCCTGTGACAAATCAATCAGATTAAGGGTAAGCTCTAATGAATTCTCCCATGTATCATTGATGTTGTTTGTTTTTCCGTATTCATCAACAATTCTTTTTCCGATTTCAATCGGTTCTGCTGTTCTTTTTTCTTTGTTTGCTTCATTAAGAACATTCAGCCACTGATAATACCAGCCTGTTCCCGGTTCAACTTCCTCAGAAGCAACCAGATATTCACCGTAGGGCGCTAATGCGCTGACTGTTTCGATATTTGAAGTAAGACAGGTGTCAAAGCCGAATATTTCTGTCTTTTCGCCTCTTGCATTATAAATTGCTTCAGCTGCGCGTGAAACATCAGCTATAGAAATAATGTTACCTGTATATTCATCCAACTCAACACCGCCTGTCGGGCCGCCGCCGTGATCCCAACACTCAATCATCAGGTTCTCGCTCGGCGCATATGCAAGCGCGAACTCCACAAATTCTGCAAGAGTCTGCGCGCTACCCATGTTAAGATTCTCCTTATATGTATATACAAGACTCATCTTGTCGTCATCTACGCGGTAAATCTGTGTATGTTCATTGTCGGGAGTTTT
>JBJEIU010000080.1:0-3940 GCA_051877355.1 Hominilimicola sp.
TGCAGAATATCCTTAACGGTTTCAAGCACCTTTTCCTTTGAAATAACATCACGCACAAGCAGATAAAAGCCCGTCTGACAGCCCATAGGCCCGAAATACAGCACCTCATTCTTTATGTCTGAATTTCTTGCAAAGGTGGCAAGCATATGCTCTATTGTGTGCATGGTTACATTGTCAAGCACTTCGCCGCTGTTTGGCTTGCAGAAACGCAGGTCATAGGTTACTATGTCCGCGTCAATCCTTGATATATAAATTCCCTTGCTTAGTTTTCTGTGGTCTACCTGAAAGCTTTTTATTTTATTCAAATCAATACACTTCCTTTATGTTTTTCAATAGTTCAAGAATTATCTTAATGGAATTTTCCGCCGCCATTTTTGCAAATTCGGGGAAATCCATGTACGAATCGTCATTTGCGCCGTCTGAAATAGCACGCAGAACACCAAAACACACATTGTTCATAGTGCATACATGACCTATACTTGCACCCTCCATTTCCGTGGCTATTGCTCCGAATTCATTTATTATTCTGCCGCGTTCCTCCTGTGTGTCGATGAACTGGTCACCTGAGGCTATAATACCTCTCTGAGCCTTTATACCTCCGACTGTGTCAACCGCCTTTATCATCATATCAGCAAGCGGCTTGTCACATGGCATCTGCACCATGTTTATACCCGATATAAAGCCCTTTTCATCGCCCAGCGGCGAGGTGTCCATATCATGCTCAACAACATAATCCGCAACGGCTATATCGCCTATTCTGAAATTGTCGGCAAGTCCTCCCGCAACTCCCACATTTATGATTAAATCGGGTGAATATTTAAGTATCATTGTCTGCGCGCATACGGCGGCATTTACCTTGCCCACTCCCGCAACGGCGACAACTGTATCCACTCCGTTTATATTTCCCTTGTAAAAATCTATAGTGCTGATTTTCTGAATATCAGCCTTGTCCATAAGCTCCTTTAAGGCTTGTACTTCAAGCTCCATCGCGCCTATTATTCCGACAACCATTCTATCGCCTCCTGTTCTATACATTATATAACTAATATCCTTTTATGTCAACTTGAAGATGTATACAAATAATTCTCAATTAGCTGTCAATATCCTTTGACATTCGACAAAAAAGGTTGTATAATTGTATAGATGTTAGGAGAGATAGTATGGATTTTGTTGCTATAGATTTTGAAACAGCCACATCAAATTACACAAGCGCGTGCAGCCTTGGGTTATGTGTGGTGGAAAACAATATTATAACAGACAGAAAAGAAATTCTTATAAAACCCGAACCCTTTGAGTTCAACGACTATAATATAAAAATTCACGGCATAACACCCGATATGGTCGCGGACAAGCCAACCTTTGACAGGTACTGGAATTCCGTAAAACCATATCTTGAAAACAAGACCGTCATAGCGCATAACGCGAGCTTTGACGTGGGGGTACTGTGCGCGACGCTGGAGCATTTTAATATTCCGCGTCCAACCTTTGATTATCTTTGCACGGTAAAGCTGTCACAAAAGGCATATCCCGAGCTTGAAAGCCACAAGCTGAACAACCTGTGCGATGCGCTCGGCATACATTTCCACCATCACAGAGCGTATGACGACGCATACGCCTGCGCGGAGGTGCTTATAAGGATAATGGAGGATTACAGCCTTTTAAGTCTTGATGAGATTGAGGAATGTTTTGAAATGGAAATCGGTCATCTTACGCCCGACGCGCATTTAAAATGCAAGAAAAACAAGAAAAAAGCTAAGAAAAATACACAAACTGCCGTTAATGAATAACGGCAGTTTTATTTTATTTCAATTCTTTTAATTCAAATTTTCCATTTTCGTAAATCATATATGAGTGACCGCTGCCGTTTTTTGGTATTGAAACAGAGCCTGGGTTTATATAAATGAAATCTCCCCTGTCCTCGTTCGCGGGAATATGCGTGTGACCGTTTATAAGATAGTCGCCCGTTTTCAGCTTCGGCGGATTTTCGGGATTGAATTTGTGTCCGTGCGTGAGATACAGGGTTTTACCGTCCGCATATATAACAGCGTAGTCCGCTAAAATCGGGAAATCCAGCACCATCTGGTCAACCTCCGTATCGCAGTTTCCGCGCACACAGAGTATTTCCTCCTTCATGCCGTTTAGAATTTCAATAACATTTTTAGGCGCATAGTCCCTCGGCAGGTCATTGCGCGGACCATGATATAATAAATCACCGAGCAATATAAGCTTATCGGCTTTTTCTTCCATATAAGCCTGACGCATTTTTTCGGCGTAATACGCCGATCCGTGTATGTCCGATGCAAACATTAATTTCATATCGCTTCACCTCAATCATGTAATTTTATCGGATTAAATCCCAGATAATCTCCCGATACAAGTTTGTATTCTATCCCGTCAACTACACCCTCTATTGCATTCCTGTGGGACGCGCTGTGAAGATGTCCGTAAATACATTTCGTTACGGGATATTTCTTCATCATTTCCACAAAAGCGTTACTTTCAAGTGCCGTTGACATGGGCGGATAATGGGTAAACACATATATTTCCTTATAATCCTTTGCGCTGTTTAAGGACAGTTCCAGCCGCAGCACTTCCCTATCAAATATCTTTCTGTCCTCGCTGCTGAAATTGTCCCACGCGGGGTGTATCCAGCCGCGCGTGCCGCACAGAGCAATATCCTCATACATAAAATAATTATTTTGTAGAAATTCTATATCAGAAAAGCCGTTTTTCGCGGTAAATTCACGCAGTTTATTCATGGTTGTCCACCAGTAGTCGTGGTTGCCCTTTAAAAGTATTTTCTTTCCGTTGAGCTTATGAAGATATTCAAAATCCCTTGTGCTTTGCTCCAGATATGTAGCCCACGAAAAATCCCCGGGCAGCACAACTGTATCATTGTCCTTAACAACCGTCTGCCAGTTATACGTCAGACGCTCCACGTAGTTCTCCCATGCCTTGCCGAATATATCCATAGGCTTGTCTATGCCAAGCGGAAGATGTAAATCCGCTATTGTATATAACGCCATAAATCTTCTCCTTTTGTTTTATGGCTTCTATTTTACCACAAAAAATGAGGATACGCAAGTATCCTCATTTTTAATAAATTTCAGTATTAAATTACTTAGAAAGGTTAGCCTTAAGCTTAGCAAGTTCATCTGCCATTTCCTTCGGAAGTCTGTCGCCAAACTGTGCGAAATATTCTTCGATATTTGCAACATCTTCAAGCCATACTTCGTTATCGATTGTAAGAAGTCCCTTAATGTCAACGTTTTCGTCCTCAAGACCTGTCAAATCAATATCCTCAGGCTTCGGAACATAACCGATAGCAACCTCGTCAGCGTCAACCTTACCTGCGCATCTGTCAAGAATCCACAGAAGCACACGCATGTTATCGCCAAATCCAGGCCACATGAAGTGTCCCTCGTCGTCCTTTCTGAACCAGTTAACATGGAAAATCTTCGGAGCCTTATCGCCAAGCTTCTTACCCATTTCAAGCCAGTGACCCCAGTAATCAGCCATGTTATAACCAACGAACGGCTTCATAGCCATCGGGTCACGTCTTACAACACCGACTGCGCCTGCGGCTGCGGCTGTTGTTTCAGACGCCATTGTAGCTCCGACAAATGTGCCGTGCTGCCAGTCTCTTGACTGATATACAAGCGGAGCGCACTTAGCGCGTCTGCCGCCGAATACGATAGCTTCTACAGGAACACCCTGCGGATTTTCGAATTCAGGTGAGATACACGGGCAGTTAACAGCAGGAGCTGTAAATCTTGAGTTAGGATGAGCCAGGTTGTTGCCCTCTGCAACATACTCAGGGCCGTTAACCTTTGCGCCCTTCCACTCTGTAGCGTTAACAGGAGGATTTTTGTCAAGACCTTCCCACCAAACTGTCATATCATCATTGTTGATAGCAACGTTTGTGAAGATTGTGTTCTTC
>JBJEIU010000081.1:0-3930 GCA_051877355.1 Hominilimicola sp.
CTACGCTTATGGCAGGCTGCGGCAGCAGCGCTCCGTCAACTACAGACACGCCGACAGCAGAAACTTCATCGGCTGATGTGCTGAGAGTCGGTATGGAATGTGCATATGCGCCGTTCAACTGGACACAGACAAGCGACAGCGTTGCAAACGGCGATACCGCTGTTCCGATTTACGGCGGAGGCGGCTATGCATACGGCTATGACGTTATGATTGCAAAGAAAATTGCCCAGCAGCTGGGCATGGACCTTGAGGTACATAAGGTTGAGTGGGATTCAATCGGTCTTTCAATGGATTCCGGCGAATATGACTGCATCATCGCCGGCATGGGCAGAACCGCCGAAAGACAGCTATCCTACTCATTCACAGACCCTTATTATTACAGAAGCAACTGCGTAGTTGTAAAGAAAGGCTCTGAGCTTGAAAACATAACAGGATTGTCAGACCTTGCAGGTAAAAATGTTAAAGCTACAACACAGCTTGGCACAGGTTGGGTACCGCTTTTAGACCAGATTCCGGACGTGGTATTGGGAGCAAATTATGAAACTACAGCGGAAGTATTTATGGCGCTTTCCAACGGTACAGCAGACATTGCGGTTATTGATGTGCCTACGGCAGAATCTGCGCTTCTTACTAATGACGATTTGAAGATTATTACATTGGCTGATGGCGATACCTTTGTTGGCGATGAAGAAATGACAAATGTTTGTATTGCCACAAGAAAGAATGATACTGAATTGAGAGATAAAATTCAGGGAGCAATGGATTCATTAGGACTTACAAAAGATTCAATGAATGAGATTATGGAAGAAGCAATTACATTACAGCCCGCAGCAAAATAAAAATATTGACAATGGGGCTGATACACATTCAATGTGACAGCTCCATTGTTTTTTATTGCTAAAATACTGTATTTTGTATTGATTAAGAAAAGGGAGTGAGCTTATGGAGAATACGCCTAACGGAGTTTTGGGCTGGGTGATTTTTATTGCCCGTGAATATTCTGATTTGTTTATAACTGGAACAATTGTAACCTTAGTTGTGGCGATAGTCGGAACTTTGGTAGGTTTTGTTCTGGGATTTGTTATGGGCATTGTTGAGGATGCAAAAATAGAAAAAGACACCAATATTGCATGGAAAACAGTTATAGGCTTTTTTAAAGGCATATGTAAAATATATATAGAAATTTTCCGTGATACGCCTATGATAGTTCAGGCGATGATAATTTATTTCGGTATACGCCAGTGCGGATTTGAGATAAACCCCATCGCAGCCGGAATACTCGTAACTACTCTGAATACAGGCGCGTATATGGCTGAAACTGTGCGCGGCGGTATAAAATCCATTGATGTGGGACAGCGCGAGGGCGCTCTTGCAATGGGAATGTCGCCTGTATCGGTAATGATTTTTATAGTATTGCCGCAGGCATTTAAAAACATTATTCCCGAAATGGTTAATACGTTCCTGACCAATCTGAAAATGACATCAGTGCTGAATGTAATCGGCGTTAAGGAGCTGTTCCTACAGGCAAAAACAGCCGGCGGTACATATTACAGATACCTTGAGTCATATCTTACAATCGCTGTAATATATTTTATTCTATGCTTTGTATTTAACAGAATTTTCCTCATTTTGGAAAAGAAGATTGCAGGTAAAAAGGATTATGTTCTCGCGGTAGAATATATGAATAATGACGAGTAAAGGAGAGAGTTCCAATGAAAAGTGAAGAAATTATCAGAGTTGAGGAACTAAGCAAAAACTTCGGAGAACACGAAGTTTTAAGAAAAATAGATTTTGAAGTAAACCGCGGTGAAGTAATCTGTATTTTAGGTTCCTCCGGTTCGGGAAAATCAACACTACTACGCTGTATTAACCGTCTCGAAAAGCCAAGCTATGGAAGAGTTTTCTTTCACGGAAAAGAACTCGGAAAATCACAGAAAGAAATAAATCATTACCGTTCAAAGGTCGGAATGGTGTTCCAGTCCTTCAATCTCTTTAATAATATGACAGTTTTGAAAAACTGTATGGAGTGTACGCGGAAGGTGCTTCATCTGTCTAAGGAGGAGGCTCACGACAGAGCCATTACCCACCTTAAGTCCGTTGGTATGGCGCCGTATATAAACGCTATGCCCTCTCAGCTTTCGGGCGGACAGAAGCAGCGCATTGCGATTGCAAGAGGACTTTGCATGAATCCGGAGGTACTGCTTTTTGACGAACCGACAAGCGCCCTTGACCCGGAGATGGTCGGAGAAGTGCTGAACGTCATGAAATCACTTTCAAAAACAGGTCTTACCATGCTTATAGTCACACACGAAATGGGATTTGCAAGGGACGTTTCCGACAGAGTGCTGTTCATGGATAAAGGATATATCGTGGAGGACGCGCCGCCCGAAAAATTCTTTACAGCGCCGGAAAATCCGCGTACGCAGGAATTTTTATCAAGATATATGGCAGGTTAACAGGAGGAATAGATATGAGTAATTTTGTTGTTACATTTGCAAGAGGCTTCGGCTCGGGCGGAAAGGCTATAGCCTCAAAGCTGGCAGCGGATTTGGGCGTGCACTGCTACGAAAACCGTATTCTTACGCTTGCATCGCAGATGAGCGGACTTGATAAAAAGCTGTTCGATGAGGTTAATGAAAAGGTACGCTCAAGCGGCGGATTTTCAAGTTTTCTGCGTGGACTTCCGCGTGCGCGGCATTATATTTCAAGAAACGAAAAATTTGTTTCCGATGACAAGCTGTTTGATTTTCAGAAACAGATTATAGAAAACCTTGCCGATACGGAATCCTGTGTAATTGTCGGAAAGTGCGCAGACTGGATTTTGAGGGGACGCGATAATGTGGTAAGCATTTATATTGAAGCGCCGAGAGATTTTTGCGTGAAACGCACTATGGAGAATATGAAGGTGTCAGAGGAAACTGCTGCGGCAACGATAAAGCATACAGACAAATACCGCGCCGACTATTACAACTATTATACACACGGCAATTACTGGACCAATCCTGTAAATTACGATATGACGCTAAACAGCGAAAAGGTTGGAATTGACAACTGTGTTGCAGTAATTAAGGAATATATGAAGATTAAAGGTCTTATATAATATTATTGGTTGAATCAGCAGCAAAAAAACCTGTTGTGATTAAGTTCGCAGCAGGTCTTTTTCATAAATATTTAGAGTCTTTTAAAAGTTTTCTGTATTGGGGGGCAAAAAACCTTCCGCCACATGGGCAAACAGGAGTTTTTTACTAAACCTATACTTTTGGCAAAAATGCCACAAAATTTAGTGAAACTAATCTGCTTCTATCTCTATCCGCTTTCCAAGTCTATAGAATGCCCACAACGGCATATCGCATTTTTCGGCTCCTTCTTTAGCCGTTATTTTTTTTTCTTTCCACATTTCGTATTGCTCCAGATAGTTTGTCGGAATATCCAATGGCGGTCTGCCGAACTTCACGCCCTTATCATGCGCTGCCTTGATTCCCTCTGCCTGTCTCTGTCTGATATTCACACGCTCGTTCTCTGCCACAAATGACAATAACTGCAATACCAAATCCGAAATCAGCGTTCCGAGCAAATCCTTACTCTTTGTCGTATCCAGCAAAGGCATGTCCAACACCACTATATCAGCGCCTTTCTTTTTGGTTATTTTTTTCCATTCATCAAGAATTTGCTGATAATTTCTGCCGAGCCTGTCTATACTCTTTACCACAAGCACATCGCCTTTTCTGAGCGCTCTGTACATTTTCAGATATGCCGGCCGCCGGAAATCCTTTCCGCTCTGCTTATCTATATAGATATTCTTTTTCTTTACCCCGTATTTTCGCATTTCGATTAGCTGTCTGTCCTCATGCTGATTCATTGTCGACACTCTTGCATATCCTATTAGCATTTCTTCTCACCTCCCGCTGTCTGTATTATTCATTGTTTTTG
>JBJEIU010000082.1:0-17864 GCA_051877355.1 Hominilimicola sp.
GAATTCTCCCTCGAAATTGAGTGGAGATATACTTTATAATCTTTTTATATATCTTACTCAATGTTATTCTCGGCAGCTATCATAAATCTTATCGGTATGTATGCAGACAGCCTCTCGGAAATTTGTATCACACGGGAAGTCTTTGCCGCACTTGTCATTACAATTTCTGTTACAATCAGCCATTTATATCATTCCTTTCTATAAATTCGGGTTATCCCTTGTTATAGAATATGTTTTTATTTAAAATGTGTGATTATTAAAAAGGCAGTAAATCAAATGATTTACTGCCTTATATTTTAAATCTCTATCTTAACCCATTTTCCTGCCTTAAACCGTACCGCTGCAAAAATATACCGCGAAATCTGGTCGCCCAGCACACCCATCCATATTCCTGCAATGCCCCAGCCGAGAGCATAGCCGCACAGGTATGAAACTCCCGTACGTATCAGCGTAACGCTGATGGTCGACGCAATTGCCGTATAAAGCGTGTCACCAGCACCACGCAGACAGCCCATATAAATAACCTGTCTTACCTGGAACAGCACTATAACTATAATTATGCGCATAATTCCAACGCCGATATTGACGATTTCTGTCTCTTCAAAGAACAGTCCCATAAGCAGCTGTGCACCGAAGAAATATATAACCGCAAGCGCAACGGAAATTATTCCGCCAATCATCTGGCAGGTACGCCCGAACTCCTTTGCTTTTTCAGGCTTTTTCTCGCCGAGACTGCGTCCGATAAGCGCTACTGCCGCTGCCTGCAAGCCATCGCCGAAAGCAAAGGATAAACTCATAATATTCATTCCCACTTGATGCGCTGCCATAGCCGCATTGCCCTGATGCGCCGCCATAATTGCCGTCATCATAAATCCGATACGCATAAGAATTTGTTCAAAGAACACGCTGTAGCCGACCTTTACGAGATTTTTCAGCGCGCGCATTGACGGCATGATTTTTTCTTTTATTATGTACGGTACACTTACGAAAAAGTCCGGCTTCATTATTGAAATAACACTCATAATGCACGCAACCACCGTGCCAAGCACAGTCGCAAGCGCCGCTCCCATAATTCCCAGCGCAGGAAATCCGCAGTGTCCGTTAATCAGGAAATAATTGAAAATAATATTAAGCGTGTTTGACGTGATATTGGTGCGCATAGTGATTTTTGTGTTGCCCGCACCGCGCTGGGCGGAGTTTATACCCATCTGAATACAGTTGAAAATCATACCGCCCATAATAATGCGGTAATACAGCACCGCGCTGTCATGAGTTTCAGGCGTTGAGCCGCACAAATTCATAATCTGCGGCGCAAGTGCCACAAACACAACTCCCAGCAAAATCGAGAGACCGCAAATCATTACCAATGCCGTACACAACAGCGCATTTGCCTCACGGCGCTTATTTTCCCCAAAACGCCTTGCCACAAGCGCCGAAATTGATACATTCAGCGCGAGAAACACTGCCAATCCCATAAATTTCGGCTGGGCCGTAAGTCCGACCGCCGCAACCGCGTTTGAGCCGAGTGAACTTACCATGAGCGAGTCGATAAGTCCTGCGAATGCCACAAAAAACGACTCTATCATCGCCGGCACAGCCATATTCATCGCCGTGCGGATTGTCCGCCTGTTATATTTTTTCATAATCTGTTATTCATCTCTTTCCCCTCATTCTCTTATCATTATAGCACATTCACTGCAAAAATAATAACCAAAATTTAGATTGTTTTAACATTTTAACTAAGCAGTTTATCCGATAATTTTAAATTTAAGTCTGAAAAACATAGTGCTTTTGTGCTGAATATGTGATATACTTAACAAAGTACAAGAAAGGACTGGTAAATAATGAACAAAATCACAGTTACCGCAAATGAAAAAGCGTCTATGGACGACTTTTACGGAATATTTTTTGAGGACATAAATCATGCCGCGGACGGCGGTCTGTACGGTGAGATGGTGCGTAACCGCGCCTTTGAATTTTCGCCCATGGACAACCCGTCATATCAGGCGCTTACGTCATGGAAAAAGATAGAACAGGGCGGCGCGTCTGTATCGGCGTCTGTGTCGAACAAATCGCCGTTTTCTCAGAAAAACCCCAATTATCTTGTTCTTGAAATTGCGAAAGCAGGCGAAAAGGCAGGTATTAAAAATCTCGGCTACAACAGCGGCATTGCCGTAAAGCAAGGAGCGGACTATAATTTTTCCTGCTACGCAAGAGCGGACAAGCCCTGCGCGGTTATTATTTCAATAGATGACGCCTACGGCAAGCCGATTGCAGAAAAGCAGCTTAACATTACAAGCGCAGAATGGACAGAATACTCATTCACACTCACATCATCTGTTACGGACTCTACTGCTGTGCTTGCGGTTACATCACGCGAAAAATGCAAATTCTGTATGGATTTTGTGTCGCTGTTCCCTGCCGATACATATAAGCAGCGTAAAAACGGCATGCGAAAGGATATTGCCGAAATGCTTGCAAATTTAAAGCCGAAGTTCATGCGTTTTCCGGGCGGATGCCTTATCCACGACGGCACGCTTAACGCAGACGACCGCAATTCAATGTACCGCTGGAAGAACACAGTAGGCAATATTACCGAGCGTCCTGCGCGCCGCAACAATTGGCGGTATAATCAGTCGCTTGGACTTGGTTATTACGAATACTTTCAATTCTGCGAGGATATCGGCGCAAAGCCGCTGCCCGTACTGCCCGCAGGCTACAATCCGCATATGGAGCAGGCCGCGCCTCTTGACGAAATGCGCGAATGGATAGACGACGCGCTTGACCTTATTGAATTCGCCAACGGCAGTGCCGACACGAAATGGGGCAAAGTCAGAGCGGACATGGGACATAGCAACCCGTTTAATCTTGAATATCTTGCAATCGGCAACGAAGAAGTCGGACAAGGGTTCTGGGACAGATACGACCTTTTCCACAAAGAAATAAAGGAAAAGTACCCTGAAATAAAGCTTATAAATTCCGCAGGTCCGTTCCCTGCGGGCGGCGAATTTGAGCGCGGCTGGAACAATGCGCGCAAAAACGGCTCTGATTTAGTAGATGAGCATTACTACACGTCACCCGAGTGGTTTCTTGCCAACCACAACCGTTATGACGATTATCCCTCAGACGGTCCAAAGGTATTCCTCGGCGAATACGCCTCATGGGGCAACACCTATTACAATGCGCTCATTGAAGCCGCGTACATGACAGGTCTGGAAAACAATGCGCACGCAATCGGTCTTGTATGCTACGCTCCGCTTTTGGCAAACGTGGACTATGTGAACTGGCAGCCCGATATGATATGGTTTGACAATCACCGCGTTTACGGCAGTGCAAATTATTATGTGCAGAAAATGTTCATGAACAACACAGGAAACCGTCTGCTTGAAACAAAATCCGAGGGACTTGACAACAAAATCACCCTCGGCGCGGACTATATTTCGGGACAAATTGAGCTTGAGGCTGACCGCTGCAATGCGGATTTCTATGATATATCCATAACCGACATGGTAAGCGGCGAGATTAAGAAATTCGACAGCTTTTCCTTTGCAAACGGCGGCAAAAAGAGTCTTGACACTATTAACTCACGTCACTACAAAATCGAATTTACCGCAAGACGTAATTTCGGCGACAAAGGTTTCAGACTATACTTCGGCAAGTCGGACGAAGAAAACTTTATACAGTGGTTTATAGGCGGCTGGCAAAATCAGGACAGCGAGGTAAACGCGCAGGTAAACGGGCGCGGCTCATGCCTTGACCACAATATCTTCTCTGTTATGACGGGGCAGGAGTACAGACTGTGCCTTGAGGTGAACGGCAGAGAAATAACAACGTGCATAAACGGCAGAACTGCAAATACTGCCGTTGACAAACAGCCGATAATAGAGGAATTATACTACACCGCAAGCGCAGACAGCGAAAATGTATATATCAAGGCAGTCAATGTGCGTGATACGGATGTTTCCGCGCAATTGTGTGTGGAGCAGGTAAGTAGTATTTCGGCAGAGATTTACACGCTTTCGGGCAATAACGCCGACGATATGAACGATTTTGACAATCCTACAAGGCTCTCACCGAAAACAGCAAAACTTTCGGCAGATACTAACACCTTTGACTACACTTTTCCGCCGCAAAGTGTGACGGTGTTCAAATTGAAAAAATAATCACAAAAAAGGATTTTGCAAACTGCAAAATCCTTTTTAAATTAATTTCCGCATTCAATACTTATTTCATTGAACACCTTTAAATAATCGTTAATTGACTTATTCTTCTTTTCCTCGCCTGTGACATCCATGATAATTCCGCCGTCATGCATCATAATCGCACGCGTGCCGTAATCAACGGCATAACGCAGATTATGCGTCACCATAAGGGTGGTAATATTCTTTTCTCTTACAATCTTCTCCGTCAGCATCATAACCGTATCGGAGGATTTGGGGTCAAGCGCCGCCGTATGCTCGTCAAGCAGCAGCAAATCGGGACGTATCATAGTTGCCATAATCAGTGCAAGTGCCTGTCTTTGCCCGCCCGAAAGCGAGCCTGCGGGAGTGGAAAGACGGTTTTCAAGTCCCATGCCCAAAAGCTCAAGCTGTGAGCAGTAAAAGTCCTTTCGCTGTCTGTTAAGACCAAAGGACAAACCGAACATTTTACCCTTATTGTCGGCAATGGACATATTCTCCCAAATTGTCATAGACGGGCACGTACCCATTGATGGATTTTGGAAAACCCTGCCAATTTTCTTTGCGCGTTTAAAATTCTTTGTACCTCTCAATTCCGCGCCGTCAAGAAGAACAGAACCGCTGTCCTCTGTGACGTCTCCCGAAATAATATTGAGCATTGTGGTTTTGCCGGAGCCGTTTGAACCGATAACTCCCACAAACTCACCGTCGTTAATTTTCAGATTAAAATCGGAAAAAAGCACCTTTTCATCAATCGTACCCTGATTGAATGTCTTACAAATATTTGAAAGCTCAAGCATTTTTCTTCACCCCGGCTTTCTTCTTTTTCAGCACAAATTCGTTTATAACAAGCGTTGCTATAAACAGCACTGTTATCATAAGATTTGTGTTCTGTGACGGCAGACCTGCAGCAAGCGCGATTGAAATGCACGCCTTATACACAATCATACCCAGCAGAACACCTGTCGTTATGCGCAGAAACTTAATCTTCTTAAACACAGTCGCGCCGATAATAACCGCCGCAAGACCCATAACAACCGTACCCGTACCCGAGCCGACATTGAACGCCTTGCCATACTGGCAGTACACCGCTCCTGCAAGAGCTACAAGCCCGTTTGCGATTGCAAGACCGATTATCTTTATAGTACCGGGATTTTGGGCAAGCGTCACAACAAGCCCCTCGTTATCGCCGACACTTCTTAAAAGAAATCCCGACTTTGTACGCAGATACCAGTCAAGCGCGAACTTGGCGGCAAGAGCAATAACAAATATTACCGCAAGCTTTGAATACATTGCCATGTGACCGTTCCCGAAAAGGAATGCTGTCTGTGAAAAGATTGTTGTCGTATCCATGCTCAGGAAGTCTGACGCCTTTCCGACAATGCCGTAGTTTATTGAATACAGCGCGGTCATGGTAAGAATACCGCAGAGCAGATTTCTTATTTTCAGCTTTACATTGAATATGCCTGTAAACATACCCGCAATGCTTCCTGCCGCGAATGCCGCAAGCAGCGCAAGCCATGGATTAAGACCGTGATTTATCATAACAAAGCATATTGCTATTCCGAGGGGGAATGTACCGTCAACAGACAAATCGGGGAAATCAAGTATGGTATAGGTTATGTACACACCCATTGCCATTATTCCGTATATAAGTCCCTGCTCGAGTATGCCTATTATCAGTCCTTCAATCATGATTCGGACGGAGCGTTTTTAACCTCAGCTCTGTCTGTTATAGACTGCGGTATTGTTACTCCGATTTTTGCGGCTGCGTCTGTGTTGATTGTAATCTTGCTTTCTGTCATTGTTTCGTAAGGGATTGACTTGATGTCCTCGCCCTTAAGAACTCTTGCAGCCATAACGCCTGCCTTTTTGCCAAGCTCTATGTAGTCTATACCTGCTGACGCGATACAGCCGTTGCCAACCTGTTCCTCCTCGCTGCCGAATACAGGAATATTCTTTGCAGTCGCCTTTTCGATAAGCACCGGAAGATTTGCAACTACTGTGTTGTCTGTCATGTTTGAGATACAGTCAACCTCGCTTACAAGCAAATCAACTGCCTGCGGAATTTCAGCCGCATTTGTGATACCCTTTTCCACAAGCTCAAAGCCGTATTCTCCGACCTTTTCCTTGTAGCTTTCTATTGTTGAAACAGAATTTGCCTCGCTTGTTGTGTAAAGAATACCAATCTTCTTTGCGTCAGGCAGCATTTCGCGGATAAGCTTAAGCTGTTCCTCAACGGGCAGCATATCGCTCACACCTGTGATGCCGTCCATAGCCTCTGTTTCGCTTGTGGCAAGTTTAGCTGCTACAGGGTCAGAAACCGCGTTAAAGATTACAGGAATATTTGCTTCATACGCTGCGTTGTAGCAAGCCTGCGCTGACGGTGTCGCAATACCGCATACAAGGTCCACGCCCTGTGAAACGAACTGCTTGGCAATCTGTGTGTTAGTTGCGTCATCACCCTTTGCGCTCTGCGCTGTAAGCTCGTAATTAACACCTTCTGAATCAAGTCCTTCCTTGAAGCCCTCGCGGCAGTTGTCAAGCGACGGATGGTCAGCATACTGCAAAACGCCTATCTTGTATGTTTCACCATCAACGCTGTTTGAATTGTTAAGCGCATATTCACAGCCTGACATTGTCGCCGCGCAAAGCAGGGCGGCTGTTCCCATTGCTAATACCTTTTTCAAATTCATAATTCTAATCCTCTCTTTCCTGAGATAAAACAGAAAACCCCCGCAGACCGATAAGGCTGTGAGGGCATAAATATCATATTAAATATATTGCCTGTTCTAATCTCATCTAATCTATTTGTATATTATACTAAATAAACAGTGAGATTGTCAATAGTAAAATGCTTATTTAAAAAGAAAAGGTGTTTGCATATTAAATGCAAACACCTCAATTAAGACTGGTTATTCGGCAGGCGTCCAATTCTCCTGCATCTCTCAGGGATTTCCCCCTTGTCAAGCCATCGGCGTGTGGACGTGGACGTATTCTTCCACCTCGAATAACCTTTCTATTATACTAATATAATACCACAATTATTCGGATTTGTAAAGTATTTTCTTATTTCGTATCAATCTGTTCCATTCTTTTTCGTTAATTTTCATAAACGTAATAACAGAGTTTTTAAAATCGCTGTCATCTGATGATGTGATAAGTCTCACAACCGTCTTAAATTGCTCTGTTTCTTCATTGGAAAATGCTTTTAATACCAAAGCCGAATTGGGTTTATTCGCCTCTATGATATAATCAGGCTTAAGGATTGCTTCCTTCATGCAATGACAATATGTTTCATAGTCATTCGGATGCCTCTCGCGTATATGTTCAATACGCTCATCAGTTATAATAACTTCATCAGTTACAATATCTGATGTTATACATTTGTATATTTCAATATCAATTTTTCCTATGAAATGCACGTTTTTACCGCCGTTCGTTTTGTAAATTTTAGAACAGTCCCATACCGCCGTAAGATACGACAAGTGCGGCAAAAACGATTGAAACCATTGAAAGCAGCTTAATCAGAATATTAACGGACGGGCCCGAAGTATCCTTGAACGGGTCGCCGACAGTATCGCCGACAACAGCAGCCTTATGATTTTCACTGCCCTTACCGCCGAAGTTGCCTGCCTCAATATACTTCTTCGCGTTATCCCATGCGCCGCCCGAGTTAGCCATCATAATAGCAAGAGCGAAGCCTGAGATAAGTGCGCCTGCAAGCATACCAACAACGCCGTTGCAGCCAAGCACAAGACCTACAACAATCGGCGCAATAATGCCGAGCGCGGCAGGAAGAATCATTTCCTTAAGCGAGGACTTTGTACATATGTCAACACAGGTTTCATAATCTGCCTCTGCCTTGCCCTCCATAAGCCCCTTGATTTCTCTGAACTGACGTCTTACTTCAACAACAATCTTCTGCGCTGCGCGTCCTACAGCCTTCATAGTCATTGCGCTGAACAGGAACGGAAGCATCGCGCCCACAAACAAGCCGATAAGCACGGCAGGATTTGTCACAGACAGATTAAGTTCCATGCCAAGTCCCTCTACCTTATCCGTATATGAAACGATAAGCGCAAGAGCCGTAAGAGCCGCAGAGCCTATAGCAAAGCCCTTGCCTGTAGCTGCTGTTGTGTTGCCAAGTGAGTCAAGAGCATCTGTTCTTTCACGTACAACCTCCGGAAGTCCCGACATTTCAGCGATACCGCCCGCATTGTCGGCAACGGGGCCATATGCATCTGTTGCAAGTGTGATACCAAGCGTTGAAAGCATACCTACGGCTGAAAGTCCTACGCCGTAAAGTCCGCTTGAAAAGCTTGAGCCGCCGCCAGCCGTAAAGTAGCTGACAATAACCGAAATACCTATGATAATTACAGGAATAGCCGTTGACGCCATGCCAAGCGCTATACCGTCAATAATGATTGTTGCAGAGCCTGTCTCTGAAGAAGCTGACAGCTTCTTTGTCGGCTTATATGAATCGGATGTGTAATACTCCGTAAAGAAGCCTATCAGCACACCTGCGACAAGTCCCGAAATAACTGCCCAGAACACATTTGAGTTGTCAGGCAGCAGGGTAAAGATAAGAACTGCCGCGCCGATTGCTGAAAGTATTGCAGAAGCATACGTGCCGCGTCTTAATGAGCCAAGAAGCGATTTCTGGTCTGCACCCTCTTTTGTCGATACAAAGAATGTACCTATAATAGACGCGATTATACCTATAGCCGCAATAAGCATCGGAACAAGAACGCCGTTAAAACCAAGTCCTGCCGCAGCTGCAAGCGCGCCGCAGGAAATGATTGAACCAACGTATGACTCATAAAGGTCAGCGCCCATACCTGCAACGTCGCCCACGTTATCGCCTACGTTATCGGCAATACAAGCAGGGTTTCTCGGGTCGTCCTCAGGAATACCCGCTTCAACCTTACCCACAAGGTCAGCGCCGACGTCTGCCGCCTTTGTGAAGATACCGCCGCCCACACGCGCAAACAGCGCCATTGAGCTTGCACCCATACCAAAGGTAAGCATAGCCGACATAATTTCATTTATATCAAGCTTGAACACAAACTTCAGAAGCATGAACCACACGCTTATATCAAGAAGTCCCAAACCGACAACCGTAAGACCCATAACTGAGCCTGACGCGAACGCGATTTTGAGACCCTTGTTAAGTCCCTGCTGCGCGCCGTTTGCCGTTCTTGTATTTGCGTAGGTAGCAATTTTCATGCCTATAAAGCCCGAAAGTCCCGAGAAAAATCCGCCCGTCAGGAATGCGAACGGTACGAACGGTGTAAGGAAGCCTGTGAATGCAAGCACAAGCAGTATAACAAACATTACGGCAAAGAAAACGCCTACTGTCTTATACTGACGCTTAAGATATGCCATAGCGCCCTTACGGATTTTTTCACCGATGCTCTTCATCGTGTCCGTACCCTCAGGCTTTCTTTTTACGGAATAAAAATTGATACCTGAGAATATCAGTGCTATAACGGCACAGACGAATACCGCTATCGGTGCGATTGTTTCAAAACTTTTCATATGAGTAACTCCTCCTTTTGTTAATATGCACTATTATTTTATAACTATGAGACCAATTAGTCAAGGTATGATATTAAATTGTAAAATTATATTGACAAAATTGTTGTCTTAGAATAAAATTAATATATTAACCAAAATATTTTGTATTGGGAGAATTTTTTAATGAGTGTACGAAAATTTACAGTTGCGCTGACGGCAGCGCTGTTTATAGCAGCTATTATATGGGGATTTTCGGGTGAAACAAGAGAAAAACGCAGAGTCGAAAAGGAATATACCCCCTCGGTACAGACGGTTACAGTGACCGCCGTGGGCGACTGTACCCTTGCCACGGACGTAAACGCCTCCCCCGAGGGCAGCTTTGCGGCGTATGCCTCACAGCTGGGCGGCGATTATTCATACTTTTTGAAAAACGTCGCGCCCATATTTGCTGAGGACGATTTAACAATAGTGAACTTTGAAGGAACACTTTCCAATCAGGGAACAAGGCAGGATAAGACGTTTGCTTTCCGCGGCAAGCCCGAGTATGTTCAGGTGCTTACCACTTCAAGCGTGGAAGCCGCAAACCTTGCCAACAATCACAGCGCGGATTACGGCGATGTCAGCCTTACTGACACAATCAAATATCTTAACGAAGCAGGCATTTCAAACTTTATAGGCACAAATACGGCAATGCGTGAAATTAACGGAATTGCCGTGGGACTTGTTGGCATAAACGCCCTGAACGAAACAGAGGCGGAAAAGCTTGAAAAGGCTATCGGCTCCGTAAAAAGTCTTGGCGCGCAGCTTGTTATTGTGAGCATACATTGGGGAGAGGAAAAGTCGAATGAGCCTAACGACACACAAAAGGAGCTTGCGCACAAGGCAATTGATTTGGGCGCTGACCTCGTTATAGGAACGCACCCCCACGTTTTGCAGGGTATTGAAAAATACAACGGACGCTATATCGCATACAGTCTTGGTAATTTCTGCTTCGGCGGCAACAACAACCCCGCCGACAAGGACACGGTTATATACCGTCAGGTGTTCACCTTTGTTGACGGCATATTGCAGGAGGACGAAAACATGACGCTTATTCCTGCGACGATTTCGGGACATGATGAATATAACGATTATCAGCCCGCCATTGCCACAGGCGACAGGAAAACAGAAATACAAAACAGATTGATTGACTATTCCGCACCGTTCGGATTTCAGAATT
This sequence comes from Hominilimicola sp., assembly GCA_051877355.1. Lineage (GTDB taxonomy): Bacteria > Bacillota > Clostridia > UBA1381 > UBA1381 > Hominilimicola. The sequence continues at coordinate 10,918 of JBJEIU010000082.1, forward strand.
TGAATTTCAGATAAAAACAATTTTATAAAATAAAAAGCTGTTTCACATCGAAATAGCTTTTTATTTTTCTTCAAGATTTTTTATATGTTCTTTAAGAACAAGATTAATATATTGGCTTAAAGAACGGTCATCTCGTTCAGACAATTCACGTAATTTTGATACAACATTATCATCCAGAGTAATACTTACTTTTTCTTTCAATGGTCGCATGCTATAATCTCCAATCAGATATATTATTGAAAATAATTATACCACTTTGCAAGAAAAAATATTGACAAATAGGATAAAGTAGTATATAATACTACCATGAAGAGGAAATGTCCCTAATAGTTTCTTCTTGTCTATCGTAATATAACAAAAAATGATACGCTCGCGCGTATCATTTTTTGTTTTTCAGACTTTCCAGCCATACAATCAGCACCGACACGTCAGACGGCGACACGCCTGAAATACGCGATGCCTGTCCCAGTGACTTTGGCTGAATTTTATTTAGTTTCTGTCTTGCCTCCAGACGCAGACCGTGAATATCGGAATAATCTTGATTTTCGGGCAGAAGCTTTTCCTCCATTTTCTTAAACTGCTCCACCTGCGCTATCTGACGCTTTATATATCCGTCATACTTGAGCTTTATCTCCACCTGCTCGCACACTGCGTCGGGCAGCGGCTCTCTTGTCTTGTCAACCTCCGAAAGCTTTTCATAATCCAGTTCAGGACGCTTTAACATATCGCTCAGCCTTATGCCTGTCTTGACAGGTGTTGAACCGTACTTTTCCAGAAGAGGATTTGCTTCTCTCGGCGGAATAACTATATCCGAAACTCTTTTGATTTCCTTTCCCACCATGTCCATTTTTTCAAGGAATTTCTTATACCGCTCCTCGCTGATAAGACCTACCCTATACCCAAACGGTGTAAGACGCTCGTCTGCGTTGTCCTGCCTTAGAAGCAAACGGTATTCCGAACGCGAGGTCATCATGCGGTACGGCTCGTTCGTCCCCTTTGTGATAAGGTCGTCTATAAGCGTGCCGATATATCCGTCGGAACGCTTCAATATAAGCGGCTGCTCATTTTTCAATTTCAGCGCCGCATTTATTCCTGCGACAAGTCCCTGTGCCGCAGCCTCCTCATAGCCTGACGTACCGTTGAACTGTCCCGCGCCGTAAAGACCGCCGATGTTTTTAAATTCAAGCGTTGCGTCAAGCTGCGTGGGGTCGCAGCAGTCATACTCTATCGCATAGGCGCTGCGCATTATCTCCACGTTTTCAAGTCCCTCAACGCTTCTGTACATTTCAAGCTGCACGTCCTCGGGCAGGCTTGTGGAAAAGCCCTGCGCGTACATTTCCTTTGTGTCAAGTCCCATAGGCTCAATGAAAAGCTGATGTCTTGATTTTTCCGCAAAGCGCACCACCTTATCCTCAATGGACGGACAGTATCTCGGGCCAACGCCCTCCACCATTCCGCCGTACATTGCGGAGCGGCTTAAATTATCGCGGATAATCTGATGCGTTTTTTCGTTTGTGTATACAAGGTAACAGGGAACAAGGTTCTTGCCCGGATTTTCCGTTTCAAAGGAAAACGGCACAATTTTTTCGTCCCCCTCCTCAATCTCCATTTTGCTGTAATCAAGCGTGTCGGCATGTATTCTCGCGGGAGTACCCGTCTTAAAGCGTTTCAGCTCAATGCCTATCCTGCGCAGATTTTCCGACAGCTCATTTGCCGGAAACATACCGTCGGGGCCGCTTTCGCGCGAATAGTTTCCTATAAGAATTTTACCCTTGAGATACGTTCCGCTGGCGATTATCGCCGCCTTTACGCTGTACTCTATGCCCGTATGGGTGACAACTCCCGTCACGTTATTATTTTCGTCCGTAAGTATATTTACAATTTCCGCCTGCTTTATCTGTAAATTTTCCTGATTTTCAAGGCGTTTCTTCATTTCGGCATGATATTTTTTTCTGTCAATCTGTGCCCTCAACGAATGTACGGCAGGACCTTTACCGCGGTTAAGCATTTTTGGCTGGATAAAAGACGCGTCCGCTGCCTTACCCATCTCGCCGCCCAGAGCGTCTAATTCGCGCACAAGGTGTCCCTTTGCCGTTCCGCCTATACTCGGGTTGCAGGGCAGATTTCCTATGGCGTCAAGGCTTATGGAAAACATCACCGTTTTCATGCCCAGTCTTGCCGCCGCAAGCGCCGCTTCACAGCCTGCATGACCGCCGCCTATGACGGCAATATCATATTCACCCAAAATCATTCTGCTTCTTCCTCCCCGATATACTCAATCTTCGGCTGTTTTTCCTTTAAATCTTTAAGGATTGAACGCTCGATTACCCTTGCCGCATAAAACTCACACGGATAACGCGTTATGCAAAGTCCGAACACCGCGATAAACAGCGCCGCCACAACAGGATTAAAGAACGTGAAAGACAGCACAAGCACCGCCGCACTGACAGCCAGCGTGAAAAAGTTTCCGGGAAGCTTTGCAAACGTGATAAGCAGCGCGTTCTTGTACAGCGCGCCTATTTTACATTCAAACGTAACCATTATCTGATATAAATACGGGTGCATCATAGTATATATAATAAATATCAGCACCACAACATACGTCAGGAACATCCACAGCACGCTGCCCGTGCCAGTGTACAGCGAGTAATAAAAATGCGCAGCATTCATTCCAAACACAAGCACAACCGCATCCGCAATGACCACGAACATACCCTGCTTGAAGTTTTCCTTAAACTTGTCCACTCCGTCGCTCATTACCCACGTATGCTCGCCGCGCGTAAAGCAGCGTGTCACATAGGAGTATGCCGCAGACGCAGGACCAGAACCCCAAAGTGTGAACACGCTCACCGCAAAGGCAAGCTGAAGCATAACAGTTATACTTCCCTGCATCTCGCCTGCGCTTATTTCACTTTCAACAGAGCTTATCGCCTCCGCTATACGCGATACTATTCCCGTACCGCTGAGGATAATTCCTCCGAAGAAATACAAAAGCGCTATCCATATTATGCTTGTCATAGTGTAAAGACAGTTCGCTCCGAGAAATTTTGTAAACTTGTGTATTAAAACATCAAAAAATAAGAAAAAGCCCTTCTTTTTAGGCTCGTTTTTGTCAACGCCCTTACCGGGCTTCATGTAGCCGCCGCCGAATATTCCCATATTAACTCTCCATTCCGCCGCCTTATAACGGCAATTATAGTATGAAAAAGAAGCAAGCAGATTGCCCTTTTGAGGAGCGCAGTAGTATGTGGATACTTCAAGCTCCGATAAAGGGTGATATGCGCCGCTTATTTTTTATACGAAGTATATTGTAACATATTTTTTTTTATGTTACAATATCTAAAAATAAATGTTTACAAAAATAATCGGTGATAATTTATGAAACAAATAACCATAAATGAAAATGACGCAAATCAGCGTCTTGACAAATTTCTTACAAAATATCTTGTGAATATGCCGCAGAGTATGCTCTACAAAAGCCTGCGCAAAAACTGCGTCCGCGTCAACGGAAAGCATGTAAAGGACGGCAAATATATGCTCCGCACGGGCGATGATCTGAAGCTGTTTTTCAAGGACGAGTTTTTTGCCGCCACGAACGACTTTCACATGGGAAGCACGGATATAGACATCGTATACGAGGACGAAAATCTCATACTGATAAACAAGGAAATCGGCATAGTCGTACATTCGGACGACAAAGGCACACAAGACACGTTACTTTCCAGAATGCAGAGCTACCTGTACAAAAAGGGCGAATACAACCCCGAAAACGAGCACAGCTTTTCCCCTGCCTTTTGTAACCGTCTTGACCGCAACACCTCAGGAATAATAATCGGCGCGAAGAATGCCGCCGCGCTTCGTATAATAAACGAAAAAATCAGAAGCCGCGAAATCAAAAAGCTTTATCTTTGTGTTGTCGAGGGATACACCGAAAAAAGCGGATATCTTTCCTCATACCTCATGCGCGGCGAAAAAAAAGTGTCCGTTACGGACACTGAAACAGAAAATTCAAAGCTTATAAAAACAAAATACACCACGCTCGCCTACGGGAATAACTGCTCCCTTGTGGAGGTGGAGCTTGAAACAGGCCGCACGCACCAGATACGCGCGCAGATGGCGCATATCTCCCATCCCCTTTCGGGCGACAGGAAATACGGATCAAAAAGCGGCGGAAAAATGAAGCTTGCCAGCTACAAGCTGTGCTTTGATTTTAAGACTGACGCGGGTATTTTAAATTATATGAACGGCAGAGAATTTCAGATAGCCGTCGACTTTGCCAAAACCTTTTCACAGGCAAACTCATAAAGGTCAGCCGCAGCATTCGGCTTGCCAAGACGGCTTACACTCTCACGCATAAGCTCCATTCTCCATTCACAGCCGAACATCAGATTAAGTGCCTCCGAAATCGAATAATTTTTATTTACCATAATCGCCGCGCCCGTGTTCACAAGGAAATTCAGGTTTCTGTCCTCATGCCCCGGTATAGGGTTCATGGTTATCATAGGCAATCCCTTTGCCAGCGCTTCAGAGGTGGTAAGTCCGCCCGGCTTTGTTATTATAAAGTCGGCGGCGTCCATCATAACGTCAACATTATCCACAAAGCCGTATGTATACACGCTCTTTTTCCATTCAAAACCGTCCACGGCATTTTTTATCTTTTTATTTGAGCCGCACACGCACAAAATCTGAAACTCATGCCCGTTCATGTCCATTTGCGAAATCAGCTCTTTTATATTTCCATAGCCCATTGACCCCATCATTATAAGCACCGTCGGAATATTCTCTATCCCAAGTGTTCTGCGCGCCTCCTGCTTGTCTGTCTTATGCGAAAACTGCTCGCGCACGGGTATTCCGATTGGCAGAAGCTTCTTTTTTGCAATGCCCTTTTTCTGCATTTCATAGCTAAGCAGCTCATTCGGGGTCACATAGTAATCGAGAAACGTGCTTTCCCAGAACGGATGCACCGTAAAATCAGTTACTATTCCCACCGTCGGGCAGTCCGTAACAGCGCTGTCCTCTAAAAGGCTCATGCAGACACCCGCATAGCTGTGAGTGCCTATCATTAAATCAGGGTCAAACTCACTGACGAATTTTGCAAGCCTGCTTGAAACAAACCTCGAAAAAAGCGTCAGCAGAGAATGACGGTCATAAGGCTCATCCTTTTTTGAAAGCTTGCCGTACGCCTTGCCGTATGCCTTTGGCAGATACTTTGTGGAAACAAGATAGCCGTCTTGAACATAGTTGCCGAGACGGTGGTTTATGTAGTCGAAAATATCCAGCATATAACATTCATGCCCGTTTTTTTCAAAATGCTCCATTATTGCCTTGGCTGTGGAATGGTGTCCGTAGCCTGCCTTTACAGATAATAACAATACTTTCACAATTAATCCCTCTTATATCGAAAAATTTTACCCCATTCAATAACATTATACCAAATTAAGAAAATTTTTTCAACCTTATTGACATTAGTAATATAATAGTCTATAATTGCATAGGTTAAAATTTACATAGTCTGTATTGGGACGGTGAAGAAAATGGTATATGATATGACAAAGGGCAGTCCGCTTAAACTAATATTGTCCTTTTCGGTGCCTATGCTTATAGGCAATATATTTCAGCAGGTTTACAACTTCGTTGACGCGGCAGTTGTTGGAAAATTCGTAGGCGCGCAGTCGCTTGCGGCAGTCGGCGCAACAGGAACGCTGCTGTCGGTTATGATTTGCCTTATGATGGGGCTTACAAGCGGCGCGGGAATTATAATTTCCCAGTGCTTCGGCTCGCGTAATTTCGACGAAATGCGCAAAACGGTGACGGGACTTATTTATATAGTAGTTATTCTATCGGTCGTGACTTCTGTTGCGGGCATAGTGTTTGCCCGGCCTATACTGCACCTTCTCAGCACTCCCGACAGCGTAATTGACGAGGCGGTCAGATATATAAGCATTATTTTTGCCTTTACCATAGGTACGGCAATGTATAATGCCTCCGGCTCAATACTGCGCAGTCTCGGCGACAGCCGCACTCCCCTTTACGCACTTATTCTTTCGTCGCTTCTTAACGTGGGACTGGATTTGCTGTTTGTAATCGTGTTTAAAGCAGGTGTTTCCGGCGCGGCAATCGCAACGGTTATCGCACAGATAATCAGCGCCGTGTATTGTACAGTACACATAGTACGCTACCGCGAACAGCTTAATCTGGAGGGTATCAGCTTTCAGACAAGCAAAAACTCACTTATAAGAATATTCCAGACAGGCATACCCGCAGCATTGGAAAGCTGTCTTATATCCCTCGGCACAATGAGCGTGCAAAGGCTTGTCAACTCCTTCGGAGAAATGACAATGGCGGCATATACCGCCGCCACAAAAATTGACTCCTTAGCCATCGCGCCTATTATTTCAATAGGCATGTCGCTGTCAGTATTCGCAGGACAAAACAGGGGCGCAGGTAATATTGACAGAATAAAAAAAGGACTTTATCAGACTCTTTTGTCGCTTATCGGCATATGTATTGTGCTTGGGGCGGTAATTGTGCTGCTGCGCAGTCAGCTTCTCGGGCTGTTCCTTGACAAAAACGAAGCCGCCGAAGCAATCATCATAGGCAGCAGGTATCTGACAATAGTATGCGTGGCGTATATAGTGGCGGCTGTTATGCGAAGCTACCTGAATGTTTTGCGCGGTGCGGGTGACGTGAACACCTCCGCCATAGCCGGCATACTGGAGCTTACAGGCAGAATTATATTCGCGTATATACTCGTGCATCCTTTCGGCTCAACAGGCATATGGATTGCCACTCCGCTCTCATGGGCAATGGGCGCGTCCGTACCTGTGATACGCTATTATTCGGGCAAATGGAAAAATAAAAAACTTGTATAGCAGATTACGGGCAGCCATCGGCTGCCCTGATTTATTTCTATTATTTTATTATTTATCTTGATTTTATTGACAATT
>JBJEIU010000083.1:0-3877 GCA_051877355.1 Hominilimicola sp.
AAATCAATATTTAAATCAAGAGACCATCCGAAAAACCATACAGGCGACAGTGTCGGCGGAGGTCGATATTTTCCGTTCGGAAGAACATGGTCGGGCAAGTCAGTAACGGAGAGGACTGCAATGCAGACGACGGCTGTGTATGCCTGCGTACGCATTATATCGGAAACGGTAGCAAGCCTTCCGCTGCACGTTTATGCTTATACCGAGAACGGCAAGGAACGCGTGTGTACGCATCCGTTGTATCGGCTGCTCCACGATATACCCAATCCCGAAATGAACAGCTTTGTGATGCGTGAGGTTATAATGTCGCATTTACTACTGTGGGGCAACTCATACTCGCAGATTATCCGTAACGGCAAGGGTGAGGTTACGGCGCTGTATCCGCTTATGCCGGAGAAGATGAAAATCGACCGCGGCGAGGACGGAATGCTGTATTACACCTACACTTCCGATAAGCAGGGCAGCTTTATTTTCCGCAAGGACGAAATCCTGCATATTGTAGGTCTCGGATTTGACGGACTTATCGGTTATTCGCCAATTGCAATGGCAAAGAATGCGATAGGTCTATCAATCGCAGCGGAGGAATATGGCTCGTCATTCTTCTCCAATTCAGGAACGCCGAGCGGTGTATTGGAGCATCCGGGTGTTCTCAAGGAACCGAAAAAGGTACGCGACGCGTGGAATGAAGCCTATGGCGGCAGCGGTAACGCTCATAAGGTGGCGGTTCTGGAGGAGGGGATGAAATTCAATCCTATCTCCATCAATCCGCATGAGGTACAGTTCCTTGAAACACGCAAATTCCAAGTAAATGAAATCTGCCGTATATTCCGCGTTCCTCCGCATATGATTGCGGATTTGGAGAAAAGCTCATTTAACAACATCGAACAGCAGAGCTTGGATTTTGTAACAAACACAATCCGGCCGTGGCTTGTAAGAATTGAGCAGAGTATATTTCAGCAGCTTCTTACAGAGGAGGAACAGCAGAAATACTTCGTCAAGTTCAATGTTGACGGATTGCTCAGAGGTGATTTCAAAAGCCGGATGAGCGGATATGCCGTCGGCAGACAGAACGGATGGTACAGCGCAAACGATATACGGGAATTGGAGGATATGAATAAGATTCCGGCAGAGGAAGGCGGCGACAGATACTTGTGCAACGGAAATATGATTGACATCAGGAACGCAGGTAATTTTGGACAGACAGGAAGTGAGGAAAACAGTGAGTAAGTTTTGGAAATTCAAGACGGTTACAAACAAGATAGACGATGAAACGGAAAGCACGGAAAACGTGCTTTTTTTAAATGGGGTAATTGCTGAGGAATCATGGTACAGCGATGATGTAACGCCGCAGATGTTCCGTGATGAACTTAGCAAATACAGCGGAGACATTACGGTTTGGATTAACAGTCCGGGCGGTGACTGCTTTGCTGCAAGTGAGATATACACTGCCTTAAAGGAGCATAAGGGCAAAATTGCTGTCAAGATAAACGGTATCGCGGCAAGTGCGGCATCGGTAATTGCAATGGCAGGCGATATGGTGGAAATGTCACCGACATCAATGCTTATGATACATAACCCGTCCATGATGCTTTACGGCGAGGCTTCGGAGCTTGAACAGGGGATTGACTTTTTAAATGAGGTCAAGGAGTCGATTATCAATGCCTATCAGATAAAGACGGGATTGTCGCGCAGCAAGATTTCACATCTCATGGATGCGGAAACATGGATGAACGCGCATTCGGCGCATGATTTCGGTTTCTGTGACAGGGTTTTGTATTCCGATGAAGATGAGGAAAAAGATAGTGATGACATGATTTTTGATAAGACAACAATGGTGACAAACACCATAGCGGCGATGCGAAAAAAGCTGAAACCTATTGCTCCGAAAAAGGACAGAACTACGGCAGAGCAATTTGAAAAACGGTTAAATTTATTAAAGTAACGGAGGGACACTAAATGAGTAAGATTTTGGATTTAAGACAGAAAAGAGCGTCACTATGGGAAAAGACAAAGAAATTCCTTGACGACGCAAAACGTGAGGACGGTATGCTGTCAGCGGATGATGTGGCTGCATACGAAAAAATGGAGGCTGACATTGTCTCGCTTGGCAAGGAAATAGATATTCTTGAGCGTCAGGCGGAGATGGAGAAACAGCTTAACGCTCCCGTAAATACACCTGTTCGTGAAAAGCCTGATAACGGCGCCGGAACAAAAACAGGCAGAGCGAGTGATGCGTATAAAAACGCTTTCTGGAAGCTGATGCAGAACAATCAGTTGTCATATTCGGTGCATGATACCTTGCAGATTGGTACAGACAGTGAGGGCGGATACCTTGTGCCGGACGAATATGAGGCAACGCTCATTGACAAGCTTGCCGATGAAAATATTATGCGCGGACTTGCCACGATTATCACAAGCGCCAACGGCGACAAGAAAATCCCTGTGGTTGCGTCACACGGTGAAGCGGTATGGACGGATGAAGGTGAGGAATATACCGAGAGTGACGATGAATTCGGCACAGTGTCGCTCGGAGCGCATAAGCTCAGTACAATAATCAAGGTTTCAGAGGAACTGCTTAACGATTCGGCATTTAATCTTGAAACATACATATCATCCGAATTTGCAAGGCGCATGGGCGCTGCCGAGGAACTTGCGTTCATTAGTGGTAACGGTACAGGTAAGCCTACGGGAGTTATCAATACAGCCGAAGTCGGCGTCACATCTGCATCGGCAAATGTAATCACAACAGACGAGATTATTGACTTATATCACAGCCTCAGAACACCGTACAGAAAGAATGCTGCTTTTCTTGCAAATGACAGTACGATTAAGGCTATTCGAAAACTCAAGGATTCCAACGGTCAGTATCTCTGGCAGCCGGGGTTACAGGCAGGACAGCCGGATACAATTCTGAACAGACCTATACATACCTCGGCATATATGCCTGAAATCGGCGGCGGAAATAAAATTCTGCTGTTCGGAGATTTGAAATATTACTGGATAGCGGACAGACAGGGACGCTCATTCCAGAGGCTTAACGAGCTGTTTGCAAAGAACGGACAAGTCGGTTTCAGGGTGTTCCAAAGAGTGGACGGCAAGCTGATATTGCCGGAAGCGGTAAAAACAATGGCTATGGCCGGCTAATTTTCCGCATTTTACCGTTTTTTGCTCGGGGCGGTACACTCGTACAGCACCGCTCCCTGCAAAACGGCAATCTGCGAAAAATTATCTTAACCATAAGAAGATAAGGAGAATTTTGATGATGAAGATTAAGGTGACAACCTCATGTTCAGGTCTGACGTTTAGTTTTTCCGCAGGTCAGATTGTGGATGTGGATAAGAAAATCGGTGACGATTTAATAAAATGCGGCTTTGCCGAAGAAATCAAATCAACGCGCAGCAGCGGTGACACCAAACGCAAGAGTGTGAAAACCGAGCCGGAGGAAGACAACGATGCTGACGATTGATGAGGTCAAACAGTATCTCCATTTAGACTCGGACGCGGAGGACGATTATCTTCGGATACTCGTCCTTTTAGCTTGCGAAATGTGCGAAAACTACACGCGGCTTGAAATGCCCGAACCGCTGCTTGAAAGCTACAAACAGGCAATGCTTGTGTGTATCGGATACTTTTTTGAACAGAGAGACGGTACAAAGAGCGGTGTTCCAAGTGTATTTTATACGCTACTGCAGCCATACAGAAAGGCGGCGTTTTAGATGGATTTTTCGAAGCTGCGCCATAGGATAATTTTCTTAAAACCGCTTGACAAAAGGCTGAACGGGATGAAAGAGAATGTGCCTGTATGGCTTCCGTTCAATCCTAATCTTGATAATAGCCTCAGTGTTGGCGGTAATACCGATGTATATATTACTGTGGA
>JBJEIU010000084.1:0-3866 GCA_051877355.1 Hominilimicola sp.
ATAATCACGCTCAGACAACAGACGGTACTGATTCATCGTTAGAGCCTTGATGATAAGATATTTATCGACTGAATCGGTTTGGGTCTTTCTGATGTTTGTTTTTCTGAGAGTAGATGTTTGTATGGTATTAATAATACAAACATTAAAACCTCTCGAATACAGAAAACAAGTCAGATTTTCAGCATAGTGAGCAGTGGATTCCATTCCAATTAAAAATTCATCTTTCGGGAATTGCGAAAGCTTATCAAGCAGTAATTGGAAACCATTATGGTTATTAGAAAATGGAAAAGGATTCACAAGGATTTCGCCATCTGAGTTCATAACTGCTGCATAGTGTGTTTGTTTGGCAATGTCAATGCCAACATAAAACATTTAAAATCAACTCCTCTGTAAGTTTACACTGTGTTTGTCCACTTAGTTTTATCATCATAAACCTGCGGGAAATGAAAGTTCAAAGGCTTATCCAACTATAAATAATTCAGATAAAACTGTGGCAATACACTCCTTTAAATAGTCAAAGTTATAGGATGTTATAAAAAGTCCACAGTGTTTATATTGATTATATCATAAGAGGTTTAAAAGAAAGGAGAGTATTGATATATTTATAACTAAATATATCATACAAGAGATATTATGAAAAAATTAAAAACAGCAACAATAGCTGTCGCTTGTGTATTAGCCGCAGAGGTAATACTTGGCGGTATAGGATACTGCAAGGTTAACAGCTACGAAAAGTCTATTGAGGCTTTTTCAGCGGAACAGACAAGCTATACGCAGCAGCTTGCAGAGGCGAAGGAACTTGAAAAAATAGACGAGCAGACAAATTGTTACAACATTGAGGCATTCAAGGAAATCTTTGAGCAAAAGGTGGATGAAATGAATTCCGATGCTCAGATGTCTCTGATAAATATATCCTTCGGCAGCGCCACAAACGGATTAAAATTTATCAATGATACCTACGGACATTTATACGGAAATCAGACAGTAAAAGATTTTGCCGCAATTCTGAAAGATGTATATTCAGGTGATAATTATGTCTGCGGTTATAACGGGGGCAGTAACTTTTATGTTTTAGTGCTTGACGCAAAGGATACTGACACACTGTTAGAAAAGGGACAGGAATTTAAAGCCCAGTGGCATGATACACCGTTGGTACTTGGAGACGGCGTAGCCACATTGGAAAATATGGCATTACATATTTCTATATCTCTTATACCAAAGGACGGTACAGATTTTACCGAACTCAAGCCGCTGCTTGGCGCAAACAAAGATAGGCTGAGAGAAATTGATTCATTTGGCTGTTCGTTTATCAGCAAATAAAAAAATGGAGGTATTATAAATGAAAAAACAAGTTACAATATTAGTGGTAGTATGTATATTAGCAGTAGCCGGTTTTGCCTTTAATTTTAAGGTATGGAGCGCAATTCCGGCAATGTCAGACAAATACAGCAGTCTGGATAACAAAAATAAACAATACGCGGCGCAAATTGAAGAATCCATATCAAACAGAGAGCTTACATTTACGACAAAGCTTCTCAGGCTCAATCCGTTTATAGAAAAGGTAACAGATAGGCTGAACAATCTTCAAAATGACGGTAAAGTATCCGCATTCATTGCAATGGACGGCGATAAGTTCGGAACCTTGAAAAATCAGTACGGCGATGAAGCAGTGGACAATATTGTACTTACGCTGACCGACCTGCTGAAAAAGCATTTTGACGACAAAGAAAACGACCTTATATGCAATGTCGGCGAAAACAGTGATGAATTATATTTATTTTTGATGAACAGAAATGACATCGGTGAAATAGAGAAGCAAGTTGCCGATTTTATGGAGGAATTCAGAAATACAGACGTCGAATACAGCGGTGGAACGGTGAGAGCAACATGCAGCGCAGGAATTGCGATATGTCCGAGAGACGGCAGTGATTTCCAGACTCTTTACGAAGCTGCCGATACAGCATTATATGATGCAAAAGAGGGCGGTCGTGACAGATATGCCGTATACGCCGGAGAGTAATATAGAAGTTGGCTGCATCTTTTAATTTTTAAGGCGCAAATAAAAAACGGCATAGGAGCAATTCCTATGCCGTTGTGTACTTCTGACCATTAAACCTGAATTTATCATCCGAATCCAACGATATTTTTCTTTTACTTCTATATACCCACTGTGCTTGAAATAAGCGGAGTGATATTTTCCTCGATAATTCCGGCAATCAGAAGTCCCGGAATCACAATAAGAATAAATATTCTCAGACAATTCAAGGCTGCTGTTTTCAAATCATCTGAGTTTTTTTTCAGAATTCTATTCGTGACTGTCCTGCAAAGGTATATTCCCATTGCAAAAACGAGACAATTCACTAAATATTCCAAAATTCCATGAGGCGCTACTCCGAACAAAGCATTTTTCAACAGTGATTGCGAGTTTATCAGCGCGCTGAAAGCTGTGATAGAACCAAGCAAAAACCCGTTATAGACCAAACATATAGCAGACACCGGAATAAAAGGAATAAGCCCGACAATCAATATAAGTAAATCAGCTCTGCCATTGTGAATGAGGAAATCATACCACGTCATAATAGCGTCCCCTGAATCACCTGTTTCCGTTCCATTGCCCATAAATTGGGCAAATAACGGAGTTATCCTATCAAGTCCTATGATTTTTACTGCCAATGCTGAAAGCACAAAAACAGCAAGAAAAATAATTATACATTTAACAAAGGTTTTCAATATCTTTTCTTTGAAGAATGTTATTGCTTTGACATATTGTTTTTTTATCATAATAAGTCCTCCCTATCAAGTAACTGTTTATTCACTTTTTTCAAACAATAGTATTTTCACTTATAGTTCCACACTGCATCAATACAGCTGATTAAAGGTAACCTTATAAATGCAGTTTCCGTTCGGCATATCTGCAAGTGCTTCACCTTTGGATATATTTGTCGCATTGGCGGAGAACATATATGGCTCAACACTGTTTTCCGATATGCTTTCATTCTCAGGAAAAGCATAGTATAATTCAAAATCCATGCCCTTAAGCTGTGCCGCTGTCATATATCCGAAAAGTGCGTGCTCGAAGCTATGAAGCGATGTTTTCCAGCAATGCGCCTTGGGATAGCTTATTACAGGCTCGCCGTCAGCGCTTACCATATGCCATATTTCGCCGTTCTCATGGTCTACCATTGTTTCTAACCAATATTTCTGGGTGTTGTTCAAGTATTCGTAATATGACGGATCGTTGATGGACATAATTTCAGCCGCCTGATCAAGCTCGGCTAAAATCCACCATTCCTTATCCTCATCAAGAGTTCCGTCGCTGTTAAAGCGTCTTGCCCATGAGCCGTTTTCTTCGATATACGCTTCCTTAAGAATATTATCAATTTTGGGTTTTGCAAAGTCAACGTAGGATGTCTCTCCTGTTATCTGTCCGACCTTCATGATTACCCACAGGGTTTTTACCGAGTGACCGAAATCAGTATGTCCGCTTCCGAGCGCCATGCTGTCGGTGTCGTTGACAACTCCCCAAAACAGTCCGTTTTTCTCGCTGTAAAAACGGTTGATAAGTATATCCGCTATTTTTTTCATATCGGCTTTCCACTCACTTTGGTATGGCTCCGGCAGGCTTGGCGTCAACATGAGCATATACGCGTAAAGCTGGTCTAATTGCGCTACAATCTGAGTCTGCATGTCCTCCGTCTCCTTAGGAAGCCATGTTATATAACCCTTATTCTCGTCAAAATATGTATCAAAAATATAGTTCTTTGCTTTTATGATACTGTTCAGAACATCTTCGTCATGAGTGAGGAAATAATACATTCCCATTCCCGTTATGCCGTAAGCCAGGTCCTGACTTGTGCGGGCATTTC
>JBJEIU010000085.1:0-3864 GCA_051877355.1 Hominilimicola sp.
TTTTGGATACAATATTTTATACGACGCGCATTTAAAGGAATAATTGCCTACCGCCACGCCTCTGCCCGGATTTGAATAATTATGAAAAACTACAATTTTTGCCATAATTTTACCCCTTTTCCGTCAATAATGCAATATTATTTTCGGCTTTCTTTTTCTCCTGTTCAATCGCTTCCAGAACTACTTTTAAATTAGCCTTGCTTTGTTTCATTGCCACCTTCTGCGACTATTTTATAGCATTTAAACGCTTCGATAGCATTTTCTTCTACGACCTTATCTGCTCGCTTGCTGTTTTCTTATGCTATTCCTCTATAATCTCAAATTTAATTTTCCTTCGCGTATTCCTCCGCGTATGAGCCGGCGTTTTCGTAATTAAAATTCGTAATTCATAGCTTTATTCTAAATATCTTGTTTCGCATACGCCTTCCGGCTGCATTCCTTCAAGTGAATTCCACTCCATAATTTTCACATATGCCGCTTCAATGTCATTTTCAAATTCAAACACATCCTTACCGCTGCCATCCGGCTTTTTGCACTTTGCAGAAATCAATGTATTATCAGCGCGATATACAGCGACAATTAAAGTATTCTCTGTATTATATCTGCCGTCCACGGCTATAGACATCGTCTTGTTCTTCTCCGCACTTTTTACCAAAACGCTGAATTCCTGTGAAATATCGCTTCCATCAATCTTAACGCTCATTACTGCCGAGCCGGGCAGCAGACCGTTTACTGTAAATTCAGCAATACCGTTTTCGTCCGCCGTAACCTCGGTATCTGTAACACTCGCTATGCTCGGCGAATATGAGGTAACTATAAGTTTCTTACCCGCACCGGCTTCTTTGGGAAGTATCTGCGCTCTAATTGTCTGTTCACTGCCGTTATCCACGTTATAGCTTGTTTCCATTTCTATTCCCGTCGGTCTTATCAAAGCTTCGCCTGTTACACTTTCATCCTTATTCATCGCGATTCCGGCATAGTTTTTCGCACCGCTTACATTCACTGTTACATCGCCCGAAAGAGTTGCAGCGGTTTCAAATTCAAACACGCTCGCGTACTGTGCGGTTTGCTCGTAATTATACTCCGCATTTGACGGCTTCACCGTACCGCTTACCGTTTGACCGCCTGCGCTTACCGTTATAGCCGTTTCATTAACGCTTGAAATATCCATATACTGATTAAAGCGTATTTCTATACCGTCAGTATAAACATTGATGTTTTCAATTTTAGGCGCTTCGGTTGTCATAAGATTGATGTTTACATCGGTATATTCAGGCGGAACCCCCATCCAATCCGACCAAGCCGTTTCATAGCCGTCCTTTTTGTACTCTACTCTCCACTTGCCTTCGGGAGTGTCCCAGCCGTATCTGCCGAACGCGTCCGTAAGCTGCGGATTTTCCTCGTTGTAGTCCGCTGCTTCAGCCCAGACAAGCGTCTGAAGCCCTGCGTCGTAATCAGGCTCGCCGAACTCGTCAAGAGGATAGCCCTCGTAGTAAATGACAGCTTCAACGCCCTCTATAACATTTGAGGTAACGCCCGCGTAAACGTAACCCGACGGGTCGGCTTTTGGAGTGACAGGCTTTAATTGAGCTTCAACAACGCCATGCTTATCGTTACTTGCCTGCGACGCGCTATCTAATATAGAGCCAATTATGACACCTGCTATGACACCCAAGGGACTCCTTGTTGCTGCGCCCGCTATACCGCCAATAATAGCGCCAACTCCTATCAAATCTTCAGTTACACATCCTTCTATTACAGTTTGTTCTTCAGCCATTGCCGACAATCCTCCGGACACACTTTCTGCCGCTCCTATTGCCGTACCGTTCATTGCAGCTTTAGTATTATTATAATCCTTTGTTATGCTGTCTATTTCCTTTTGAACCTTTCCGCTAAGTACATCATCTGGAGTATAGTTAGATACGTTATTTTTAGCAGTGCTTTCAAAAATATTTTTTTCCGTTTGTTTAACTACTGCTTTACCGCCCTGCTTGGTACTCTGCTTGGTACCCTGTTTAAGTAACGCAGATCCAAAACCCTTTAATATTTTTATTACCGGTTTTATTATTGCTGATTCTCCTACTTCACCACTCAAATCGAAATAATTAACAGAATTATTATTAGCATACCTATATAAATTCAAATCATATTGCTGACCTGTGGGATCGGGGCTTATAAAGCTGCCGCTGTCTATCGAAACATATCTTGCTCTGTCATACCACAGACCGTTGCCGTCCTCCATGATACCGCCCATTCCGACATAAGTAAACGGGTTTGCGATACTTTCATATCTCGATCTAACCTCGCCCGTGTGACTGTATTTGTATCTGTTTACTACAGCTCCGTTGCTGTCAGTAATCTCGGTTGTTGAACCGAGGTGATTGTAATTGTAGAAATAGTCCTTATCGTTTTTCTCCTGCGCCACGATACCGTCTGCGAGAACATAACGCGTCACTTCGCCGTTATGGTACTGAGCCGCCGCAAAGCCGTAGCCGGTTGGGTCGTTGAGATACTCCGTTCTGTCACCGTCCACGGTTACAGCGCTTCTGTTTCCGAACGCGTCGTATTCGTATTCATAAACCTTGCCGTCGGCAGTTGTCATCTTTGACATTCTGCCAAGATAATCCCATTCATAGGACGCCGTGCCGTCAGCGGTTTTCTCTGATATGAGATGACCGTTTTTGTCATAGCTTCTTACAGCGTCGCCAACCTTTGTGTAACGGTTCATATTGTCAGCGGTATAATTTGTCACCTCACCGTTGACTTTTACCGATACACGGTTGCCTGCTTCATCGTATTCATACTGTGTAACAGCTCCGTTTGAAGATGTCACCTCGGTAAGCTGTCCTATCTCGTCATATGTATAACTTTCAACCGTGTTTTCGCTTGTTACAGAGCTTATATAGCCCTCGCTGTTATACGCGTACTCATATGAGGATATGACAGAATTATCACTGCTATAATTCACAATCTTGATTACTTTTCCTCCGCTGTAGGAATAGACGGTATATGTACCGTTGGCGTTGGTTTGCTTTCTGCGCGTACCGTCTGTATTGTATTCATATTGTACAAGTATGCCGTCTGAATTTGAAACGGTGCTGAGATTACCACTGTCGTCATAGCCGTAGCTTGTGATATTTCCCTCATTATCGGTAAACGAGGTTCTTCTGCCGGCAGCGTCATAACCGTAGAATACACTTCTGCCGTTTGGATATTGAACGCTTGTGATATCCCCCTTATCGTTGTACGTCATAGTCGTCACGCTGCCGTTTTCGTTTATGGTAAGCACATTGCCGTACTTGTCATAGGTGAACGAGCGCGTCCGGCCGCCGCTGTAGGTTTCCTTTGTTACGTTGCCCTTGCTGTCATATTCAAATATAACTTTCTGTCCGTCGCGCTGCGTAAAGGCTTCAACATATCCCATGCTGTTGTAAGAATACTCTTCATCAACGCCGTCGTTGTAGACAATATTCGTCAGCTCTCCCTTATCGTTTCTGTTGTACGCCGTACGCGCGCCGCCCGGAGCCGTGATTGACGATATTGCGCCGCTGCTGTAGCTGTATGCCGTATCCGTGCCATCAGGCATCGTGATTTTGACAGGGCGGTTGTTTTCGTCATACTCATATGTAGCCTTCGTTGTAAGACCTACCGACAGTCCTTCGGTAAACATAGCGTCATTATACTGCGCGTATGATACAGTGTTGTCTGCCCCGACGCTATAGACGACATTTCCCGCAATATCATATACTTTGCGTGTTGTATTGCCTTCGCCATCGGTCATAGTCACGTCGTTTAGCCCATAGCTGTAATTTATATATGCGCCGCCTGACGTTATCTTTATCACTCTGCCGGCAGAATCATAAC
>JBJEIU010000086.1:0-3862 GCA_051877355.1 Hominilimicola sp.
TGTCAGCGTTCAAACCAAGATACTGATACATTCCTCCTACCGCAATCTTGCCGAGTATCGGTCCCTCCACGCTATCGGCGTCGCCCATTAAAAAGGTTTTCTTCATTTCTTTTTTATTCATCCAGCCGGAGGTGCCGTGCGTACCCTCGTTTACCGTAAAGAAATTACGCTCGTCCTTCTTTATCTTGACTCCTGTTATATATTGCAGCCAATCCTGTTTTATTAACAGATACATTATCAGTACAAAGAACGCTATACCCAAGCCGTATGGCGTGAATACGGCGCCGATACATTTTATGGGATTTAACGTAAACATCTTTTCGTCTGTGTTTGTCATAAAATTATGTACCGCGCCCATAAAAGATGCGACAACCATACCGTACAAATAAAGAACTGTCAATACCGAAGCCGAATAGATTATCCAATGCTCCCTTAGCTTACACGCAAAACGCCGTATCCTTTCACAGTACAGCGTTTTAATAAATTTAATTATATTTTTCATGTTATTACATATTCACCGTCCTTTGTCCGAGCAGCTTCCGGCGGTGTTTCCGTTTGTAGAAGCGCCGGAAACAGCTCTGTTATTTTGTCCTCGCGTATAACCGTAAATTTTATACGCTTTGGGTATTCATATCTGACAGCAATTTTCTGATATATATTCCGCTGATACGGCAGACAGATTATATTCGGAGTAACGTCAATCGTAAGCGTTTGCTCCAGCGCACGTTTTACCTTTGTTATATTCATATCCATCGCCGTTATATATGCCTTGCCGTCGCTTATAGCGTCAAATACGCTCAGCTCTTTGGGTACGTTTTGAGTATCACCGAACATCGCGGCTATATCCTTTGCGAAATCATCTATGCACATTAGCTTTGTTTGCATTATTCCGGCCGAGTTCATAGGCAATAAGCAAAAATCATAACACCATTCCTCCAAAAGCTCGGAGAACGAAAGCATGCCTCCCATCATACGGGGTTTTTCATCAGGGAACAGATACTCGCCCAGTCCCTCCAAGGTCGATGACGCTACGACTATCACCAAATGACGCAAACCGTCTGTCGATTTGAACAAACTGCTAAACGTCGTTCTCTCATATACTGGAAACACTCCATCGTCCGTTTTACCGGCGTGATAAAAAATATATACTGTATCTCTTATGCGAAGGATACCGTAAAACCGTGTCCCTGCAACCTGCTTGTTTCTGCCGTCCGCGCGCATTACAAGACTCGGTATATATACGCAATCCTCCCTGCCAAGTTCTTCCACGCACTTTGCAAAAACATTTATCCCTGCACTATGGAGAATGACGTCAAGCTCCGCGCCTATAACACGCCTGTTAAATACCTTTCCCTGCTTATGCGCCCGTATATCTTTAGGAAAAGTATATCCGGCATTACTTACAATGTCCCTGCCCTCCTTTGTCAGTCTATAGCATTTACACTCACCGTCCGTTATTTTTATGTATCCGTTTTTTATGAGTCTGAAAATTATCCTGTCCTTCATCATTGGTAAATCATATTTCCCTGCAAGAGCGCACGGCAAATATCGTGCCGCAGCGCACAGCTTCAAAAGCTCCAATTCCTGCTTCTCTAAAAACATACCGTTTCTCCCTTCATTATTACGCAACGCTCATTTTCGGCGTGCCTACCCTAACGTGTTATTTATACCACTGTTTATGCGCCTTTCAAGCGTCAAAGGTAGGCACGCTTACTATGTAAAATGAAACGGGGTTTTGCCCCGCGAAAATTATCCGAAGCGTGCCTACCTTACAGTAAATCCTTCGACAAATAATACATAAAATCGCTAAGCTGCTGATGCGGTATCACATAGATATGACAGGCGGGAATTTCGGATATTTTAGAGAATAATCCTATGTCAAGTCTGAATTGTTCATCGTCCTTAACGACTCGTCCTTTAATTGCGTTGGGTATCATTTTCCACGATTTATTATCTTGGTCGAATACTTCTCTGTTATCATAATCGCAGTATTCCACAATCGCCAAAAACGCGCGGTCAAACATCGGCAGCGGCTTTTCGTATTCTTCAAACAACCGCATAAGCGTGTCCTGTATATATTTGTTGGTCTTAAATCGGCAGTTTGGCAGCAGTGTATTTAATGTGATATGTACCCAGCCCTCAGCCGTAACCTCCATATTCCCCACAACATTTGTTATGATTTTCTCTTTCTTGTAATCCTCACCGGCAGGCTTCATAACACGGTACTTTTCAATCACGTTTCTTGCCGTAATACACGCCGACTCTGCCGCGTCAAGAATATCTTCGAGCCTCTTGTCAATCACCTGCTCCGTTATACTGCCCGACATACTCACCTTTGATACCGCTTGTATTGAGCGTATCAGCTTTTCCTGAACATATTTCAGTTCATTCTTCAAATTATCCAAACTGCTGTTCATTAAAGTCCTCCTCCAATCTGCGTCTGCGCTTATTCTCCAAATCCTTGCGCTTCGTGGTTATGAGGTCATAAACATACGGCGACGCCTTAATGTCAATAACAAGCTTATTGCGGTTCGCGCATAACAACGCCTCTCCTCGGTTATTACGGATAATCTGCATTGTTTCCTCATCGGATAGTGACAGATATTTCTGCACTGTAAAAGCCTCGCCTTCTTCAAGCTGAAGTATAAATTTTATTCTTGACGCGTTGATAATGGCTTTCCCATATTTACCATCATCTAAGGCAAAAAAGTCTATTATATCTTGTGTGGAAGCTATAGCACCGCCGCCATAACCTCTAATCAGTTTGAATATTTCAAGAACATAATTCGCCGCCAGCCTATTACCGGACGCGCCGATGAGCGTCCACAGCTCATCAAGAAATATAACCTTTTTCTGTATACGGCTCTCCTTAGCCTTGTCCCATACAAAATCCAGAGCGATAAACATACCGAGCGCTTTCAAATGGTCGCTCATCTCCGAAATATCCAGCACGATATATTTGTTATCCAAATCTACGTTTGTGTTGCCGCCGAATGATGATAAAGAACCTACCGCAAATTTTTCTATCATTAACGCTAAATCTTTTGTCTTATCCTTTGACAATAGTTCATTGTATAAATCCTTTAACGTCGGCATTTTCTTAAATCGTCCGTCAGCGTCAAACAGTGATTTATTATCATAAGTAATACCGAATGTCTTGTATGTCCGCACAATAGCTCCGTCGATGAGGTTAAGTTCGTTCTGCGTAATGTCATTCTTTATGAGTGAAAAGAAAATCATAAGCTTCTGTATTTTCTCGGCAAGAACAGAATCGTTGCGTCTGTCGCCGTGAATCTCATAATCGGTATCAAGAGTTTTTTTGCGGATTTCCATAATGTTGATACAATCCTGTGAGGACGGGGCAATTCTGATATATTTACCGCCTAATCTCTCACATAAATCCGCATATTCATGACCTTTCAGCGGCGCAATAATAAACACCTGTGTCCCTTGCTGACGAAGGCGCAACGCTAATAGTTGTAGCAAAAATGTTTTTCCCGCACCCGTCATACCGAATATACACCCGTTAGCGTTGTTATATTTATCGGCATCAAAAATATCCAGTATCGCTACTGAATTGTTATACTTATTCAAGCCGAGGAAAATACCCTCCGGATCATAGACTTCAAAGGACGAGAACGGAAACGCTGCTGCCAGCGAATCTGTCAGGACGTTACGCCTTGACTTTCGTTCCAAGTCAGCATCCAGTGACACGGTAGGCAGCGCTGACAAAAATCCCTGCTCGTGCTTGTAATCGGCTCTCTTGCATACCATATCCATTGACGCGCATAGAGTTATTACGTCGCTTACGCTGCGCTCCAGCGTGTCCTCATCCTCCGCCGTAACTTCAAGAATTGTTGAC
>JBJEIU010000087.1:0-2575 GCA_051877355.1 Hominilimicola sp.
TTCGAAGAAAGATTAAAATCACAAGTACTTAAATTTAATAAATACTTTTCTGATATTTCATCAGAATTATATGGTGAAAAATATGCCTTGCAATACGATCCAACAATCAATAAAAAGGGGCAACAAATCTACAAATTCAACGCTTTTAATGCAAATATGAGTTCTGGCAAAAAGCAGGGTGAAATTTTATGTTTTGATTTAGCTTATATTATATTTGCAGATAATGAAAGCATACCTTGTTTGCATTTTTTATTAAATGATAAAAAGGAATTAATGCATGATAACCAATTAATCAAAGTAGCTGATTTTGTAAAGAAAAATAATATACAACTTGTTATATCAATTTTAAAAGACAAACTGCCATTAGATGTGCTTGAAAATTCTCATATTGTAGTTGAATTATCTCAAAATGATAAACTTTTTAGAATTGAATAAGTTAATTATGAGTATGTGTGATAGAACATATTTAGTTAAAGGGTGATATGGTTTTATAAAGATTTTCAGAAATAGTTTTGTATCTGTTGTTTTTTGATTAAAGTTATAGGCTATCGGTTAATATATAAGTAAACGATTAAAAGTATCCCTCTAAAAAGCAATCGGTTAATTGTATCATAATTGACCACTACATACATGTATGTACAACAATTTTGATACACGCAAAAACCGCAGTATTACTGCGGTTTTTGACGTTTCAGGGTAAAAAGCTTAGTTTACTTTCTTGCTGTTTTTAGGCAAGTCAAGTGATTTTCAACCCCCTAAATCTTTTCGGTTAATTGTGTACCCCCTTTATAAATTGCACAAAATATTTTCGGTTAATTGTTTATTTTAACGCATTATCATTTTGTCCATTTTTGTCATTGTCATGTCTATGCTTAAATTCATCGGGCGTCATACCGATGTATTTTACAAATGCACGGTAAAAGGTGGAGTAGTCCTTAAAGCCGCACCGCACGAAAATCTGTGTGGCTTTTTGCCCTTCCATCATCAGATTTTTTGCATGAGTTATACGTCTCATATTAAGATATTCCTTGATTGTCATACCTGTTTTTTTCTTGAACAAACGACTTGCGTATGTTTGGGACATACACATTGATTTTGCAATGTCCTCTGCGGATATATTCTCGTTAAAATGACAGTCTATATAGTCGTAGATGGAATTTGCCTTTTTATCGGAAATTACGTTTTTATATTCGGGAGCGTCGTTGGTAAGGAGGCGGTTAATTTTTAAAATAAGCTGTACGGACAAGGCAAGCACCATCAAGTCCGTTTCCGGCAATTGAGCATTACAGTATTCTCTTATTTCTTCAAAAATTTTATCAAGTTTGTATTTTTTTACCTTTTCGACGGGAAGATGATTGAGACAACCCGATTTGCGTGAGTCCAGAGTTTTACAAACTTCGGGAAAATCCTTGAGAAATCCTGGGTAAATATGTAAAAATTCACGCTGATACTCGCAGGGATTCGGGAAGCTGAACGAATGAAGCTCCTCCGGCTTTGTCATAATTATATCACCGCCAGACAGAGCGTATTCTTTACCCTCGACCGTATATAAAAGCTGTCCCGATATAATATGTATAAACTCATAGCAGCTATGCAGATGTGGATTGAAGCTATGACCTTCGGTTATATTGAAGTTATACATATATCCGTCATAATCGTTTCCTATTCTGTGACTTCCATATGCAATATATTTTGTATCCATGCAAAACACCTCGAATTTATTTTAACATAAAAAGATAGAAAATGCAAACTAAATTACTTAAAGTGCAATGTAAATATTCCAATTTTAGTTGTATAATTCTTATAAACGATAGTACGGTTATATTCAAGGAAAGGAAGAAAAGATTATGAAATCAAAGAAATTTATCAGTTTTATAACCGCAGTGGCAATGATTTTCGCAATGCTACCAAGCGTTGTATTTGCGGTAGATGAATCGGAGGTGTATTCGTGCAATTTTACACAGCTTGTAAAGGACAATGTACAAACAACATACGGCACGTCAACCGATATAATCACTCTTGACGATTACACAACAGCATATCTGACACACGAGGGTACATACGCTGACACAGACGGAAAGGTATATCTGACAGGCTCAAATAACGGCAGAGGAGATTGCACAAACGGCTCATATATTGAGTTTACCGCTCCCTCAGACGGCACAGCATCTTTTTACGCAAACGCATATAACTATTATATTGACGGAACGTATACATCATATAACAAAAGCGCAGGTACGGCAACTGTAGACCTTACGGCAGGACAAAAGCTTCAGATTGGACAGAGAATAAGCGGCACATACATAAGCTCGCTTACATTTACTCCGTCACAATCCGGAGAAAGTACACCTGAACCGGGAACCACTGATGCGCCTGAACCGGGCGGAGATATCGAAGAATATAAATCACCGTCAACACTTTGGGAGTTTGGTTCATCACCTCCAAGCACAGGTAAAAATACGCCTGTAATGGGCGGGAATGCAGTATGGTCGGACGGTGAGGTTCAATTTCCGGCTGACACCACATCTACAGGCACGCTTACGGTTGATATGGAAAATGCCATAAGAAATAATGT
>JBJEIU010000087.1:2675-3846 GCA_051877355.1 Hominilimicola sp.
CCACATCTACAGGCACGCTTACGGTTGATATGGAAAATGCCATAAGAAATAATGTTACGGTAGAGTTTGATGCAGCAGACCATTCTAAAGCACTCGGTCAGCAGTATTTTAATTTCTCTATAGGCAACAGTGAGGAAACCATTGTAGATTTTCAGGTTCATCCGTATAGTGACGATTATACGTCAGTAAAAGGACTTGTAATATGCGGTAAAACAGTTGCGGATTATGCAGCTGTTCGCACTGCATGGGGAGGAATAGGTACACATCATATAAAAACAGACATTGATTATAACGCAGGAAAGGTGACTGTAACTATAGGAACTACAGCTTTTACAGGTGATATTCCTGAAGAAACTGTATCTGACATAAAAAAACTTGAAATTTCTTCAACACGTTCAAAAACCGCCGCTGACAGATATATTTCAGTAGACAACCTTAAAATTGCAGAATTTGACTCAACCGAGCCGCCAGCCGAGGTTACTGTTACGGACGGATACGAAACGGCAACAATCGCGGGTATTAACTGCCGCGTAAAGGCAAAGGATAATGCTCCTGCTGTAATTTATCTTGCGAGTGAGCTTAGAATGGGAACGGACGGCTATTCGCAGCTTTATGATGCAAAGCCGCTGTTTGACATGCTTGACGGCAAAGCTACACTTATCGCTCCGCAGACAGACGGATTATTTACAGATATTTCAGCACTTGTAAGCACGGTAAAAGAGACATATAACGCATCAGAGGTAATAGTTGTCGGTCAGTCGCAAAATGCATCGGCGGCTCTTTCATCGGGCGGAGATAAAATTATCACAATCGCGGGAAAAGGCGACACAACACCGACAAGGGGTAAGGTGTGGGCGTTCGCAGGATACGCGGATGAAACAACGCCTGTTGCGGACGTAAAAACAATGGTTAATCGCCTGCAAACGGCTAAAATTGACACGCACTACACAGAATATCCGTATGACGGACATAAAATCAACGAAAAAGCCGCGGCGGATGGGGCGGACTGGATTTTATCGGACGCTGTGGGCAGCAAGACCGTTGACCTTGCGATATTTATGGGACAGTCAAATATGGCGGGACGCGGCGACTACGCCGACGCGACAGAATGTGAAGCGGGACATGGTTATGAATATCATTCGGTAACGGAGCCGGGCGTACTTACGACAGT
>JBJEIU010000088.1:0-3829 GCA_051877355.1 Hominilimicola sp.
GAGATAGCCGAAAACTCCTCCTGTGCCGCCGTTTCCTTATCGGTAAGCGTCTGTGTTTTCACCTTGCCGTCGTTCATCGCAAAGTCCATCATAGCCTTGAACGACTGCGACTTCTCACTGTCGGTTTCGTCCTTATCAAGATAGGCAAACTTATGTATCCTCACGAGGTCAAAAGCATTGCACAGCTTACCGCAGGCAGGGTCTGTCGCATGGTGGCTGTACGCATATTTATCGTCATACACCACCACTCCAGCGATTGAGTCCGCAGGGATATAGTCATATCTTCCGCTTAAGCTGCTCGGTGTATATACATCCGGCAAAAACGTGTTTATTGCATCCTGTATCGAATACGCTCGGCAGAATGCGCCGACAATTCCGTCCTTTGTAAGCGGGTCTGCCTGTTTCTTTAAGGCATGGGATACTATCTTTTTCTGACGCGAAGATACGGGATATTCAGATGTATCGTGCCAATCCTTATACCTTGCAAGCACAGCATCCGCATCCACAGGATTTCCGTCCCGATGCTTGAATACGAACTCACCGTCAGCAGATGTTGACGCCCAATACATAAGACGGTGCGGCTGATAGGTCGTATCGTCAAACTGCTCTATTCCGATGTCGGCGGCGATGCGTCTTGCAATAGCCGTGTACTCGTCCGCCGTAACAGGACGCGATAACGGGATTATAAGGCGCAGACGCGGATGCTCCGGTGTGTGCTTATGCGTGGAGTAGATAAGGCAGCGGAAGTCAAAAAACAATTCTATCTGCTCCCAAAAATCCTCGTCTGCGTAGTCAGCGTCAAGCGTGAGCAGACAGCGGTTTACAACGGTATCCTTCTTACGGATACCGTTTCTAAGCTCGCCGCCGACAAAACCGCCCACGTCCTTTATATTATCCTGCTGACCTTTCGGAAGCTTACGGTATTCCTGCACAGTTTCAGCCGTTCTGATTGTTTCGGAACATCGCTGCACAAAATCTTCCCAAGATATCTCTTTTATCTTCCATGCCCTTGACGTTCTGCTGTTTCCAACTGATATTTTCATGGCGTATTCACCTCCACACATTCCGATGTAAAATACCTGACGGGGATTTTACGCTTCTCGGCGATTTTGATTTCATTCGCCATACCCTCGGAAATCCTGTCGCCGAACACCCACATTTCCTTGCAGCGTTTAAGCATCTGCAAACCGAGGATTAAACCTATCCGCCGCTCAATCTCCGCGTTGTCGTCAAGAAATAAGGTGAAGTAGATATGCGGACACATCGGCACCGCGTTTTGCTTTATGGCAAAGCGGCAGTATTCCTTCGCTCTTTTGATGTTGCCCTCTATATCCCCACGGAGCGGTGATGCTATGTAAACCCAAGGCATATACGTTTCGCCGTTATTCTGTGCAATTTCTTTCTTTATCGCCGCATAAGCGGACGCGAAGGTCGGGTCGGGATAATGTTCATTATTTCTGTACATCGACCATCCTCCTGAGATACATTTCTATCAAATCCTTTCTGCCTATTCTGAGCAGCCTGACCTCTGACAGTGTCCGTTCTGTCTCAGTTATAGTTTTCTCCTTGTAAAACGGACACTTTCGTCCGTTAAAATCATTACTCATCAGACAAACACAGTAGCCGTCATTATTTGCAAAGCAGTCTGTGTTGTCCGTACACGGTATTCGTGTAAGCATATTAATTTCCTCCCATTTCTTCGTACTCGCACAATTTCTCGACTGCTGTTTTCATCGGTTCAAAGCAATTCACCTCATGTATCAGCGTTTCCTCTGCATATTCGGGAAATGCCTCGTAGTTTAAAACGGCGTCTCCATACTTCGTCCGCCTTGTAAGCCGTACCTCCGTTTTCTTCTTACGCTCCGCCGCACCGATTATTTCCGTCACGATGTATGCGCACATCATAATAAGCGGCAGAATAAAATACTCGCCGCCAAACACAGCTTTATTCCTTGTATGTATTGTATATATGACAGCTGCAATCTCGGACAGTGCGCCGATTATGACAGCAATTAAAATAACTTTCTTTTTCATTGTCTAATCCTTTCTGTAATATTCACATTCATAGCCATCAGCGCTCAATGGAATACCGTCCGCCCAATTGGGATTTATGCTCATAAGCTTACACATCTCCTCAACCGAACCTTGACCGTCCGGCACTTCGGCTATTATTTCATCGTGGACATGGAAAACAATATCATATCCGGCATTTGACACACTTATCATTGCCGAAGCAAGCAAATCCCTCGCAATTCCCTGAACGATATTTTCCACGAGCTTGCCGCCGAAGGTTTCAAGCCGTTCCCACTTCTTTGACGCGCCGACGCCCATATATGTTATACTGTCGCCGCCGAATCGGTTTGTGCCGATACGAGGCTTTATATATGACAGCCTCAGTCCGCTCGGCAAGCGTATGAACAATATTCCTCGCTCGTACATAAAGGCAAGTTTACCGAGTGAAACGATTGTTTTTTCCTTAATTGCCTTCATTGCGGCATTTCCGACCTCTGTCCACAGCTTAACGATATGCGGATTGGCATTTCGCCAATCGTTGATTAAGCCTTGCAGTTCATCCT
Organism: Hominilimicola sp.; assembly: GCA_051877355.1. Lineage (GTDB taxonomy): Bacteria > Bacillota > Clostridia > UBA1381 > UBA1381 > Hominilimicola. Next base: position 2,577 of record JBJEIU010000088.1, read on the forward strand.
CCGGCACTCCCATCTCTACTGCGCCCATATTCTTCAATGCGCCTACTGAGCCGCCGTAACCGCAGTTGTGGACGAGTTTCCCCGATACGGTAAAACGATGATATCTTCCGGCATTTCGTATGTCATAAACTCTAATCTTGCCTGAATTAACCGCCAATTTTTCCGTTTCTCGAATACTGCCGTTTCCGCATCCTGTATAATCTGTTTGCGGCTCAGTCCATCTGATAGTTTCCGAATCACAACACTTCTCGCATACGGCCAATATTCCTGTGAAAAACGACTTAATACGGTACATCGCTTGTTTGCATTGTTTTGCGTATGTGTTACAAAACGAATATTGTCCTTTGCATAATTTCCATTGTTGTCTATACGGTCTATTTCCAACTCCCATTTCGGCAGACCATATTTTTTGATTAAATACAATCCTGCCTCTGTAACACTTGGAAACTCGAATTTTATTCCTCTTGCGCCATAATTGTGATAGCCCTTGTCCTGCGGATTTTCGCACCGTTGCTTTGCAGCCGTTAGTCTTCTGTCCAGCCACAACGGAATCTGCCTTGGTTGAGAACAACTCTGACAGCCTTTTGATTTCCCGTTTCGCAAATTTGATAAATTCTGCCACTGGATTACTCCGCAGCTTGTACACTGCGTTAACACATAGCAATGATTCCATGTCTCGTTCCATCGCTTTTCCGGAGATATTATTTTCACCCAGCCAAACCGCTGACCTACCATTTCCGGTTTGAACGAGATGTGCGCCGCAGGAGGCGGCGACTCCAAACTGTATTGGCTTCGATTCCCCCTCAACCCAGACAAGGTGGTCTTTTGTTGCTGTAAGTCCTTCATATGTCATGACCTCCTTATATCCTCGACATATAACACCATCATGCTTTACCCATTGAAATCCATCCCAAAGTCTGTGCGATGTTGTAATTTTTTCAATTGGCAACAGTCCCTTATCTGCAAGCACAAGACTTCCTTCTGCTATACACGCAAGTTCGGATATTTTACCCTTTTGCCGGAGATGTCCGTTTACTCCATGCTTCTCAACAGGAACACGGAACATACGGCTTGCTGACGCGCAGTAAATATCACCGCCGTTTCTAAATGTGTCAAGCCGCCACTGCTCTCCCGCAAGCCATGATAATACCCGCGCCTCAATAGCTGAAAAGTCCGCAACTATAAATCTGTGGTTAAGTTTCGGAATAAGGACGGTGCGGATAAGCTCTGACAGGACATTCGGCACATTACCG
>JBJEIU010000089.1:0-17434 GCA_051877355.1 Hominilimicola sp.
CATGTTTCTGTGAGCGCCTCAGCAATCGCCTCAAGTGCGTTGTCCTTTGTGACGGTATCTACCGACACAAGAGAGTAACCTGCCTCGCGGGCAAGAGTGCATTTTTCTGTTAATTCATTCATCTTTCCTCAGTCCTCTCGAAATTTTTGGATACAAATAATGTTCCCACTGGTTTACCTTCAAGTATATCATATAAGGAGTCCACATTATTTCCGTTTGCGATTATCATGTGTATACCCGCATCGGCAGCGCGCTGCGCCGCTTCAAGCTTCGTCACCATGCCGCCTGTGCCGCGGCTCGTTCCCGCGCCGCCTGCCATGTTTTTCACGGCGTCAATATCGTATACAACGGGCAAAAGCTTCGCATTCTTATTCTTATGCGGGTCATCGTCATAAAGACCGTCTATATCGGAAAACAATACAAGCAAATCCGCATCAACAAGGTCTGCAACAAATGCCGAAAGCGTGTCATTGTCGCCTATTTCAATTTCGTCATAGCTTACTGTGTCGTTTTCGTTCACGACAGGTATTATTCCCATTTCCAGAAGCGTCGTAACCGTATTCTGGATATTTCTCTTTCTGCGTGGAATTGCGATGTCGTCACGAGTCAGCAAAATCTGTGCCACGGTGTTATTGTACTCGCCGAACATTTTATCATAAAGATACATCAGCTCGCACTGTCCCACAGCTGCAATCGCCTGCTTTCCCTTTATATCATCAGGTTTCCTTTCAAGTCCCAGCTTGCCCATTGCTATACCCTGCGCGCCTGAGGAAACAAGGATTATTTCCTTGCCCTGATTGCGTAAATCCGACAGCACCATTGACAAGCGATCAATTAGCTTCAAATTCATCGTTCCCTGTTCGTATGTCAGCGTTGATGTTCCCACTTTCACAACTATTCTGTGTGCCATTGAAACATCCTTTAGTATCTCGTTCATTTTTTATCCTCCGAAAGCTTAGTTATTTTCTATTATATAACTTTGCGGTGTATTTGTAAAGTATTTTTGACAGGAGCAGTAAATTTACCTTTATGTCCTTTTTGTAAACTATTTTGCGTATCATTGACTTTTTGACGAAAATATGATATATTTATTACAAATATAATAGCGGTGCAGTATCCTAGTCAGTACGGCTTTTCGGAAAGCGGGCCTAAAAATCCGCCAAATGGCACATCGATGAAGTTTCTGGTGTTTTGCTTTGAACGCCCAGTTCGGGGCTGATGCTGGGAGTTAAGGTTTAGGGGCGGTTTCCAACGGCATGGTTACCCTTCCCCCTTTTCCGTGGAGGCCTATGACTGTGGCGACCCAGACCTCCTAAGGGAGCAAGTCGTTACGGCATAGGGGAAAACCTGCTTCGCGGTTAGTAATCCGTATCCTCACAAGGGACGCGGTATGAATGCTGTGGGCAGCGTAGCCAGCCTTGAGTGGATATGGCGGATATGCGTTCAAACACCTCTTTCACGGTCCGGCCAGACCGCAAAGAGGTCTATGCGTGTTGAAACCATGTCTGCAAAAGAGGATACGGAAAGCTCAGGCTGTTTGGGAAAACTTCTAGGCTGTCTGAAATACGGATGGACAGAGGATTGCAGTGCGGACTCAGTGGCAGTCCGGCGACCGTAAAAGGTGCAGGTCTTTAAAGGGAAACCGCTTCTTCGGCGACGATAAAGCAGACCTTCGGGAAAGCCTGCCGGACCTAAGCCGCAAACTTTACTCTGTTCATTACCCTATTATAATAATGATACTTATACGGCAAAATCCGTTTTATATTTATAATCAGTGAAAAAGGAGAGAAATTACTTGGACAAATCCGACATACCGAAACGAAAGAAATTCAAAGTACCAAAACCTAACTCAAACGTGTCCACATCGCACAAGTGGACTGTTATAGTAGTTATACTTTCTTTCACATTGACCGTAGTTTTCAGCTTTATCACATCGGTGGCAATGGAGTCGCTGACAATATTCTTCGCTTTCATATTGCTCCTTGTGATAATTGCGGTGAACATTCTCTTTGATATGGTGGGTACGGCTGTTCAATCCGCTGAGGAGGCGCCCTTTCACTCTCTCGCTTCAAGAAAGGTTGCGGGAGCAAGAGAAAGTATTTCCGTAATACGCCATGCGCCCCAGCTTGCAAACATGTGCTGTGACGTAATCGGTGACATTGCAGGTATCATCTCAGGCGCTACCACAACACTTATAGTTACGGAGCTTGTATCAATGTTTCACCTTACGGGAATGCTGCCGAGCCTTATCCTTACGGGTCTGGTCGGCGCGCTTACCATCGGAGGAAAGGCAATGTCCAAAGGAATTTCAATGCAGAACGGAAATTCAATAGTATTCATTGTCGGGAAAATGATGTATTTTTTCAGGCATTTACGCAGACAATGATAAAATAACGAGGCGCTGGTGATGAATAAACTTTTAGATAACATTAAATCACCCGATGATTTGAAAAAGCTTAATACAGGCGAACTGACACGGCTGTGCCGGGAAATTCGTGAGTTTCTGATTGACAGTGTATCGGAAACCGGCGGTCATTTAGCATCCAATCTGGGAATTGTGGAATTGACCGTTGCTCTTCACACTGTTTTTGACGTTCCAAGGGATAAAATTATCTTCGATGTGGGACATCAGTCATACGTGCATAAGATACTCACGGGGCGTAAAAACGGTTTTGGTACGCTTCGCCAATTCGGCGGTATGTCAGGTTTTCCAAAGAGAAGCGAAAGCGATTGTGATGTGTTCAACACTGGTCACAGTTCCACCTCAATTTCGGCGGCGCTTGGACTTGCGCGCGGACGTGATCTTGACGGTGACGATTACAGCGTAATCGCCGTATTCGGCGATGGCGCTCTTACGGGCGGAATGATGTACGAGGCAATGAATGACGCGGGACATTCCAACACGCCTCTTATCCTTATTCTTAACGACAACGCAATGTCTATTTCCAAGAATGTGGGGGCAGTACCTCGGCATTTGCGCAAGCTTCGCATGTCCCCCGTTTACTTCCGCTCAAAGCATGCGGTTGAAAGCTTTTTGATGAAAATACCTCTATGCGGAAAGCCGATAGTCAATATTATAAAGAAAGTCAAAAGATTTTTCCGACGTCTTGTGATACCCACCACGATTTTTGACGATATGGGCTTCACATATATGGGACCCGTGGACGGTCATGACCTGAAATCACTTATGCAATGCCTTGAATACGTAAAGAGCGAGAAAAAACCTGTATTCATACACATACAGACAAAAAAGGGCAAGGGCTATGCCCCTGCCGAAAACAATCCGCAAAAATTCCACGGAATATCCGCCTTTGACAGAAAAACAGGCGAAACGAAAAAGGGCAGCGAAACATATAGCTCGCGTTTCGGCTCCGTTATGGTAAAGCTTGCGGCGGCAAACAAAAAGGTAATTGCCATAACCGGCGCTATGCCCAACGGCACAGGTCTGGACGAGTTCCAGCGGCGATTTAAAAACAGATTTTTTGACGTGGGAATTGCTGAACAGCACGGTGTCACCTTTGCGGCTGGACTTGCCGCAGCGGGATATATACCTGTAATACCGCTGTATTCTTCGTTTTTGCAGCGCGCTTACGACCAGACACTTCATGACGTCTGTCTGCAAAATCTTCATGTTGTATTCCCCATTGACCGCGCTGGAATTGTGGGTGCAGACGGAGAAACTCATCAGGGTATATACGATATTTCGTATCTTTCACATATGCCGAACATGACAATTCTGTCACCTGCAACGCTCGATCAGCTTGAAACAATGCTTGATTTTGCAGTAAACAGATTTAATGCTCCAATAGCAATACGCTATCCGCGCGGCGGTGCTGAAGCAAAAGATGTTCCCGCCGAATTTACACTCGGAAAGGCACAGCTTTTGCAATCGGGCAAAGACGTTACAATTATCGCCACAGGCAGAATGGTTAAAAGGGCGCAGGAAACTGCTGCCCTCGCAGGAAAATCCGTGGAAATACTCGCGCTTCCCACAATAAAGCCTCTTGACGAAGCGGCGGTCATTGCCTCCGCGATGAAAACAAGACACGTCATAACAATAGAGGACAACGTCAAAACAGGCGGTATGGGCAGCATGATAGCAACGCTTTTAAAGGAAAAGCAGGTAGAATGTAAATTCAGAATATTTGCCTTTCCCGATGAACCCGTCACCCACGGCTCAATAGATGAGCTTGATAAATTATACGGACTTGACGCAATATCCATTGTGTCAAAGATACAATAGAGGAAAAAAATATGGCTAAAATCAGACTTGACGCCCTTCTCGTAAAAAACGGACTTGCCCAGAGCCGTGAAAGAGCAAAGGCGGTTATAATGGCAGGACAAGTATATATCGACAACCAGAAATGCGACAAAGCAGGTCAGATGGTGGACGAGGACACCGCAAAGCCTGAGGTGCGCGGCGATACGCTCAAATACGTCAGCCGCGGCGGGCTTAAGCTGGAAAAAGCAATGCAGGAATTCCCGATAACGCTTGAGGGCAAAACCACCATGGACATAGGTGCGTCGACAGGCGGCTTTACAGATTGCATGCTTCAAAATGGTGCAAAAAAGGTTTTCGCCGTTGACGTTGGCTATGGACAATTTGCATGGAAGCTCCGTCAGGACGAAAGAGTTGTGAACATGGAACGCACCAATATCCGCTACGTAACTCCCGAGGACATAGGCGAGGAAATTGATTTCGCGTCCATAGACGTATCGTTCATTTCGCTTAAGCTTGTGCTTCCGGTTGCGAAAAATCTGCTTTCGGCAGACGGAGAAATAGTCGCGCTTATAAAACCACAGTTCGAAGCAGGCCGTGAACAGGTAGGCAAAAAGGGCGTTGTCAAGGACATTAAGGTACACTTTGAGGTTATAAAAAGGGTGCTTGACTTTGCAAGAGATATCAATTTGCATGTTGCAGGACTTTCCTACTCCCCTATCAAGGGACCCGAGGGGAATATAGAATACCTTGCATATCTGAAAAAAACGGAATGTGAAGATAATGTGACGGACGAGGTAATCGGGGCAGTTGTGGACAAGTCCCATTCTTCACTTTAAAAGGAGGAAACGCAATGCTTGCAGAAGATACCGTAATCACGGGCAGACGCGCTATATCGCGCTCATACGCAAAAATAAATCTCACGCTTGACGTGCTTTCAAGACGCGAAAACGGCTACCACGACATTAAAATGATTATGCAGACCGTTTCCCTGTTTGACCTTGTTCTGACAGATAAGACAGAATCGGGCATATCCATTTCAACTAATCTGCGCTATCTTCCTAACAATGAAAAAAACATTGCCTACAAGGCAGCTGACATATTCTTTAAAAGGTCAGAAATAAAAAGCGGCGTGAAAATTATGATTCACAAAAATATCCCTGTTGCCGCAGGACTTGCGGGCGGCAGCGGCAACTGCGCCGCGGTGCTTGCCGCAATGAATTTACTTTATAACAAGCCCTTTTCCGATAAGGAGCTTATGGACATGGGCGCAGAGCTTGGCGCGGACGTACCCTACTGCTTTGAAGGCGGCACACAAATGGCGGAGGGAATCGGCGAGATACTTTCAAAACTGCCGCCAATGCCAGACGCTTATATATTGCTAGTGAAGCCGCCAATTAACGTTTCCACAGGCACAATATACGAAAAAATTGACAGCGCTCCCCTTGAGGTGCACCCCGACACATGCGCAATGATAAAGGCGTTGGAAAACGGTAGTATCAGCGACGTGGCGGATAATCTCTGCAACGTAATGGAGGCTGTCACGGAAAGGCTGTACCCGATTATCGGCGGCATTAAAAAGAAAATGATTATGAACGGCGCACTCGGAGCAGTCATGAGCGGTTCGGGACCAACAGTATTCGGAATATTTGACAGCTTTGAAAAAGCAAAAAAATCAGCAGACAGCTTCGCTCTGCAATTCAAGGATGTATTCCTTACAAGAACTTTGAGCTGAAAGAGAGGGACAAAGTGGTGGAAAAGGACAAAGATATTATCGAAATAATTGCCGATGAGCCTTACGATGTTTCGGACAATGTACTTTCGGATAGCATGATTTCAGATGAGCAGGACAATACCGATATTATCACAGAAGATACTGATATAATCTCCCCAAGAAACAAAATAACGGCATATCTTAGTCAGCTTCCCCGTGATTTATCGCTTTCTTTTATCATACCCTCTGCTGTCATATGCGCGGCAGTTGTGGTTACTGCGCTGATTTTGGGGATTATGCTTCCGAAAAGCGACAACGCCGTTTCAAAGCGTCTTGCCGCTCTGCATGAAACGGACAAGACCTATATTGAAGCAATCGAAAACAAGGACACAGCCACACGCGAAAAGGAAAACACGGATTCGCGTCTTGCAGAAAAGCAGAAGGAGCTTGAAGAGTTTAACAAATCCCAGGATAATCTGAATAAAATATCGGAAAGCAACGACGCACTCAAAAAGGAAAAGGAAGCATTGCAGGACGAGATTAAGAAAAAGCAGAACACGCTTACCGACCTTGATACCTCTGTGACCTCACAGACAAAAAAGATAATCACATGGTCATCAGGCAGATATACCGTCGGCAAGAACATCGCTCCCGGCAATTATACCGTAACAGGCTCAGGCAGCATATCAATCGGTAATTCGGGCAAGTCGCTTGCCAATAAAAATCTTAAATCGAGCGGCGAGGTTTTCACCTTAAATGATGGTGATGTTATACAGATTGACGGCAATGCAAAATTTATTCCCGAATAAAGCGTCAAAACCGTTAAACACTTGAATACTACCTACCAATCAGAAAGGCAGTGATACAATGACACAAAAAAAGCTCTATCTTATATTGGTTTCGGCTCTGACTATTATTATAGCGCTGATACTTTTCCTTACGGGCAATCATATAACCACCCACAGACTTGCAAAGGAAAAGCTTGACAAAGAAATCACCTCCGCCCAAAAAACAATTGATGATTTGCAGACGCAAAAGGATGAGGTTCAACAGCAGATAAGCGACATAGAAACGGAACTTAGCACAAAAAGCACCATCAACAACTACTACATGGAATACAAAAAAACATATGATGAGCTTACAAATGAAATTACCGATCTGAAAAAGCAGTCTGCCCAGCTTGACACGGAAATAGAAGCAAAACAACAGGAACTTGAAAAATCATCGGGAATTTCAGAGGACAAAAAGGGCAAATCTTACACACTGAAAAAAGATCAGATATATACATGCCCTGATAAAATTCCCGCAGGACGTTATACCGTTTCGGGAAGCGGTACGCTTGTTATAACCACCTCCACAGGAAAGGTTCGCGCAACGCAGAACCTCGATGTTGCATACGATAACTCATACACCTTCACTCTGTCCGACAAGGAGCAAATAAAGGTTTCAAGCGAAGTAACGATTACCGAGTTAAAATGACAGAAAAAAGGGACACTAAATCGATTTAGTGTCCCTTTTATATTTGTTAAGCAAACAGCAAAAAAATGACAGGGTTCTGTACTCTGTCACTTTAAATTAACTATTTTTAGTGTCCCTGTTTACGGAGTGTTTTTATTCAGGTCCACTCTGTTTCTTCTGCCGCCCATAAAATAGGTTTCGATATTTTTAAGAATTTCCTCCATGCACCGTCTGCGGGCTTCGTACGCCCCCCATGCCATATGCGGCGTGAAAATAACATTCTTTTTATCCAGTATTCTGTTATACGGACTGTCCTTAGTCATAGGCTCTGTTGAATACACATCAATACCCAAACCGCCGATTTTGCCGTTTTCAAATGCTGCTGTAAGCGCCTCTTCATCGGCAACATCGCCGCGCGACACGTTTATAAATATAACGCCGTCCTTCATCATGCCTATATGTTTTTCGTCAATCATACCCTTTGTTTCCGCTGTAAGCGGAACATGGACAGAAATTATATCAGATCTTCCGCACAGCTCGTCAAGTGTCACACTTTCATCGTCATCTCGCTTTCTGTGCGGCTTTACAATAACCTCACACCCCAGTGCCCTCGCTATATGCGCAACCTTTGAGCCGATATTTCCAAGTCCGACTATTCCCCATGTCTTGCCCGCTATTTCGTTGAAGTAGGGTTTTAAATGATTCTGTACACCGCCGACAGTGTATTTTCCGCTCTTTACATAGCCGTCAAATTCGTCTAGATGCGTCATAAGCGACAGCGCCATTGAAACCGTAAGCTGCGCCACTGAATTGGTGGAGTAGCCGCGCACATTGCACACACCTATCTCCTTGCGCCAGCAGTAATTTATGTCTATATTGTCATAGCCGGTTGCCGTAACGCAGATAAGCTTAAGCTTCTTCGTGCACGCAAGATTATCTTCATTCAGCTTTATTTTATTGACAATTATTACGTCAACGTCACTTATTCTTTCTTCAAGCTGCGACTGGGAGGTAGTCTGATAAACAATTACTTCACCCAGTCTTTCAAACTGCGAAAACTCCATATCGTCACCGAGGGTTTTTGCGTCAAGGATTGCTATTTTCATATTAATCCTCCTTATAGAGAAGTTCATTCAGCTTTTTCCACACATCGGGATAAAGCTTTTTCAGATTAATCGGCGCAAATTCACGGTTTATAAAGCCGTGTCCCGTCTTGCCTGTAGTCATTAGCTTCATCTCAGGCAGTTTATATACCTCATATTCAAACTCACAGCGCGCAACGGTAAGCTTCGTAAGTTTACACTTCACAACCACTTCGTCCTCATATTTCAGTCCGTAATAATATTTGGCGTGCGTTTCCGTAAGTGGCAGAAGTATCCCCATATTTTCCATCTCGGTATAGCTCATGCCGCTTTTCTTTATAAAATCAGTACGCGCCACCTCAAACCACGGATAATATCTTGAATGATGAACTATTCCCATCATATCTGTTTCCGCATATCTTACCGTCAGATATGTTTCGCTCACGTATGACATTTTTATCCTCCTCTGTGCCGTCCATGCGGCTTGAATTATAACGCCGAAAAGAAACAAGCAGTTTGTTCTTTTGAGGAGCGCAGTCGTATATGGATACTTCAAGCTCCGAAAAAGGGCAAAATGCGCAGTTTATTTTTCGCGTTATGTTACATTACCTTTTCTGTTCCCGAGTATACCAATCCGCGCTTTGCGTCCATAGTAATGGTCGTACCGCTCTTAAGCACCTTGGTTGCGCCTGCCGCGGCAACAATTACGGGAATATCAAGAGCAACTGCAAGCACACTTGCGTTGTTTGCCTCACCTGTTTCTTCTGAAATAATGCCTGATGCCTTTTTCAGTATGGCAATCATATTCTTTGTAATGTTGTTTGTTACGACAATATCGCCGTCGCGGAAGTTCTTTTCCAGTTCCTCATAGCTTGTGGCAACGCACACATTCGCCGTTGTGCCGATTGCGTCCAGACCCTTGCCGCTTACAAGGATATGACCCACAAGGTGAACCTTCATGATATTCGTTGTGCCTGCAACCCCCATAGGCGCGCCGCCCGTGATAACAACAAGGTCGCCGTCCTTTATAAGACCAGTCCTCTGTGCGCACTCAACCGCATGGTCGAAAAGCTCGTCTGTGTTGCTTCTCGCCTCGCTCATGATAGGAATAACGCCCCATGAAAGGTTCAGCTGACGTCTTGCTTTAACACTCAGCGTAGGCGCGATAATCGGGCATGACGGTCTGAATCTTGAAAGCTGCATTGCCGTTCCTCCCGAATAAGTAAGAGCAATGATAGCCGACGCGTGCAAATCATGCGCCGTTGTACAGGTCGCATGGCTTATGGCGTTTGTAACATCCATACGTGAATCAAAATTCATTCTTTCCAGACGCTTTACGTAGTCAATGTCATTTTCCGTTCTCTCTGCAATGGACGCCATCGTTTTAACCGTTTCCACAGGATACTTTCCTATTGCCGTTTCGCCCGAAAGCATTATTGCGCTTGTGCCGTCATAAATAGCATTTGCAACATCCGTCGCTTCCGCTCTCGTAGGTCTTGGGTTTCTTATCATGGAATCAAGCATTTGTGTGGCTGTTATTACAACCTTGCCTGCGCGGTATGTCTTTTTGATAAGGCTTTTCTGTATAACAGGCAAATCCTGCATATCAATTTCAACGCCCATATCGCCTCTGGCAACCATTATGCCGTGGGTTTCGCGGATAATATCGTCAATATTTTCAACACCCTCAGCATTCTCTATTTTAGCGATTACTCTTATGCTTCTGCCGCCGTTATTTTGTAAAACGCTTTTTATTTCTTTTACATCGTCAGCGGTTCTAACGAATGATGCGGCAATGAAATCCACATCCTGCTCTATTCCGAACAAAATATCATCTATATCCTTCTGACTCATGTACGGCATTGAAAGAGATACATTCGGGATATTGACGCCTTTTTTGTTGGAAACAACGCCGCCGTTTTTAACCTGACACAAAATCTTATTGCTCTTTACGCTCAGAACCTCCATCTCGATAAGTCCGTCGTCAATAAGAATTCTGTTGCCTGCCTTAACGTCCTTGGGTAAACCAGCATATGTGATTGACACCTGGGTTTCGTCACCCTCCACATCATCTGTGCAAAGAGTGAACTTCTGCCCCTCCTTAAGCTCAACCTGACCGTCCTTGAACTCCTTTATTCTTACCTCAGGCCCCTTTGTATCAAGCAGTATAGCAACAGGAACGTCAAGTTCCTCCCTTACCTTTTTTATGCGGTTTATTCTTTCCAGTGCCTCCTCATGTGTCCCGTGGGAAAAATTCAGACGCGCCACGTCCATGCCGCTGAGCATCAGGTCTTTTAAAACCTCTTCACTGTCCGTAGCAGGACCCATTGTACAGATAATTTTTGTTCTTCGCATATATTTTCTCCTTTTTCAGTAAATTTCCCATTCTTTTTTTATTTCTATAGCCAATAAAAGGCGGACATTGTCCGCCTTTGTATCGCATTATATTGACAGCTTCTTTGCCAAATCAACAAGCTGCTGCGGAAGCTCTTTTGTCATTGCAAGACCCTCTTCAATATCAACATCAACTATTTCATGCTGACGCATGCAGACAATTCTGTTCTGCTTACCCTCAAGAAGAAGCTCAACAGCCTTTCCGCCCATTTCACTTGCAACAACTCTGTCACGAACAGTCGGACTTCCGCCTCTCTGAACGTGTCCGAGGATTGTAGCTCTTGACTCAATACCTGTCTTTTCCTCAATTTCCTTTGCCATTTCAATAACTCCGCCAACACCCTCGGCAACTATAATGATAGAATGCTTTCTGCCTCTTGACTTACTCTCAAGAATAGGACGAAGCACGTCCTCATCAAAGCTCCACTCTCTTTCGGGAACAAGAATAACCTCAGCGCCGCATGCGATACCTGCCTGAATGGCAATATAACCCGCAGCTCTGCCCATAACCTCAATGATTGAGCATCTCTCATGGCTCTGCGCTGTATCTCTTATCTTGTCGACAGCGTCCTTAACGGTGTTAAGACATGTGTCGTAACCAACCGTATATTCACTACAGCTTATGTCGTTATCTATAGTACCGGGCATTGCAATAGTAGGAAGTCCGGCAGCGCAAAGGTCCTTTGCACCTCGAAATGAACCGTCACCGCCGATAACAATAAGTCCGTCAAGACCAAATACCTTGGCGATTTCAACAGCCTTCTTAACGCCCTCAGGCTCCTTGAATTCAAGACAGCGAGCTGTCTGAAGAATTGTTCCGCCTCTCTGAAGTATCTCAGAAACACTTCTTGCATTCATTTCCACAAGGTCTCCGTTGATAAGACCGTTATATCCACGTCTTACCCCAAATACCTTAAGTCCATAATATGAGCCGACTCTGACAACGGCACGGATTGCCGCATTCATTCCCGGCGCGTCGCCGCCGCTTGTCAAAACACCTATTGTTCTTACGTTCTTATTTTCCATAATTGTCAATCCTCCCACAAAATTTAAAATAACTCATTTTCAATAATCAAATCCTGTGCAGCTTCCAGCTCCGTACTCGGTACAAGCACTTCATAACAGCCTGCCGTTTCTCCGCCGTCCGCATTTGCACGTCTTAATTTAGAAATCACTCTGTTCATTAAAAGTACATCGACCAGCTTTTCAGATGTCTCCTTTGACTGCGATACATAAACCACCGTCCACATATATTAACCTCCTGACAAGATGTGAAAATCCTATCTCTCATCCGACATAAGCTTGCCATGCTTAGTGTATATTTCCGCCGCACCGTTTATTTTTATCGCCGAGGTGACCTCGGTAAACTGCGCTATATATACTTCACCCTTATCGAGTTTTTCGGTATGGTGAAATTTTGTATCTCTGCCTCTTGTAAGTCCGATAATATTAACGCCGTTTTCAAGAGCCTTTATAACTATATAATCATCCATATTCTATACCTCATCTAATCTTAAAATAATCACATCTTATTATATAATATAGCATTTACGCAAATTTTTCAAGAGTAAATACATTAAAAAAATTCGTGACACTGCCCTGTGTTTTGGTTATTTTCACTATTTTATTCTCACATTATCCTCGCCGAATATATTTTTTATATCATTTAGGGCGTTCACAGTGCCATTAAACCACAGTCTGCGCGGAACAGCAGCCATTTTTCTCGTGTCGGAAAAGAACAGCCTTACCTCCATATCTCCCTGATAGGGCGCGAGACTTTCCTCCACTGTTTTCAGCGTTTCCTCATTCCGCGTTTCAAGCTGGATATATAGCCTCTGCGGTTCCTTCTTTGCTGTTATAGCCTCGTCAAGCGGCTGAGCCGACTGCATAAGAAGCTTGGGTTCTTCGTCCTCGCGTATGGACAGCCTGCACGAAACTGCCACCAGATTGTCCTCCTGCAAAATTGAAGAATATTCTGAAAGCACCTTCGGAAACACTATACATTCCACAACTCCGTATATGTCCTCCAAAGTCAGAAATGCCATCTGCGCATTGGCTCGCGTTGTCTTGTTCTTTCTCGACGCGATTGCGGCGCAGATAACTATCATGTCGCCGTCCTTTATTCCGCCGTCCACCGCGTGGTAGTTGCCTTCGTCATCGCGGTGTACGCTCATCAACACGTCGCTTATATTATATTTTGTAAGTTTCTTTATTTTATCCGTATATTCCTCCATAGGGTGTCCCGAAAAATACATTCCTGTGGACTGCTTTTCCATTTTCAGCAAGGTTTTCTTGTCAAGCTCGGGAATATTAGGGAACTCCATTTCTGTCTGTGTTTCCATTGTGTCAAAAAGCGACATCTGTCCCGCAACGTTGTCGCGCGCTTCTTTCGCCGCGCCGTCAAGCGCCTTTTCATATACGGCAAGAAGCTGTGAACGCTTTATACCCATTGAGTCAAAAGCGCCGCACGAAATAAGTCCCTCAACGGCTCTCTTATTCACGTCAAGCCCGACCATTCGGTCAACAAAGTCCGAAAAGCTTTTGAATTCACCATTATTATTGCGCTCATTTACAAGATTTATTATCATGGCGCGTCCCACATTCTTGACGGCAGATAAGCCGAAACGTATTGAGCCGTTTTCAACAGTAAAGGTGTCCTCGCTCTTGTTTACGTCAGGCGGCAGACGGTCAATCCCCATATCCTTACAATTCGCGATATAGTGATTTATCTTGTCAAGGTCGTCAATGCTTGATATAAGTGACGCCATGTACTCAACGGGATAAAATGTCTTAAGATACGCCGTCTGATACGTCACAAATGCATATGCCGCCGCATGGGATTTGTTAAACGCGTAGTTTGCGAAGTCGTTTATTTCATCGAAGATCGAAATCGCCGTTGCCTCGTCAATACCGTTCTTTATACAGCCGGGGATTTCGCCGTCGTCACTTCCGTAAATAAAATTCTTACGCTCAATAACCATCTGGTCAGCCTTTTTCTTACTGATAACACGCCGCATTGAGTCGGCTTTTCCCAACGAATACCCCGCCAGCGTACGCACTATTTCAAGCACCTGCTCCTGATACACCATACATCCGTAGGTAACATCAAGAATGTCCTTTAAAAGCGGATGCTTGTACTGGATTGTTTCGGGATTTTTCTTGCTTTTTATATATCTTGGAATTTGCTCCATGGGTCCGGGACGGTAAAGCGCAATTCCGGCTATAACGTCCTCAAGGGTGTCCGGCTTTAATTCCTGCATAAAAGACTGCATACCCGCACTTTCAAGCTGGAACACTCCGTCCGTGTTGCCCGATGATATAAGCTCGTACACTTCCTTACTGTTATAGTCTATGCTGTCCATGTCAAGGTCTATACCCCTTGTTTTCTTTATAATTTTAACAGCATTTTCTATTACGGTAAGGTTTCTAAGACCCAAGAAGTCCATTTTCAGAAGTCCCAGGTTTTCAACAGTGTCCTTTGTAAACTGCGTCGTTATGAAATTATCGGCGTTAAGCTGTACAGGCACGTAATTTACTATAGGCTCGCTTGTAATAACGACTCCTGCCGCATGGGTTGACGCATGACGCGGAAGCCCCTCCAGCGCCATCGACGTATCCAGAAGCTCTTTTATTTTCGGATCGTTCTCATAGAGCGCGTGAAGCTCCGTGCTTATGTCAAGCGCCTTGCTTATGGTCATTTTCAAATCGAACGGCACCAGCTTTGCAACCCTGTCCACCTCGGCATAGGGGATATTCAGCGCGCGTCCCACGTCACGTATTGCAAGCTTCGCTTTCATCGTACCAAAGGTGATTATCTGCGCGACCTGTCCCTCGCCGTACTTTTCAACAACGTAATCAATTACCTTTTGTCTGCCCTCGGGCGCAAAGTCAATATCAATATCGGGCATGCTCACGCGCTCGGGGTTTAAGAAACGCTCAAAGATAAGTCCGTATTTTATCGGGTCAACCGTAGTTATACCGAGACTGTAGGCAACAATACTGCCTGCGGCGCTTCCTCGTCCGGGGCCTACCATTACTCCGTTATTCTTTGCGAAGTGAATAAAGTCCCATACGATAAGGAAATAATCCACAAATCCCATATTCTTTATAACACCAAGCTCATAGTCAAGACGCTTCTGCAATTCCTCGCTGACAGGCGCATAGCGCTTTTCAAGTCCGTCCTGACATAATTCCTGCAAATACGTGAACGCGTCCTTACCGTCAGGAACGTTGTAAACAGGCAGATGGCGCGTGTTAAAGTCAAAATCCACGTTGCACCGTCTTGCAATCTTTTCTGTGTTCTCGATTGCCTCGGGGACATATTCAAACAAGTCCGCCATTTCCTCAGGCGATTTTATATAAAATTCCTCAGTTTCAAACCTCATTCTGTCGGGGTCGTCAACCGTTTTTTCCATCTGTATGCACATCAGGACGTCCTGATATTTCGCGTCCTCTTTTTTTAGGTAGTGAATATCATTTGTGGCGACAAGTCCCACACCCGTTTCCTGCGACAGCTTTATTATTTCGGGAATAATACGCTTCTGCTCGCTTATGCCGTGGTCTTGAATTTCAAGAAAATAATTATCCTTGCCAAGCACGCTTACATATCTTTCAACAATGGCTTTTGCCTCATCATAGCTGCCGCGCAGAATTGCTTTCGGCACTTCGCCGGCAAGACACGCCGAAAGGACGATTATCCCCTCGCTGTGCGACCTTAAAAGGTCAAAATCAATTCTCGGCTTATAGTAAAAGCCTTCCGTATATCCGCTTGAAACCAGCTTTATAAGATTCTGATAGCCTGTCTGATTTTCGGCAAGCAGAATAAGGTGGCTTGTCTTATTGTCAATGTCATGCACCTTGTCAAAGCGTGTCCGCGGCGCCATATACACCTCGCAGCCGATTACGGGGTGAATACCCTGCGCCTTTGCTTCGCGGTAAAAATCCACGACGCCGTACATTGAGCCGTGGTCGGTAATTGCGCATGAAGTCATGCCAAGCTCTTTGACGCGCGATATTAACTTTTTTATACTCGCTTCACCGTCAAGCAGACTGTATTCAGTATGGGTGTGCAAATGGCAAAACTCCATTTTTCTTTCTCCTCCAATTTATCTGACAATTTCATAAATCCGCTGAATACTTCGTTAAACGGAGCTTGAAGTATCTGCATACGTCGGCGCTCCGTTTGCCTTGTCTCAACGAATTTCTGAAATTGTTTTAAATAACCTCACAAATTCTCCGCAATATCCAGAATCCTGTTCAATCTATGATTAACCCCCGATTTACCTATCGGCGGGTTTGTTTTCTCGCCCAGTTCCTTAAGGCTGTCCTCAGGGTACTCCTCGCGCAGTGTGCCTATTTCCTTAAGCACATCCGGAAGCTTATCCCACTGTTTAGCCTTTTTTATTTTATTTATAGCGAACAAGTGCTTTGAGGAAGCCTTTGCCGCCTTGTTTGTGTTAGCATTCTCGCAGTTTACGCGCCTGTTTATGTCGTTACGCATTTCCTTTTCAATCTGCACGTCCAGCAGCTCAAATGCAAAATGCGGCGCGCCCATATATCCTAAAATATCGGCTATTTCCTCGCTGCCCTTGACGTATACCACATGATAACCCTTGCGG
This sequence comes from Hominilimicola sp., assembly GCA_051877355.1. Taxonomy (GTDB): domain Bacteria; phylum Bacillota; class Clostridia; order UBA1381; family UBA1381; genus Hominilimicola. Next base: position 16,486 of record JBJEIU010000089.1, read on the forward strand.
TACGTTATCTTTGACACAAATCCGTCCTTTTTCAAAAACTCCTGCAAATACCTTGCCATATCCTCGTTCTTTGTGTCAAATTCCATATGATAACCCTTTTGCGGGTCGGTGACGCTTCCACCGCCGAGGAAAGCGCCGCGCACAAATGCGGCGCGGCAGCATGAAAACGGCATATCGCCTCCGGGCAATATACCGCCCTTTATATTTTCAACCTGGTAAATATCATCAATTTCAATACGATATATTCTTGACATACTCTTTATCGGCGCGTCAATGCCGAAAGATGATAAAATATCAGTTTTTATACGCTGCGCCACATGTTCATTTTCTGTTGCTAGCCGTATAGAATCCTCACCGATTACCCCGCTGAGCATCAGAGCACCCGCTATCTCATAGGCAGAGCAGTTCGGGCAGGTGTGTTCTGATTTGCAGAGCTTTTCCTTTATCTGTGATGAAAAAGACATTTTACATAGTCCTTTCTCATTTATTTTCAAAATAATTTATATCACTGCCGAGACGCATTATAGTTCTTGCCAAACGGCTGAAATTATGACGTATCTTATCATTTCGTACAAGCAGAAGATTACCCTGAACAAGCTTTGAACGCTTCAGTATCTTATTAGCGTCAATTTCCACCTCATAGGCATGCTCCTCGGCGTATTTTTTCTTAAGCCCCTCGGGTATTATTGCATTGTTCGCAATCACTATATCCGCGATACCCTCGTATGAGTGACGTTCTATCGCTGCCAAGTGGTCGCTCGCCGTATAGTTCTCCGTTTCGCCGCCCTGACTCATTATGTTGCACACATAAATCTTCACAGCCTTGCTTTCTCTGATTGCGTCCACAATACCATCAACAAGCAGATTTGGAATTATGCTTGTATAAAGACTTCCGGGACCTAACACGATTATATCCGCCTTTTTTATAGCTTTTATCACACCGTCAACG